>NZ_JAKKRN010000030.1:0-58494 GCF_025654245.1 Shewanella sp. SM29
AAAAGTAAGATGATGGTCATCACTTCGCTCATCGTCATACGGCCAGCGCGATGACGCTTGCGTGTACCATCGATTAACAGCGTTTTTTCCCATTCTGGAATAAAAACAGCGCAAAAATCATCGACATCGCAAAACACTTCCACTAATTTATGCATAGGCCCTCCGGTGTGATGGGGTTTCTCTTGGTCGAAAGATCCGATCACTTGGAGGGCTATTAGTTCAACATTTCTTATCCCGAGTTCAGGTTAAGTAATTATAAATTCACTCTATTTTGTAACCAAACGGTTTGGCCTGTTAAATCTGACCAAACCTTTTCTGGGGCTCATTCGCTGCTAGGAAACTTACCTATCCGACTCAAGATAGGGCGTTAATTGGGTTTCAATAGCCTCAATTTGAGTTTCGGCGTAGGCAAGTTCGGATTCGGTTAAACATGATTTTGCGGTGTTTTGATGGAGTCGTTGAGCGCTATTCATCCCGTATTTACCAAAATGACGTAGCAATAAACTAGACCAAATAAACATTTGTATAGGTTTATTTAATTGTTCTGCGCCGTAAATATTGACCAGCTCCCGCATAGCAATTTCATGACCTAGCTCTGCCGATTTGACGTACCAAGCTTCTGCCGCTTGTAGAGCCTCTTGAGTGGTTTTTTCACCACTTAAAAATGATTCAGCCTTATAGAAATAAAAATATTGTTGTTGCTCAGCGGGGATTGGATGCTGATGCAAGAAACTGTCACGTAGACGCTCAGCCTCTCTTATCTCTAAGGTACCTAGTTGCTGACTGAATCTGGCTAATTCTTTTAGGTGATCTGCTCTATTGCTCATGGCCGCGAGCTGGTAATACATTAACGCTTTAATTGGTTGGCGACTCACGCCTAAACCTTGCTCATAAATCTTGCCTAAGCCTAGCAGTGCGTCTTCATTCCACTTAAGTGCGAATTCTTCAAAGTCAATTTTAGCCTGTTGGTAATCACTTTCATTTTGTGGCGCTTTCAGTAAAAGATGAGCAAATTCAATCTTAGCGAAGTCATTACCTCTAGCGACAGATTGGCTTAACCAATGGCGCGCCTTGTCATAGTCGACAGCAAAATCTTCACCGTAGAGGAAACGTTTACCAAGATAATACTGGCGGAAATCATCGTCTGCGGCGCGCTCGCTAAGTAATGCCTCTGCACGCGCTAAATCTTTAGGTCCACCTTGGCCTGCAGCAAGCATATGCCCTAGATCATCTTTTGCTAATTCATAATCAGCGGCTGCGGATTTCTCAAAGTATTCACGTGCTTTGATATAGTCCGAAGTGACGCGCTCATCATGCCAGTAGAGTGTGGCTAAATGGTAATAGGCTCTTTGGTTTTCTTGTGCGGCGGCTTTTTCGAACCAGTAAATTGCTTGGCTAGCATCGGGATCGAGAAAGGGCTGGCTTAGATACAAGTAAGCAAGCTCATATTGAAACTCGGCTTGCCCCGCTTCGGCATTAGGTTTGAGCTGTTCTGCCTGTGCGATTAACTCATCGAGTGTTTGCGACTCAGAAGAGAGCAAATTAGGTAGTGTGAGCATGGGTAAATATTGAGGCTCTATTTCCGCGGCTTTTTTATACCAATCGTTAGATGCCTTGGGATCGGCGGGAACTTGTGGGAATCGACCGGAATAAAGTTCTGCCATAGCAATGGCGGCAACGGCTAAGCCTTTATCGACTGCCTGCTGAATATAATCTAGGCCAGAGTTGACTTCGCCTTGGTTAATCAGTGTTAAGCCATGATTGAGTAGCGCAGTAGGATCACCTGCGGCAAGTGCTTTAGCTTGCACTTGTTTTTTTTGATATTTAGCGAAAAAAATAAACAGTAAAATAAAAGCAATAATTATGAGTATCAACAACATAGTAGTCCATCACTATCGATATTTGGGAGTATAGTAAACGTAAGTTTTTACAAGAATGCAAGTATACAATTTGGGCTAGGCTGATCGACTAAGCCTACCAATCCCATGGGCATTAGCGTTATTTATCTTGCAGATGGATCTCCCTAATGGGGCAGGCAATCTCGATTCCTGCCTGCTTAAGGGCGTTATAAAGAGCTAGGTTCACCTTATATTTATGTTGAAAATAGCTTTGTGTGGGCACCCAGTAACGAACCCCCATTTCAATTCCATTAGCATTAAAACCATTGATGCCAATATTAGGTGTGGTCTCTTGATAAACATAGGGATTATTGCTCAATAACTCAGTAATCACACTAATGGCTCGTTCGGGATCTGTGTTGTAACTGAGATTGAACTGGGTTTCGACTAGCTTATTGCTGAAGGAGTTGTGCAGGATTTCGCCGACGATATGCTTATTAGGAATGCTGATTTGCTCACCTTCCTCATTGGTCAGTATGGTCATGCCTAAGTGGATACGTTTAACAACGCCGCTTTCCCCTTTAATTTCAATAGTATTGCCTACCACAAAAGGGCGGGTGACGATAATAGTCACGCCTGCGGCATAGTTCGCTAGCATACCTTGTAAGGCTAAACCTGCGCCGAGGGAGGCGGCACCAATTGCTGCAACCATAGGGGTAATACTGATGCCGATTTTGCCGAGGGCGATAATCCCGACCATGACTATGATCAGAATGCGGATAAGATTGCTGACAAAATTGCTTAGGGTGATATCGATATTGTGTTTGTCGAATTGCTTAGCGACTAAGCGTGATACTTTACTGGCTACCCATAAACCTAACAAAAAGATCAGCAAAGCACCTACGAGTTGGAAGCTGTAGGTGACTAAAAACTCGGTGATGAGTTGATAAACGCCTTGTAGTTGCTGCAATTCTTGATCGAGTCCAGGTGTTATCATTATGATATCCTTGTAATAAAATTAACTGTGCGATTATAGCGTAGAAATTCCACCAAATACTTTTCGCCCTTCATGTGTGAAGCGTATCATGTAATCGTGGTTGGTTTAATGAGTCGATAGGGGGAGTCAGGTATGCTGTTCGCCTATCCAATAATGGAGTCGAGTGTTTATGAAAACGCTGTTGTTATGTTTGTCTTGTCTGTTAACCCCAATCTGGGCGTATGCTGCGAGTTATGTTGCCGGAGATGCGATTAATCCCATTTCACTTCTCGACCAAAATGATAAAACCATTAATGTGACTGATGAGACTCAAGTGCTGCTCTTTAGTCGCAGCATGAAAGGCGGTGATGTGATTAAGGATGCACTTACGCCCTTGAGCGCGACTCAAATGCCAACGGGTTTAGTTTATGTTGCCGATATCAGTGGTATGCCTTCTTTGATCGCTAAATTTGTGGCTGTGCCACAGATGCAAGATTTACCTTTTGCGATTGGGTTAGATAGGGATGGTGAGATCAGTCGTTTATTACCTGATAACAAAGATATGGCCACTATGATATTACTCAAGCAGCGTAACATTCTGGACATTGCCTATTTTGATTCCAGTGAAGCCTTGAACCAAGCCCTCGCAAAACTCAATCAGCCGCAGTAACAACTCGATTTAACGGACGTATTTTAAGGCATCCATTCGTCTTCTTTTCGCTGTGTGATTGTTACTTCAAGATAACTGTTTTTAGATGGATATTTTGGCTCCAGCCAGTCTATCCATCTCCCTTCCGATAACGTCGTAAAAAATTCACTTTTTATTCTGATAATGAACACAAATTTACCTTAGGGTTTGTGTGCATAATTATTTGTTTTATAGCGCCTTTTTCTGATGGTTCAGTTCCTTAAAGAATTGGGGAATAAAAAGTTATTAATTCAGCATAAAAATTCGTTGCGTAAAGCGAAAAAATATCGTTTACTGCGCACGTTTTTAATACATCACACTTACTGTTATCTATCTGACCCAAAGGAGACTCTGGCCCAATGAGCCAATTTCAATCTATTGATGTTGCTGACTATTATGATATGGACACATTCAAGCGTATTGAAGCGTTTGCCAAAGACAAAGCAACCCCGTTCGTCGTGATCGATACCAGTATCATAGCGAAACAATACGATGACATGGTTAATAGTTTTCCTTACGCCAACGTTTATTATGCAGTTAAGGCAAACCCCGCGGCCGAGATCTTATCTTTACTAAAAGATAAAGGGTCAAACTTTGATATTGCCTCGATTTATGAGCTAGATATGGTCATGAATGTCGGTGTGACAACCGATCGAGTCAGCTATGGTAATACCATTAAAAAGCGCCAAGATGTGCGTGCATTTTATGAGCGTGGCGTGCGTATGTATGCATCTGACTCAGAAGCTGATTTGCGAATGATCGCTGAAGAAGCACCGGGTTCACGTATTTATGTGCGCATTCTGACCGAAGGTACAGATACCGCTGATTGGCCGTTATCCCGTAAATTCGGCTGCCAAAACGAAATGGCCTATGAGCTATTAGTATTGGCACAGGAATTAGGCTTAGAGCCTTTTGGTATTTCTTTCCATGTGGGTTCTCAGCAACGTGACATAGGTGCTTGGGATTCCGCTATTGGTAAAGTGAAAAGTATTTTTGACCGTTTGCGTGATGAGCACAATATCACCTTGAAGATGATCAATATGGGTGGCGGTTTCCCTGCTAACTATATTGATAAAACCAATCAATTGGGTGTGTATGCCGAGCAAATCACTCACTTCCTGAAGGAAGATTTTGGTGATGATTTACCACAAATTATTTTGGAACCAGGTCGTTCGTTGATCTCTAACGCGGGGATTTTAGTGTCTGAAGTGGTACTGATCAGCAAAAAATCTTACACGGCTTTAGAGCGTTGGGTGTTTACCGATGTGGGTAAATTCTCTGGCTTGATTGAAACGATGGACGAGGCGATTAAGTTCCCGATTTATACTGAGCGTCAAGGCGAGCTGGATAAATGCGTGATTGCCGGCCCAACCTGTGACAGTGCAGATATCATGTATGAGCACTATAGCTATGGCCTACCAAATGACTTAGCCATTGGCGATCGTATGTATTGGTTAACCGCAGGGGCTTATACGACGACGTATTCAGCAGTATGCTTTAACGGTTTCCCACCGCTGAAGGATTACTATCTGTAAGCGATTGTGATGACATTAATAAGGGCGCTTAGGCGCCCTTATTTGTCTTTAGAGTAATAGTAGAATTACTCGTGGGATTTGAGGATCTGATAAATTTCCTCTTTTAAATGTAACTTTCTGCTTTTGAGTTCTTTCACAGTGGGATTGAAATCACTGGCGACACGTTTTTCCAGTTGTTTGATTTCCTCGTCTAACTGATTATGCTCATTAAACTTACGTTGAAAATGAGCATCTTGGGTTTTCAGGGTGGAAATTAATTCTCTGTACTCTGGAAACATCGGCATTCTCCTTGTCGTCATTTACTACACTTCAGGTTACGCCTTAACCCTAACCTTATACTAAGTCGTTAAACGTGACTTAGATCTCTTTTAGCGGTCACTTAGATTAATACTAATGGATGATTTATTTTAATCTATTTTAAATCAGTGCTTTAGGCATTTATTACCACAGACTCTGGCATGAGTTCAGGATCTAGTTCACACTTTGTTTGGTATAAATCAGACTGACATTCGAAATATGGGCAAATTTGCTATCTTGTGAGCAGATGCTGGTGTAGTTGGTAATTTCATTACGACTAAACAATTACTTCTTGCCGATAATTCTGTGATCAAGTTAACCTTCACCGCTTCGATACTAGGTTAAAGTCGATTTTATAAGAATTTAATTATCAAAAATGAAAGGGGTTTTCACAATGGCTGATGTATTTCATTTAGGTTTGACCAAAGCGATGCTCGATGGTGCAACCTTAGCAATCGTTCCTGGTGATCCAGAGCGTGTAAAACGTATTGCTGAACTAATGGACAATGCGACGTTTCTTGCTAGCCACCGCGAGTATACAAGCTATTTAGCGTATGCCGATGGCAAGCCAGTAGTAGTGTGTTCAACCGGTATTGGTGGTCCATCTACTTCTATCGCAGTAGAAGAACTTGCACAATTAGGTGTGAATACCTTCCTGCGTGTAGGGACTACAGGCGCAATCCAACCTCATGTTAATGTGGGTGATGTGATTGTGACTCAAGCTTCAGTGCGTTTAGATGGCGCGAGCTTACATTTTGCACCTATGGAATATCCAGCGGTTGCAAACTTTGAATGTACCACTGCTATGGTTGCAGCGTGTCGCGATGCTGGCGTTGAGCCACACATTGGCGTAACAGCTTCTTCTGATACTTTCTACCCAGGCCAAGAGCGTTATGACACTGTCACAGGCCGTGTAACGCGTCGTTTCGCGGGTTCAATGAAAGAATGGCAAGATATGGGCGTACTGAACTATGAGATGGAGTCTTCCACTTTGTTCACTATGTGTGCCACTCAAGGTTGGCGTGCAGCCTGCGTTGCTGGTGTGATTGTAAACCGCACCCAACAAGAAATTCCTAATGAAGCCACAATGAAGAAAACTGAAGTGAGTGCGGTTTCTATCGTGGTTGCAGCGGCGAAAAAACTGTTAGCTTAATTTTTACTAAGCTAAGCGACACTCCCCTGCAAAGTGAGTGCTCAAAATAGAAAAGGTGCCAATGGCACCTTTTTTGTTGCTTTAAAACTATGCCGATACCGATTAGAAATGGTATTGAGCAATCACAGAGTAAGTGTCTTGATCGACGCCTTTCACCCCGTATTTATTGGTCCACAGATCATATTCGATACCCACCAATAATTTATTGGCTTGATGATCACCGAACAGGCTCTTACCGAGATCGTATTTTAGCTGTGGGTTGAAATGGAAGTTTTCCTCGTAGCCGTTATCGTCGGTGGCAAATACCCAGTCGATAAAGCCATCGAGTACTATGTTGGCAGATCCAACAGGGATATCGATACGAAATACAGGAGTGAACTGCCAGCCGTCACTATTGTTACCAGTGCTCATACCATCGCGGCGATAGGTATTAAAGTTAAGATAAGTGAAGTATGGTACTGCTACGTCAACCCCTAAACCGTAAAGTAGGCTGTGGACTGGGCCTTCACCTTCTTCATAGGTTAACGCTAAAGACAAGTCTGTTATTGGGCCAAAGGCGATTTTCTCGCCAAGAATTTTACTGGCACTAAAACGTGGCGAAATTTCACCATAGGTAGTGCTTTCCATGCCTGTATCGTTACCTTTGAAATAGATAAAATCTTGGAAGGCAAACCAATCACCGTATTTCCAGCCGCCAGCCGTTTCTAGGGTGATAGTGGCTTGTTTATCCGATGGCGCTAAATCGTAGTCTTCGCCATAGAGGGCTGTTGCACTGAAATCCCACCACTGTACTAAGTCACCCGCAAATGCTTGAGGAGAAAGCATTAGTGCTAGGCATAGGCATGTTTTTTTCATTGTTATTTCCTGTTGTATAGGTCGAAGTTAATTCGTGTCTTACTCAATCCGCTCTCTGACCTATGGCATGGTTTGATGGGTAAGTTCAAACCTAGCGCGAGTGTACGTCAAAGGACTTGCTCAAAAGTGGGGGCAATATATGCAAAAATTTACATTTATTCAAAGTTTTTATCGAATGTTGTTGTCAAAATCACATAATCATTAGTGAAGGATTTTATTTTTAGATAATTGATTTTTAATGTTTTTTATTGTTATTGCGCCGCTTGTGGATTGGGAGCTTGCTATCTTTTTGAATTGATTATGCTTAATTTTAAAACAACCTAACGGCTTTCGTGGGCGGATATGGGAGAATGAGGATTAAGTCATAGGTGATTGAGTGTGCGTTTTGACTGGGTAAATTTTGACATATTATGTCGATTATCCGAAACTCTGCTGTTATAGTGCAGTAAAGGACACTCTCATTTCAGGGGGAAATATGGAGTTTTCAAATCCGATTTTAGTGTGGGCTGTGGTGGGGCTAGTATTCATGCTCGCCGAAATAGTGGTTCCAGGTGGCATAATAGTGTTGCTGGGTGCGGCTTGTTTAGTCGTGGCAGGTGCGTTAGGCATAGGACTGGTCGAAGGTGTCGTGCAGAGCATGACCCTGTGGTTTATCTCTGCCATTGTGTTGTTATTGGCTTTCAGACAAGTCACTCAGAGGCTCGTTGGTGGTGATTCCCATGTGGATAACACGGATGAAGCAATCGAACTATACAATCAAATTGTTCGCGTAAAGCAGACCATAGGTCCTGGGCAAACACCTGGACGGGTGGAGTTTCAAGGTAGTGAATGGCCAGCGCTTGGCGATGGCAGCATTATTGAGGCGGGTACCGAAGTCAGAATTATTTGTCGTGAAAATATCGCTCTAGTCGTTGAGCCTATTTCAATAGAAGCTTCCAAAAACTAAAGGATGGAATCTATGTTTGTATTTACCTTAGTCATTTTATTTATCTTTTTTATTCTTTATAAGTTGATGTTAATTGTGCCGATGCGTGAAGTGCATGTCATTGAGCGTCTTGGCAAATTCCGCGCAGTATTAAGCCCTGGATTTCATTTTTTGATCCCTTTTTTCGATCGCGTCTCCTACCGTCACGATACCCGTGAGCAAGTATTAGATGTGCCGCCACAGAGTTGTATCTCCAAAGATAACACTCAACTTGAAGTGGACGGCTTGGTCTACCTAAAAGTGATGGATGGCAAATTGGCGAGTTATGGTATTGAAAACTACCGTAAAGCAGCGGTGAATTTAGCCCAGACCACTATGCGATCTGAAATTGGTAAGCTGAGTTTGAGTGAAACTTTCTCTGAGCGTGATAGCTTAAATGAATCAATAGTGCGTGAAATAGATAAGGCTTCCGAGCCATGGGGAATTAAAGTATTGCGCTATGAAATTCGTAATATCACGCCTTCACGCCATGTGATCCACACTCTTGAGAAGCAGATGGAAGCTGAACGCCGTAAACGTGCCGAAATTACCTTAGCGAATGCCGAAAAAGCCGCGATGATCAATATGTCTGAAGGTGAGCGCCAAGAGGCGATTAACCTGTCAGAAGGTCAAAAACAGAAACGGATTAATGAAGCCAAAGGTACAGGTCAGGAGATTGCTATCATAGCGAAAGCCAAATCCGAAGGTATGGCAATGATCTCGCAAGCATTAGCCGTCAATGGCGGCACAGATGCGATGAATATGTTATTGAAAGAACAGTTTATCGCTCAAGTTGGCAAGATCCTCAATGATGCACAGGTCTCTGTTGTCCCCGCTGAAATGGCGAAACTCGGAGGTTTCTTCGAAGGCATGGAGCAAGTCACTCAGACTGTGAGTGGCCAAAATAATAGTGGCAAAGGAGCGCGATAATGAATCTTCCATTAGATACAGATTTGATTGTGATGGCAATTTGGGGACTAATATTTGCCATTTTTGTGATTAAACTATTTCAATCGATCCGCCTAGTACCCACTAAATCGGCTTTTATTGTTGAGCGTTTAGGTAAGTATCACAGTACGTTAGATGCGGGGTTTCATACTTTGATCCCCTTTGTGGATAAAGTGGCTTTTATTCATGATTTGAAAGAAGAAACCATTGACGTACCACCGCAGGAATGTTTCTCGAGCGACGAAGTAAACGTTGAAGTGGATGGGGTGATTTATATCTCTGTGACTGATCCAGTGAAGGCCAGCTATGGTATTACTGATTATCGTTATGCAGCAATTCAGTTGGCGCAAACGACGACGCGCTCTGTCATAGGGACACTTGATCTTGATCGTACGTTTGAAGAGCGTGATGTGATTTCAGCCAAGGTAGTGCAAGTCTTAGATCAAGCGGGTGCCCTGTGGGGAATACGCGTGCATCGTTATGAAATTAAAAATATTACACCACCTGAAACCGTTAAAAATGCCATGGAAATGCAAGTAAATGCCGAGCGTGAGCGCCGTGCATTATTGGCTAAGAGTGAAGGCGACAAACAGAGTAAAATTAACCGTTCTGAAGGGGTTAAAGCTGAAACGGTAAACCGTTCTGAAGGTGAGATGCAGCGCCGGATTAACGAAGCCGAAGGTAAGGCTGAGGAAATTTTAACCATTTCCCGCGCAACGGCAGAATCGATTGAACGTCTCGCCTCTGTTATTGCCGCGCCGGGTGGTCACAATGCCCTGCGGATGCAACTCGGTGAGCAATACTTTAAACAGCTCGATGGCTTAAGCCAGAAGAATAGTCGAGTCGTATTGCCGGGTAATATGGTGGATTTCGATTACTGGATGAATAGCATAGGCTTAACGGAAGAAAAACCGAGCTAAGGCTGTGGTTAAAATCTGAAACTAGCTAGATTATTAAGGTCAAATACTTAGGTGTTTGGCCTTATTTTTTGGCTGAAATTTGATTCTGTGTGATGGAGAGTGAGTGGGTTAGACCGCTTCTGTTGAATGAACCGCCAGAAGCTGCAGTTGGGCATAGATAAATTTTTCATTGAATGGAAGGCTAATAAGCTAGGCGTTCATGAATTTGGGAATGGGCGTGGGTTTCAATGAGCTTGGCAATTTGGTTTTGTTCTAATTGCTGAAGCGCAGAAATTTCGTCATAAATCTTGTCTTGAACATCCAGCGGCATGCGCACATGTTCCATAAACATCCTAATTCCCAGCATGTCGCCACTCTTGAACAGTTGGCTGAATTCGGTGGCTTCTATCTCGATTAATGCATTCATAATACTTCACCCTGAGGTTGGATTTGACACAGATACAGCGGTTTTGCTGTTAATTAAGAGATACGCCTAAGTTTGATCTAGGTCAATTAAACTGCATATTAATCTTTCTTAATAAAGAATTTTGTTGTTTACAAATAATGGGTTATAAATTTAGTAGATCAGCAAATTTGAAATGAGTTGTTGTTTAAAACTGACTTTTTATGGGCTGGCAGAATCAATAAGTGAGTCATGTGATACGGACAAAAAAATAGCGACGAGCGATAAAACGCTGGCCGCTATTTATTCTTAATAGTCTATCAGGAGTAGGCTAAAGCCTTATTTAGGAATCGCCAGAATCTGGCAACCATTAATCCCCGCTTTTTGCAGTGTATGACGTTTACGCTCTGCATCACGTTTACGCTCGAAGGGTCCTAAAGCAACCTTGTACCATACGCCAGTCGTACCTTCGACTTGTCTCACTTGCGCCTCTAAACCTTGGAAAGCGATGACGGCTTTCATCTCGTTCGCCTGTGATTCTTGGCGGAAAGAAGCACACTGCAACTGATATTGCATCGGTGTTCTGCTCGCAACAATATCGGGAATATCGACCTCAACATGCTTATTTTCAAGCTCGTTGAGATAGGTCCATTCTTCCTTTGGTTGTGGTGGCAGAGCATTAGGATCCTTCTTTGGCGGAACAATAAGCTCAGCAGTTTCAGTTGTCTCTACTGGGATAATGACCGCTTGGCGTTCAGGTTCTTTGACCTTAGGAGTAAGCACTGCTGTTTCTTGAGGCTTAACTTGTACTTCCGTTTTCTTGGCTGGAGCGGGTATCGGCTTCACTTCTTGCTTAGCATTATCTTTAATGCTTGACAGGAAATAGACGAAACAACCCACAGCGAGTATGACAAAGCCTATCAAGGTCAGCGGCAGCTTCTTACGCGGCGCCGATTTAGATTGTGAAGGCTTTGCTCGAGTTGGGCGAGTCGCGCGGATTGGGCGCGGTTTAGCGCCCGACTGCGGCCTTCTATTGGCATAATCGCGATTACTCATGGCTTACATCCGCTCTAAGGTTTCAATACCGAGTAGATTTAGGCCTTTTTGTAACGTACGAGCCGTCAGTTGCGCGAGTAATAAACGGCTGTTCTTTTGCGCGTCATTATCGGCGGCAAGCACTGGACAAGCTTCGTAGAAGCTAGAGAAAGCACCTGCTAATTCATATAAATAAGCACACAGTACGTGCGGCTGACCTTTATCGACAACACGATTGAGGATCTCACCGAACTGCGCCAACTTATTACCGAGATCTTTCTCTTTTTCATGCTCAAGCACGATTGTCGCTTGGCTGAGATCCAGATCGGTTACTCGCTTGAATATGCCCGCAACGCGGGTGTAAGCGTACAGTAGGTAAGGTGCGGTATTACCTTCGAAGCTGAGCATTTGTTCAAAGCTGAAAATGTAATCGCTGGTGCGGTTTTTCGACAAGTCAGCATATTTAACGGCACTGATCCCAACGACACGGGCGATTTCAGTTAGTGTGGCCTCATCCATATCAGGATTTTTGCTACGAACGAGTTCTAGCGCGCGCACATTGGCTTCTTCTAACAGGTCAACTAATTTAACGACACCGCCGCTACGGGTTTTGAATGGACGGCCATCTTCGCCGTTCATAGTGCCAAAACCTAAGTGTTCTAACGACATATCTTCACGGACAAACTTAGCCAGTTTCGCTAGGCTAAAGACTTGTTGGAAATGCAGTGTCTGACGTAGGTCAACAAAATACAGGACACGATCGGCCTTTAACACGTTCGAGCGGTAGCGCATTGCCGCAAGATCTGAGGTGGCATACAAATAGCCGCCATCGGCCTTTTGGATGATAACAGGCAATGGCTCACCTTCTTTGTTGCGGAAGGCTTCTTGGAATACGACTTTAGCGCCGTTACTTTCGGTTAATAAACCTTGGGCATCTAAATCTTTAACCACTTGCTCGAGATCGGCGTTATAAGCACTTTCGCCGTGTACATCGGCGCGGGTCAGGCTCACACCTAAACGGGCGTAGACTTCATGGCAGTGGCTTAACGAAATGTCGTTAAATTCGCGCCACAGTTTGTTGCAATACTCGTCACCAGATTGCAGTTCGACCACTAACTGACGAGCGCGGGTTGCGAATTCTGCTGATTCGTCGAAACGCAGTTTAGCGGCACGATAAAAGTTTTCTAAATCAGACAGTTCAAGTTGAGCTTCTTCACCATTTTTGGCGCGCAGCTCTTCCATATAGGCCAGCAACATACCAAATTGTGTGCCCCAGTCGCCCACATGGTTTTGACGAATAACCTTGTGGCCTAAAAATTCTAACGCACGCACAACACTGTCACCAATGATGGTTGAACGTAGATGGCCTACATGCATTTCTTTGGCGAGGTTGGGTGAAGAGTAATCGACAACAACGGTTTGTGGTGTCGGTAACTTAATGCCTAAATGCTCATCGTTGACGGCATTTTGCAGTTGATCTGCTAAGGCGCTGTCGTTGATGAAAAAGTTGATAAAGCCTGGTCCTGCAATTTCAACCTTAGCCACAAAAGCCGAAGCCGGTAAGGTATCTATGATCAGTTGGGCTAATTCGCGTGGATTCTTGCCTGCGACCTTGGTTAGCATCATGGCTAAGTTGGTTGCCAAGTCGCCATGACTCTTATCCTTGGTTCGATCTACCTGAATGCGTGCTTCAAAGTCAGCAGGCACAATACCTTGTTGTTTAAAGGATTCTAGAGTTTGTTCAAGTAATGATTGGATATGTGATTTCATGGGTTCTAATCGGCACTAACTTTAAGAGTGAATACAGGGAATAACCGCATATTTTAGCCGTTTGTGGTTAACAATTGCTATCTTCCCGATGATTTTTTATCAAATGGCGCTTAAATACTTATCAAATACTCGACTCAGAGGAGATCCTGTGGATCTCTGTCTAAGCTCCATCGGCAGCGTTTAGCTTCGATAAGTTGCTCTACAAGCGGATGAATACGTTCAAACTCTTGCTGCAGACGGTTGCGGTTTTTAGCTTGGAATAAGAGTTGGCGGCGGAACTTGCCAGCTTTTTTATCTAAGGGTGCAGGCATAGGGCCAATCACCTCAAATTCTTTATCTTGGGGCAAGAGCGCGGCGAAGGCGTTGAGAAAGTTATCGGCATCACTGGCTAAATGCGCTTCGGCACGCACCAATACCATATGCCATGCTGGCGGCAGCAGTGCCTGTTGACGCTCTTTGAGCTGGCTGCGAGCAAACTCGCCATAACCGCGGTGCAGCAAATCCCGCAAAATGGGATTGTCGCTCTGGTGAGTTTGCAATAATACCGTGCCGGGTTTACTGGCGCGCCCTGCGCGCCCTGCAACTTGGGTATAGAGTTGCCCAAAACGCTCGGGCGCGCGGAAGTCGGCGCTAAATAAGGCGCCATCGACATCGAGTAACCCAACAAGTGTGACATCAGGGAAGTGATGGCCTTTAGCCAGCATTTGCGTTCCGACGAGGATTTTATATTCCCCCTTATGAATCGCATTTAAGTGGGTTTCTAATGAGCCTTTTAGGCGGGTCGTATCACGGTCGATGCGTACTACTGGATGTTTCGGAAACTCTTGTTGCAGCGCTTCTGCGAGCTGTTCTGTGCCTATGCCTTGGCCCATCAACATAGTGCTGCCACATTTGTGACACTGCTTGGGGATAGCGTATTGATTGCCACAATGGTGACAGCAAATTTCGCCAAGGGATTGATGTACTGTGAAAAACGCGTCGCAGCGGTCGCATTCGTGTAAGTGCCCACACTCGTGGCAAAGCAGGGCTGGTGCGAAGCCGCGGCGATTGAGAAACAACAAGACTTGGTTGCCTGCGTCTAAATGCAAGCGGATTTCGTTCAGTAACGGCACTGACATACCGGCTTTCAGCGGCATATTTTTAATATCGATAATGCCTTGGCGCACTTTTTTAGCTGCACCTGCGCGTTCACCCAGTTGTAAATGATGGTAACGGCCGCTTAAGGCATTTTGTAGACTTTCGAGTGAGGGCGTCGCTGTGCCCAAAATCACCGGAATCGCTTCTAAATGGCCACGCATGACTGCCAAGTCGCGGGCATGATAACCAACGCCTTCCTGTTGTTTGAAGCTACTGTCGTGTTCTTCATCGAGTATGATGATGCCGGGATACGCCATAGGTGTGAACAAGGCTGAACGCGTGCCAATAATGATTGCAGCCTGACCACAGCGGGCTTGGCGCCATGCTTCGAGTCTCTGATTGTCAGTTAACCCTGAATGCAAAATGGCAACATTGACTTTGAAACGGCGCTTAAAGCGATTGATTGTCTGAGGTGTTAAGCCGATTTCAGGCACTAAAATTAACGCTTGTTTGCCTTGCTTGAGGATTTCTTCGAGTACAGCAAGATAGACTTCCGTTTTACCCGAACCGGTAATGCCTTCTAATAAAGTACAGTGATATCCTTGTTGCAGATTTAAAGTGGCAACGGCGACGGCTTGTTCTTTATTGAGTTTATGTGGCGTTTCGTCCATTTCGAGTGTGGTGCGCCAGTCGAGGTTAAGCTCGGCAATTTTTTCATGGCGTGCCACCCAGCCTTTATCCTCTAGGGCTTTAAGCGCCGCTTTACTGATGTCTAAGCTGATAACCTCTTCTTGGGTTAAGCTGGCGGTTTTGAGTAACTCGAGTAGTTTTTTCTGTGCGGGTGCGCGTTTAACCGCTTCGGGCGCAATATTTTGGCCTATTTCAGTTAATTGCCAGAATTGAATCTTTTGTGGCGCGGCATCGAGCCCTTTACGCAGGGCCACAGGTAATGCTTGGGTTAGCATCTGCCCTTGGCTGCAAAAATAGTATCTCGCAGCCCAAAGAGTTAATTTATAAAGTGATTCAGGCAGTAAAGGTTTATCGTCGATAAACTCGAGCACAGACTTAATTTGCTTTGGGGCTAAGCTGCAAGACTCAGTGATACCAGTGACTAACCCGATCAATTGTTGACGACCGAAGGGAACTTTAACGCGCACACCTATTTGCGGTGTACTAGGATAGGATTCGGGTACGCGGTAGCTAAAGGTTTGCCGCATAGGCACAGGTAACGCAACTTCGACAAACAATGACATATGCAGGCAAGTCTTAGACAAGAATGTGGTTTAGTGTACTCAGCGCGGCTGGCTAGGGCTAGCCCTAATGATGGTTTACCAAGGATAGTTGAGAGTAAATAAATGGCTAATATAGTGAAATCATTAGGTCTACTTGCTTTGGTGTGCAGCGCACCTTGCATGGCACAAGTCTCCCATGTGAGTATTAATAGCCGGATGTTTGAATTAGGCGCTTACCCTAAACTCAGGGTGAATGTGATCGCAGACAATCAAGATATGTCGCGCTTAGAGTTTGTCGTGCAGCAAGCTAGCGGCGAAGAAAGGTTAATGGTTGAGGAGATTAATCGCTTTTTAGTTTTACTCACTGGCGTTGAAGATGTGAAGGATAGCAGCGCTAAACTCTTAGTGAGAGAGTATCGCCTTGACCGATGGTATGACGTCAAAAGTATTAATTTATTCGGCGCGGCTAAACCTGCCTCTGCCACGTTAACGACAAAAGCGGTTCCGGACACTAAAAATACCACCACAGCGGGCGCCCCAAAAAGTGCGGATAAAGTGGGCATTAAGCCTGTAACAGTGGTGGCAGAATTAAAGCCACTTGTAGAGGTAACGCCCGCAGTGACTGTTGCTACTGCTGCAAATACCCAATCCAAAGTACCAACGGTAGAAGTGGTGACTGGCTTTAAATTTCCTGAAGCTGCGAATAAACAAAATACGTCTGCTACTGAGATAAACGCCTTCGCTAAAACCTCTGAGACGATTGCTGTTGAAAAAGGGGCTGTTGAAAACGCTGCAACTGAAACTGTGGTTCTAGAAATAGTGAAAACGGCAAATAATGAGCAAAAACAGAATATTGCTGAAACGGCCTCACAGACGCCCGAACATTGCCAGTTAACGTATCTTGCTGGCGAGACGTTGTGGCGTATCGCCAATCGATATGCCAAGGATTGGGATGTGAGTGTATATGGCGCTATGTTGGCGATTTACGAGGCAAATCCTGTGGCTTTCTCGAAGAATAGAATCAATGCACTCAAGAGCAATGCGGTGCTATCTTGTCCTTCGAAAATGATTTTGGATCAGCATTCTGATGCTAAAGAGGCGCGGGCGGTATTTGAGGCTAAAGAAGCGGGAAAATAAGCCGCTTAACTAAAGTCAAAATAGACACAGATTAACCGGCAAACGCTCAGATAATCTACTTGTATCCCTTGTAGGTATGCTGTACCATTCTGCGCCCTAAACATATTGTTATTAACATGCATGTGGTGTCCGACTACGGGTTGGAAGAGCGACATGGCCTTACACTTTTGAGGTAACCCCAATGAAACCAGGTATCCACCCAACATACGCTATCATCACTGCAAACTGTACTTGTGGTAACGTTATCAAAGTAAACTCTACTGCTGGTAAAGATCTGCATTTAGACGTATGTGGTGCTTGTCACCCATTCTACACTGGTACACAAAAAGTTGTTGATACCGGCGGTCGTATCGACAAATTCAACAAGCGCTTCGCAGTGCTTGCAAAGAAATAATTGCGATTGCAATGTTTCTAGAAAAGGCGCCTATGGCGCCTTTTTGCTTTTTGTTATTCGTCGATTTTCTTTATTCCGCTTATTCTACATATCTAGCTGGTACGACTTCACTCAATAAATAGTCAACTTATTCTGTATTGAGAGTTCAAGTGTATAATTCGACTTATTTATAGCAATTAACTATAAGATAAATATGCTAGCCGCCATATATTGTAATTTAACCAACATTTTTGAGATTAAGTCGCTACAACTAGCGCAGTAACTACAAAATATATGTTTGTTTCCTACAAAACATATTAAGAAATGCAGCTTTATTATAGGAGATAAGTTTATAAAACTAAGCTTAGAGGGTCTATTTGGCGGCTAAAGTGAAATTTATGAATCTCTTATTTATAAATTCCCCTTATTGGCGTATCTTACCCCGACCAGCCAGACTATTAACATCACCCTTTGGTGAGACTAGATGTGTGTTGGTAGGTCTTACTCTCATAAATTATAAATGTCGCATTTCAGGATTTTAAAATGTCAGATATTCGTCAACAAGCACTCGATTATCATGAATTTCCCATACCAGGCAAAACCGCAGTTTGCCTTACCAAACCCGCCGAAACGAGTCACGATCTCGCCCTAGCTTATAGCCCTGGTGTGGCTGAGCCAGTACGCGAAATCGCTGCAGATCCTGACAATGCGTATCGTTATACCAATAAAGGTAATACGGTTGCCGTGATTACCAATGGTACGGCTATCTTAGGTTTAGGCAATTTGGGCCCTTTGGCTTCTAAACCGGTAATGGAAGGTAAAGCATTATTGTTCAAGCATTTTGCGAATATCGATTCGACAGATATTGAGATTACGCATAATACGCCTGAGGAATTTATCAATACTGTTGCTGCGATTGCTGACACTTTTGGTGGTATCAATCTTGAAGATATTAAAGCGCCCGAATGCTTTGTTATCGAACGTGAATTGATTGCTCGTTGTAAAGTGCCAGTATTCCATGACGATCAACACGGCACCGCAATCGTGACTGCGGCGGGTATGATCAATGCGCTGGAAATTCAAGGAAAGTTGATAAGCGACGCGACTTTTGTGTGTATGGGCGCGGGTGCTGCTGCCATCGCTTGTATGACTATGCTGGTAAAATGCGGTGCGAATCGCGCCAACATTTACATGCTAGACACTAAGGGTGTTATTCATTCTGGTCGTACAGATCTTAATGAATATAAAGCACTCTTTGCGAATGATACCGAAAAACGCACGCTTCTTGATGTTATTAAAGGTGCAGACGTATTTTTAGGTCTATCAGGTCCTGACGTCATTGGTGCAGAAGAAGTCGCGCTGATGGCCGATAAGCCAGTGATTTTTGCATGTTCTAACCCAGATCCTGAAATCAAACCTGCACTTGCTCATGCAACGCGTAGTGATTTGATCATGGGTACGGGTCGTAGCGACTATCCAAACCAAGTGAATAACGTATTGTGTTTCCCGTTTATTTTCCGTGGTGCATTGGATGTGCGTGCGTCTTGCATTAATGATGAGATGAAAATTGCGGCAGTTCATGCAATTGCTGCACTGGCGAAAGAGCCTGTGCCTGCGAGTGTATTGAAGGCTTATCCTAATGTGACGTCGTTGAGTTTTGGCCCTGAATACGTGCTGCCAAAACCTATGGACCCACGTTTATTGCCAAATGTCGCCCGTGCGGTTGCACAAGCGGCTATCGACTCTGGTGTGGCTGCTATCACCACTTTACCTAAATACGCCGACTAGGCTAAAAGTGGTAAAAACATTAAAAAGAGGCTAATTAGCCTCTTTTTTGTTTTTAAGTGGACATTAAAGTCACAGCGTCTTAGTTGCCTTTTAGGTTATGCTACTGAATAATCAACGGACAACTTTTGTTGAACTTCTGTTAAAATCGCACAAATAATTATAATAATCCTGCAGGATAGCGGATAGATGAAATTCACCCGAATGTTAACTACAAAATTAACCAGCTTTTGGTTAATGTCATTAGCCGCTATCGCCTTCGTATTTTTGCTGAGCGCTATGATGAGTTTCGTGCAACTGACCTATAAATTTCAGCAGCAAAAAGTCGCTGAACTCGAAACTATGTTAGTGGATCAGTTCCAACACCAACCTGATTGGGAGCTAGAGGCCTGGCTACCGCCCATGCTGCTTGCTTACAATGCCGTTAATTTTCGGTTGACCTTGAAAGATGAAGTATTATTTGCCTATGAAGGCAATCTGACTACGCAAAATGCCATGGTGTATGACCATGTGCTAGAGCCGACATCTGGCTTGCGTATGCAGTTAACCTTGACTCAGCCCTTTGAACATTACACTTTCAGTTGGTATGAAATTCTGATTTTGTTGGTCGGTATCTTAGCCGTGGCTGCCTTAGTGCGTTTTGGTTATTTATGGTTTTCACAGCAGCTCGATGGCATTGAAGAATTAGCCTTACGCAGTCGATTGATTCTGCAAGGTAAGCATGAGCAAGCACTCGCTACCCCCGGAAATGGTAAACCAAGGCTGATTAACCGTGCTTTGACTAAGTTGTTAGAAGAGTTACAAGACGCCCAAAAGGAGCGGGGGCGTTTCGACAAATTCATCCGTTCTAATACCTTTCTCGATGCGGAAACTCGCATTGGTAACCGACTCTTTTTGAATAATCGTCTCGACGCCCTTAGTCATAATCAGGCTATGCTTGCCCACGGGGTAATCTATTTATTAGAAATGGATGATCTGGATTTATTGCAGCAATCCCAAGGTGAAGCCGTGACGAAAGAGCTATTAAACTCGACAGTTAATGCGATAAGTCAATTGCTGCAAACTCAAGCTAATAGTATTTTTGCCCGTCGCTCCCATAATCAATTTGCCATAGTCGTGCCGCAAATCTCCTTAATTGAAGCGGATCAATTTGCCAGCAAACTACTCAAGATATGTCTAAGCCAGCCTTTGCCTGATGTTGAGAATAGCGATAACTTTTTCCACCTCGGATGCGCTTATTTTACCGCAGGCGATAATGCGGCTCAGTTAATTGAAGAAGCCGATATGGCCTTAAGGGCGGCACAATTACAGGGTAATAGTAATTGGTTTATGTACGACAAAGGCGCGATTGATGAAGAGTTTGCCAAAGGCTCAGTGCGTTGGCGAAGCTTTTTAGAAAACGCGTTAGTGCAAAGGCGATTCTTCCCCTTTAGCCAGCCGATAATTGATTCAGATGGTAATGAACACCATAAAGAGATATTTACGCGGGCTCGGGATAATCAGGGGGCGTTAATCCGTGCCACACTCTTTATTCCTATGGCGAATAAATGTGGCTTAATGCCACAGGTCGAACGGCAAATTATTGAGAGGGTATTGTTATTATTGTCGAATGAATTAGCAGACGGCGTATCGAATGCTCAAACAATTAAGAAATCAGCGCCGCAGATATACAGTATTAATCTGAGTTTGGATTCGCTAATGAGCCGAGCCTTCACTCAATGGCTAAAAACGACGCTATTAGAATATCGCCATCTAACCACGAGACTGATTTTCGAAGTGTCTGAAGATATCGTTATTCAACATCAAGATAAGTTGCAGCCTAAATTAGATATGATCCGTAAAATGGGCGCGAGATTATGTGTCGACCATGTGGGTCAGCAGGTTGTCGGTACTTATTACATTCGCGAATGCCATTTTGATTTAATTAAGTTACACAGATCCATTGTGCGTCATATTCATTTACGACCAGAAAACCAATTATTTATTCGCAGTTTGATTGGTGGTTTATATCGAACGGAAGTACAAGTCTGCGCCGAAGGGGTAGAAGTCTTTGAAGAGTGGCAGACACTGCAAATCCTCGGTGTTGGCGCAGCGCAAGGAATGTATTTCAGTGAACCCATAGAGGCTAAGTAAGGGAAGTTCAGTGTTTGGGTGATTAATGTCGTCTTAGAGACAAATAGATCCTATTATTCACGTATTTATCTATAAAATACGAGCATTTGCGGCTAAACTAGCCAGTGCCAAAAATATGACGTTTGCGGTTTTTATTCTGTATCGAGCAGGTCATAGGTCAAGGAGCACTGGAGAGTGGAGTGACAGGAAGTTTGTGCGAAAGAGACTACTCAAGCTTTTAAATTCAGTTGGTTATAGGCATCTTTATGGAAAAAAGTCTTATAGGTCGATTAGCCTTTTGGCAGAAGAGAACAGAACCGACTAGCCTTGGTGTCTATGTCTGCGCCGATAAATTATGGGTTTACGCACCTGCCCAAAAAGAAAATGCTGAGCAGTGGTTACCCTTTGAGCTGAAAGATGAGCACTGGTCATTGGCGTTTGCTGCTGTGGCTAAATCCTTTCCCAATGCACAGTTACAGCTGATTTTGGCTTCAGGCCTTTATCAATTACTGCTGACCGATAAACCGAATGTCGATACTGTCGAGTTATCCCAAGCCTTGTTGTGGTCAATTAAAGACATGGTCACGCTACCTGTACCGCAAATCCATTTGGATTACTTTGAGTCACCCATTCCGAGTAATAAAATCAATGTTGTGGTGGTGGATAAAGCTAAGTTAGTGAGTATGGTGCAGGCCATTCATGAACAAGATTTACAACTTTTCGGTATTAGTATCGAAGAGTTAGCCGTAACTAACCTATTTAATGATGACAACCAAGCGCGTCTGGTGGTAAGCCATAATCCCGGTCAAGAATTGCTACTGACTGTGGTTAAGCAGGGTCAGCTGTATATGCAGCGTCGCGTGCGCGGATTTACTCAATTGGATAAGACTCAAGCGGATGAGTTAAGTTATGGCATGGCAGACAATTTAAGCTTAGAAATTCAGCGTTCTATGGATTATTTTGAAAGTCAATTGAGACAGGCTCCGGTATCTTCTATCGAACTCCTCGCCGATGGTGCCGTGGATGCTTTAGCTAAGTTAGTCTCGGCAAACTTCAATCAAGCTGTGAATGTCATTGATAAAAGCTGTGTTGGCGCGCGAATGGCGGGATTAGCCTTTGCTGAATTTTATCGAGGTACTGAGTGATTAAATACCGAGTCAATCTTTACACTCCTTCATTATTGCCCCCGAAGCAAAGATTAACCTTTGCGCGTTTAAGTGCCTACGCCTTGGTTTTTGCGATCTTATTTGCGGTTTTAGGTGGTTATAGCTACTGGCAAGTCAGTGAGTTACAACAGGCCCAGCAGTTGGCTGCCCAACAAAAGCAGCAATTCGATACCCAAAAACAGGCATTAGAAGCACAAATTGCTGCGCGTAAACCCGATGCCGATCTTGTTGCGCGAGTCGATTTAGCGGCACAACAGTTAGAGCTGAAGCAATTACTCATGGGAGAATTGAGTCTTAGGACTTCTTTAACTAGCCGTGGTTTTGCGCCAGTTCTTAAAGATTTAGCCGTCGTGTCGGATGCGAGTGTTTGGCTTAGTCATATCGTCATTAATGAGCAAGATTTTATGTTCGAAGGTTTTGCCGACCATCCTCAAAGCATTCCGCAGTGGATTGGCAAACTTAAAACTACGCAGACTTTAAAGGGGCAAGCTTTCTCGTCGATGAGCATGGATCGCGGTGAAGATAAACCTTTGGCCTTTACCTTGAAAAGCGATAACAAGGAGGAAGCCGCGCAATGAAGCAAAAGTTAGCCCAATTAGGACAACAGTTTGATGCGCTAAGTCGCCGTGAGCGAGTGTTGATCTCAGTCGCCATTCTGGCCGTGGTCGGCATGCTGAGTTATTTACCCTTAGAGTCCCTGTGGAAAACCCATCTGGCTGTTTCACAACAACTAAAAGCCTTAGATCAGGAAAACGCGATTTCGGCTCAGCAGATTGACTTGTATCAGCAACGTTTAGCGTTAGATCCCAATCAAGATTACCAACAGCGTCTAGTGCTGTTGCAGCAACAGAATCAAGCCCTAGATGCCCAGCTCGATGAGCAGATGGTGGATATGGTGCCGGCAGACTATATGCCGCAGTTGCTGGGTAATTTACTAGGACAAGTGCAAGGGATTAAATTAATTAAGTTTATGTCGATAGCGCCCATCCCTTTGTTACCCGTGAGTGAAGAGAAAAAACTCAATCTATATAGTCATGGTATTCGTTTGAGTCTAGAGGGTGATTATTTTTCTGTGTTGCGCTTTGTGGAAGCCGTTGAGGCCATGCCAGATAAACTTTATTGGAAGCGTCTCGACTATAAAGTCGCGGAATATCCAAAAGCGACTGTAGAGATTGAACTTTATACCTTGAGTATTAATAAGGACTTTATCAGTGTTTCTAAATAAGTCTTATATTATCAGTGTGTTGTTATTGGTTAGTAGCCCTATGGTATCTGCTGAATCGCTGCGCGACCCGACTTTGCCCGGTAAAGGCTTTGCTGTGCAGGGTCATGCGAGTCAAACGCAGGATCAGGCGCTTGTACTTAACAGCATAGTAAGCTCAGGAAACACGGCTTATGCTGTGATAAATAACAAGATATTGTCTGTTGGCGACAGCGTTCAGGGGCTGAGTATCGTTAAAATTACCCCCACTTATGTATCGCTGTCCGATGGACGGAAATTGACATTGTTTCAAGCAATAACAGAGAGATAGGGAATACACCTCAGATGAAAGCGATTAAATACTTTACACCTCTGCTCTCACTTTGCCTTGTGGCGTGTCAGACCACAAATAGGCCACAGCCGGAGGCGAGTAAGGCGGAATTAGCGGCCTCAATGGCGACGGCAACGGCATCAACGACGCCACCGCCTGCGACTATGCCGGACGCGGTTCAGCGGGAATTGAATTCAGGCGCATTGCTATCAGGTTTGACCCCCACGTTGGAAACTGAGCGTCGTTTCGATGTATCCGCCCACGATGTTGATGCTAAAGTATTTTTTCCAAGCTTAGTCCAAGGTACACCGCTGAGTGTTGCCGTACATCCTGACGTGCAAGGTACGATCTCATTATCCCTTAAAGGTGTGACGTTAACTGAAGCAATTCAAGTGGTTGAAGATATCTACGGCTACGAAGTGAGTCGCGAAGGGCGCATCCTAAGAGTGTTTCCTGCTGGGATGCGTACCGAGACGTTTCCGCTGAATTATCTCTACATGGAACGCGATGGCTTATCTGTGACGTCAGTGAGTTCAGGACGGATTTCGGATAGCAATAATTCCAATAGTAATTCGAACAATAACAATTCAAACAATAGCGGCTCGAATAATAATAACTCGAACAGCAGTAATGGCAATAACTCGAGCAGTAATGGCGGTAGCGATAGTAGTAACGGTACTTTTATCCGTTCGCGTACTAAGACAGATTTTTGGGGAGAGTTGAAAGAGACATTATCCTCGATAATCGGCGAAACGGGTGGCGGTCGTCAGGTTGTTGTTACGCCGCAGGCGGGTTTAGTGACCATTCGTGCTTTTCCTAGTGAATTACGCCAAGTGCGTACTTTCTTAAATTCCGCAGAAAGTCATTTGCAGCGCCAAGTGATTTTAGAAGCGAAGATCCTCGAAGTCACATTATCCGATGGTTATCAGCAAGGTATCCAATGGGATAATGTGCTGGGACATGTTGGCAATACGAATGTGAATTTTGGTACATCAGCGGGCCCAGGTTTAAGTGATAAAATCACCTCGGCTATTGGTGGCGTGACCTCGCTGAGTATTAAAGGTTCTGACTTTACGACTATGATCAACCTATTAGATACCCAAGGTGATGTGGATGTACTGTCTAGCCCAAGGGTCACTGCATCGAATAACCAAAAAGCCGTAATTAAAGTGGGTTCCGATGAGTACTTTGTCACCGACGTTTCTTCGACCACAGTTGCGGGTACAACACCTGTGACGACTCCGCAAGTCGAGCTTACGCCGTTTTTCTCGGGCATAGCCTTAGACGTTACGCCGCAAATTGATAGTGACGGCAATGTGTTACTGCATGTGCATCCATCTGTTATCGATGTAAAAGAGCAGAGAAAAAATATCAAAGTGAGTAACGAATTACTGGAATTACCCTTAGCTCAGAGTGAAATTCGTGAGTCTGATACTGTCATCCGCGCGGCTTCCGGTGATGTGGTGGTGATTGGTGGTTTGATGAAGAGTGAAAACATCGAAGTGGTATCACAAGTGCCTTTGTTGGGTGATATTCCCTTCCTAGGTGAATTGTTTAAAAACCGTAGTAAGCAGAAGAAGAAAACCGAGCTTATTATTCTCTTAAAACCTACGATAGTTGGTGTCGATACTTGGAAAACGGAGCTGCAACGTTCTAAGACCTTATTAGATCGTTGGTATCCGGAGACAAAGTAAGCTTCTATGTATCAGAAGCATTTTGGCCTAAGCCAACCTCCATTTTCACTGACACCCAATACCGGATTTTTTTTCGGCCTGTCGCCACATGTGGAAGCCTTGCAAGTCTTGCAAACCGCGCTGCAAACGGGCGAAGGCTTTATCAAGGTGACAGGGGAAGTGGGGACTGGTAAAACGTTGATTTGCCGCAAGCTCATCAACGAATTGCCGAGTCAGTTTCATTGCGCATATTTGCCTAATCCTTATCTCACGCCAGCTGAATTACGTTGGGCGGTAGCGAGTGAGCTGGGCCTTAAATACACCAGCAATATCGACCAGCAGCAACTCACTGGACTTATTCAACAGCAGCTTTTAGCTTTGAGCGCCCACGGGCACGCCATCGTATTGGTACTCGATGAAGCGCAGGCATTGCCGGACGACAGTCTTGAGGCGCTGCGGTTATTCACTAATCTGGAAACCGAGACACGCAAATTATTACAGGTAGTGTTATTTGGGCAACCCGAACTCGATGACAGGCTTAAACGCCAAGAATTTAGGCAATTAAGACAGCGTATTACTTTTAGCTACAACCTTCGCCCACTGACATGGGATGAAACCGACGCTTATCTTCGCCACCGATTAGCCATAGCAGGGCGTGCGGGCGAACCACTCTTTACATCACGGGAAACACGTCAGATAGCCTATGCGTCCCGAGGGATCCCCAGATTGATCAATATTCTTGCCCATAAAGCCTTGTTATTGAGTTTCGGCGAAGGCGCTACTCGTGTGCAAACCTCCCACGTTAAAGCCGCAATTCAAGACACCGAAGATGCAAGTATTCGCCGATTATTATCGTGGAAATGGTTGCCTTTTTTCACTTTGATGACAGTGGCTTTCGGTTTGGGATTACAACACTTTTTCAGGGGTGTTGTATGAGCGTGATCAACAAGATGCTGCAGGATCTCGACAAGCGTCAGCAGGGGCATGAGCTCAGCAACGTGGCTCAGCCACAGGTGCAATATTTAGCTCGCAGGCGGGCTCCGTTTAATGGGGTGCTGCTCTGTGGTGTGTCATTGCTATTCGGTGGCGGCGCGGTTTATGGCTGGCAACTTTTCATGGCAAAGCCTGCTGAAGCGATTATTTCGGCTCAAACAAATGGGCAAAATGAATCTACTCAGACTCAAATCGAGCCTGTGCAGGTAGACAAGATTACCTCGAGACAGTCTCCAGCAAGCGTCGTTGTCGTCGAAGAACCGCTTAAAGTTGCGACTACGCAGGAGTTTACGACTAAGAGTGAAGAGCTTGAACCCAGTGTCGACGACGTTGTACTTAATCAGCCGCAAGAATTTGAATCAGAAAACGAGGTTGAACAAGAGTCACAACGGCAACAAGATGACAGCTCAGCACTCGCAGATGACCTAGTCGATACGGCAAGCGAGCCAAGCCATTCACAGTCAAATCGTGTCACATCGAGCGTGCGAAGCGCCGAGGTCACTGCTGCCGCACCCTCTGCATTAATGATGTCAGAACGTGCCAGTGTTGCCGCCGATAATGACCGTAACGCGATCAATGAGCTTAAAGTACAAGAAGTTAAAGCAGATGCTGGCGCTAATCGACTCATGCCCCAAGAGCAAGGGCAAATGGCGATTACTGAGGTGAAGTTGACCCCAAAGCAGCTGGCGCAGAAGCGGTTCACCTTAGCGAGTGAGGCTGAAAGGGATGGCAAACTCAAAGATGCCATTAGTTATTATGAGCAAACATTAGGCTTTGATCCCAGTATGCATGAAGCGCGCAAGCAGTTAGCTGCGCTGCATTATGGGCAAGGTCAATTAGCCAAAGCCAGTGAAGTGTTACAGCAAGGCATGCTGTTATTCCCACAGCAGTTAGACTTTGCCTTATTGCTTGCTCGGGTTCAGCAAGCCTCTGGTCAGGCTGATCTCGCATTAGCGACGTTAGCCAACATACCTGACACGCATCCGCTGGCGAGACAAAAGTGGATGGCACAATCAGATTTAGCGCAAAAGTTAGGACAGTTTTCGTTGTCAGAGCAAGCCTATAGACAATTATTACAACAAGAACCTCAACAGGCTAAATGGTGGATGGGGCTGGCCTATGCGCTCGATTCGCAGCAGCAATTTCCCCAAGCACGCCAAGCCTATCGGACGGCATTAGGCCACAGAGGCTTATCGGTGCAGGCGAGTGCCTTTATTGAACAACGTTTGACTCAGCTAGGAGATAGCCAATGAAACCCAGATTAAAAATGCGTTTGGGCGATCTGTTAGTTCAAGAAGCCATTATTACTGAAGCGCAGTTGCAACAGGCGTTGGCCGAGCAGCGCAATACGGGCAAAAAACTGGGTCGTACTCTGATTGATTTGCAATCGATTACTGAACATCAGTTACTGCAGTTCTTGTCGCAACAATTGAATGTGCCTTTGCTGGATATCAGTAAAATGCCTATCCCTGCGGAAGTAGTGCATCTTATTCCTGAGGTGCAAGCACGACGTTTCCGCGCTTTAGCGGTTGAAGACAGGGGCGATAGCGTATTAGTTGCGATGAGCGACCCCGCGGATTTACAGGCGCTCGATCACCTCGAAATGCTTATCGCACCTAAGCGTTTGAAGTTAGCGGTAGCGCCCGAGCAGCAACTGCTGCAAGCGTTTGATAACTTATATCGCCGTACAGACCAAATTGCCCAGATTGCCGGTAAGCTCGAAGAAGAATACGCCGCCGATGAGATGTTCGATTTAGCCAGCCTCACGTCGGGTGACAGTGACAATGAAACCACAGTGGTTAAGTTGCTGCAGTCGATTTTTGAAGATGCGGTGCAAATGCGCGCCTCGGATATTCATATCGAACCCGGTGATAAAGCCTTACGTATTCGCCAGCGTATCGATGGTCAGCTACATGAAACGATTCTGAATGAAGTTAATATTGCTGCCGCTTTAGTATTGCGACTTAAGTTGATGGCGGGTCTCGATATTTCCGAGAAACGTTTGCCGCAGGATGGTCGTTTTCATATGGAAATCAAAGGTCATCATATCGATGTGCGTATGTCGACTATGCCGATTTACCACGGCGAATCTGTGGTGATGCGTTTGCTCGATCAATCGGCGGGTTTATTGACCTTAAACGAAACCGGTATGCCGCCTGCTATTTTGGCGCGTATTCGTAAACAGATTAAACGTCCCCACGGCATGCTACTGGTCACAGGTCCAACGGGTAGCGGCAAAACGACCACCTTGTACGGTATTTTGAGCGAGCTCAATACCGCCGACCGTAAGATCATCACGGTCGAAGATCCAGTTGAATATCAATTGCCGCGGATCAACCAAGTACAAGTTAACCATAAGATTGGCTTAAACTTTTCAAATGTATTACGCACCACCTTACGTCAAGACCCCGATATCATCATGGTGGGGGAAATGCGTGACCAAGAAACCGTGGAGATTGGTCTTAGGGGCGCATTAACGGGTCACTTTGTGCTATCGACCTTGCACACCAACGATGCGGTCACCAGTGCGCTGCGTTTACTCGATATGGGCGCTGCGAGTTATTTAGTTGCTAGTGCCTTAAGGGTGATTATTGCCCAGCGTTTAGTGCGCCGTGTCTGCCATAACTGTGGGGTAGAGTATCTACCGACACCGCAGGAAAAAGCCTGGCTGAGTAGTGTGAGCCGAAAAGATTTTACCCATGCGAATTTTAGGATTGGCACGGGTTGCCAGAGTTGTAATGGCAGTGGTTATCGCGGGCGGATCGGTATTTTTGAAATCCTCGAGCTAGACGAAAAGATGATCGATGCTATGCGTACTGGTAATCCGCAGGATTTTGCCAGAGCCGCGTTGCAGAGCCCTAACTTCACCCCACTCGCTGAGTCAGCTTTGCAATATCTGAGCGAAGGCATGACGACGATTGAAGAGGTCGCTAAGTTGGTGGAAGACGTGAGTGAATCTCAGATACCTTTGTCGAAGGATATTATTAGCCAACAAGGCGTTGAGGCGTAATTATGCCAATTTATCAATACCGTGGACGCAGTGGTCAAGGTCAATCCGTTACGGGACAATTGGATGCCGCGTCGGAAAGTTCCGCTGCTGACATGCTATTGGCGCGTGGCATTATCCCCCTTGAAGTCAAAGTCGCCAAAGTGGCTAAGTCGTTCTCACTGACTAAGTTATTTGGTGGCAAAGTCGCGTTAGAAGAATTACAGATTTTTACCCGACAAATGTACTCCTTGACCCGTTCTGGCATTCCTATTTTGCGGGCAATAGCAGGCTTATCTGAAACGGCGCATTCCCAGCGAATGAAAGATGCGCTTAATGATATTTCTGAGCAGCTCACCGCAGGGCGCCCCTTGTCATCATCCATGAATCAACATCCCGATGTGTTTGATTCTTTGTTTGTTTCTATGGTGCACGTGGGGGAGAACACGGGTAAGTTAGAAGATGCCTTCATTCAACTTTCAGGTTATATCGAGCGTGAGCAAGAGACGCGGCGACGAATTAAATCGGCCATGCGTTATCCCATGTTTGTATTGATTGCGATTGCACTCGCTATGGTGATCCTTAATATCATGGTGATCCCTAAGTTCGCCGAGATGTTTTCCCGCTTTGGCGCCGACTTACCTTGGGCGACAAAAGTGTTGATTGGCACATCAAATCTATTCGTGAATTATTGGGCGCTGATGTTGGTGGCGCTGATTGGCACTATTATTGGCATTCGTTACTGGCACCATACGGAAAAAGGTGAGAAGCAGTGGGATAAGTGGAAGTTACACATTCCCGCCGTAGGGTCGATTATTGAGCGTTCGACTTTAGCCCGTTATTGTCGCAGTTTCTCTATGATGCTCAGTGCGGGCGTACCGATGACGCAGGCCTTAAGTTTAGTGGCCGACGCGGTAGATAATGCCTACATGCACGACAAGATAGTCGGTATGCGCCGTGGCATAGAGTCTGGCGACTCTATGCTGAGGGTATCGAATCAGAGCAAGTTATTTACGCCACTAGTGCTGCAAATGGTGGCTGTGGGCGAAGAAACGGGACAAATCGATCAATTACTCAATGATGCGGCAGATTTCTATGAGGGCGAAGTAGACTATGATTTAAAGAACCTCACCGCGAAATTGGAGCCAATTTTGATCGGTTTTGTGGCCGTGATTGTCTTAGTGTTGGCCTTGGGAATATACCTGCCAATGTGGGATATGCTCAATGTGGTCAAAGGCGGTAAGTAAGCTATATGGATAATATTTATTTCCTATCTTATACGTGGAACTGAGGTTAAATGCAGACTCAGCAAAAGGCTGAAAGCGATCTATTACGCATCTATGGACGTATGATCGCCATTGGAATTGTATTGGTTATCATGGCGGTGATCGGAGCTAAGTATTTTTTTACGCTACCGCAAATAGCGGCTCGTGGATTGGAAGTGGAACACGCCCGTTTTTTAAATGTGCTGGTGATGGTGCGTTCCCAGTGGTTGTCTTTGGGTAAGCCGGCGCAATTGCAGTTGAACTGGGAGGTATTTGATAATCCCTCCCTAGAAACTGAGTCGAGTGTTGTCGATATCAATGATTTAGGATGGCCACAACCTAAGCACTTAAATGATCAAGGCTGCCAAGATTTGTGGCAACAGTTAATGGGCGCTGAAACTGATAATTTAGGTTTAGAGGCGGATTATTTGGTTAAGGATAATAGCTGCCACTATCGGTCTAAAAATGGCGATAGTTTAGGCTATCAACTGAACTCTGGCAGGGTCATTTTTTTGACTGCTCCGTAAAATATTGTTAACTCAATGGCTTTTTAAAATTGATTTAACTGTTAGAATAAAATTTCTGAGGTCTGGGGACATATATATGAAAACTAAGCAAACAGGGTTCTCATTAATCGAACTTGTGATTGTGATTGTGATTTTGGGTTTACTCGCCGCAACTGCGATCCCACGATTCTTAAATGTCACCGATGATGCTGAAGATGCCAGTGTTGACGGTGTTGCGGGTGGTTTATCGACTGCAGTTAGCTTTGTGCGTTCTCAGTGGGAAGTTGATGGGCGTCAAAATAGCAGCGTTATCCTCGACGGTAACACAGTAAATGTCGATACACGTTTTGGCTATCCAACGGGAACTTCAGTAACCAGTGCGACAGCTATGACAAATGCCAGTTGCCAAGAAGTGTTTAACACTGTGTTGCAGAGTGCTCCACGTAACGTATTATTTAACCAAGATGCACGTAATCAACGTTATACCGCTCGTGTTATTAACGCCGCAGGTGGCAGTGCTAACTCAATTACTGGCGCAGTCGTCGCAGGTTTAGATTTATGTGTTTATCACCAAGTAGCTTCACTGGTGCTAAATCAAACAACTGGCGTACCCACTCCTGCCCCCGATTTAACAACGGTAGGCGCTAAGGGAATAGTGTATAACCCAGGCACAGGCAGAGTATTAAGCTTCACTCAAACACCATTTGTACCATAGACAGTAATTAATAGTTTTATTTTGTTCATGTTTTAAGTAGCTTAGTTTAAAAGTAATAGAGTCTAAAAGTGACTTAACTTAATTAGTACTCACACGAGTACTCACTTAGAAAGAAAGGTAGTTTTATATGAAAAGACAACAAGGTTTTACCTTAATTGAATTAGTCGTAGTGATCATTATCTTAGGTATTCTTGCTGTCACAGCGGCACCTAAGTTTATTAACCTGCAAAAAGATGCAAGAGCTTCCGCATTACAGGGAGTAAAAGGTGCAATCCAAGGTGCTAACAGTTTAGTCTTTTCTAAAGCTGCGCTAACAGGCAAGGAAAAAGGTGTCCAACCAACGGTGGCAATTGGGGATACAGCAACAGTTGCAACTCTTGATGGATATATGCGAGCAACAAAGGCTTCGTTAGAAGCTGGCATGGACATTACTTTTGATTTAGAAGCTGCTAGTGGTGGTACACAGGCAACTACAGCAGATTGGATCATTGCTGAAACAGCAGGGGCTTCTGGTTCTGCTGGCTCTGCGAAAATTTATGCACATGGTGCTCCTGCTAGTTGCTTCTTAACTTACAAAGAAGCGAAAGTGGCTGTTGTTGATAATAACGGCGCCATCACAACTCCAGCTGAACTGCCAAAATACGACATAACTGATTCAGGTTGTTAAATATGTAATTTAAAAAAGGCCTGCCTAGCAGGCCTTTTTTTTAGGTAAAATGCGGTTCTTACATTATTTTAAAGAAATGAGTCCGCCAAGAATTTACCGACATTTATTTGCGTTAATCATATAGTTGGCAGAAACTGAACTTAGCACTTGAAATCAGCAATTAACCCGAGCGATGCTTAACTTCTCTATGTCAAAACAGGCCGGATTTACCTTAGTAGAATTAGTGACCACCATCATCTTGATTTCAATTCTTGCTGTGGTTGTACTGCCACGCCTGTTTACCCAGTCTTCCTACAGTGCTTATAGCCTACGTAACGAGTTCATTAGCGAATTGCGTCAAGTACAGCAGAAAGCGCTCAATAATACTGACAGGTGTTTTCGTGTAACCGTCTCAGCCACTGGTTATCAAGTGAGTCAATTCTCTGCTCGAAATGAGGCGGTTTGTTCTGGTACTGCGTTATTGCCAAACCCGCTTTATAGCCAAGCTTTTCAAGGTGGTGCTCAATTAGTGCTAGTAAGCCCTAACAGCAGCGACTTTAGCCTTGATTTCGATATCGATGGCCGACTTTTTCCAAGCTGTAATGGTGATTGTATTCGCGTGACTGCAAATGACACTGTGATGATTAATGTCTCCAGCGAGGGCTATATTTATGCCAACTAATGCTCTCTTTAAAGGACATATTCAAGCTCGTCAATTAGGTTTTACCCTTATCGAATTAGTGATTGGCATGCTGGTGATTGCCATTGCAATAGTGATGCTAACCAGCATGTTATTCCCCCAAGCTGATCGTGCGGCCAGTACCTTACATAGAGTACGCAGTGCTGAGCTTGCACATTCGGTGATGAATGAAATCTGGGGTAAACGTTACGATCAAAACACTAATGCCAATGGTGGCACACCAGCCTGTGGTAGTCCGCTCGGTAGTAATTGTTCAACGTCATTAGGCCCTGAGTTCGGTGAGAGTCGTAACAACTTTAACGATGTGGATGATTACAACGGCTTAAATGAAACCGCGACTATGCTCAATTCGACCCAAACCTATGCAAATGCTTATCCTAACTATCGCTTAAGCGTCACAGTTGCTTATGGCGCAGTGTCCAATACTAAGCTAGTGACGATTAATGTGACGACGCCGGACAACGAAGTGATCACTTACAATCTGGTGAGGAGCAATTACTAATGGGCTCTTTAACTGCACAGCGTATGCAAGCATCCTCACGGGGGTTTACTTTAGTCGAGATGGTCACAGTGATCTTGATTCTGGGGATTCTTGTGGTCGGGGTGAGTAGCTTTATTATTTTTGGTACGCGGATTTTTGTGGAGTCGAGTTCGGTCGATCAAGTACTCAGTCAGAGCCGTTTTGCCGTTGAGCGAATGACCCGTGAGCTGCGTAGTGCCTTGCCTAATAGCCTGCGAGTTAATACTGATTCGCTAACCTATCAATGTATTGAATTTGTGCCTATCGAAGCCAACACGACTTATCTAACCATGCCAATTGTGCCTGCTGCTGCCGCGAGCACTGGGATAGTTATTCTAGATAATACGGTGAGTGCGATTCGTGTGAATCAATTCGCTTGGATCTATCCCTTGATTGATGCCGATGTGTATAGCAGCGCGAGACAAAAGCGGGCACAGGTTAAAACGATTGCTACTGCGCCTTCCCCTTTGGAGCATCAAGTGACGCTGACTTTTACTGCGCCAACACGTTTTGCAGAAGCATCACCACGACAAAGGATCTATTTTGGTTCGAGTCCAGTGAGCTATTGCTTTGAAAAGGGGCCAAGCGGCAATGAATTACAATTATTGCGTTATGCTGGTTATAGCTTTAATGCCATTCAGCCAAATCCTGCCGCTATGCCTGCCACTATGGGCACGGGCGTGCTAATGGCGCAAAGTGTGGCAAATGTTTTAAATAATGGTGCTGATTTACCGCTGATTTTAACGCCATCTAGCCTAGTGAATAATGCCATGGTGCATTTACAACCGCGGTTTAATGTTAATGGTGAGACGTTCCAATATCGACATCAAGTGCAGGTGATCAATGTTCCTTAATTCACATTGTCGCTCGGTAGGGCGTAACTCAGCATCCAGATCATCACTATCAAGATCGTCCTCTCATGCTTTACCTGCGCGTCAACGCGGCAGTGCATTGATTATTGGCGTGTTTGTGATCACAGTGATGTTTCTACTGGCGTCAGCCCTGATCAATATTGTGCAGGATGGCGATACTGGATTAACCCAGGAGGTGTGGGGGACTCGTGCCTTTGCCGCCGCGAACAGTGGCGCCGATGCCGCGTTAGCACAGTTATTTCCATTAAACGGTAGTGTAGGTATTTGTTTGGCAAGCAGTTCTTGGACTCCACCGAATGTAGTCGGTTTTCATGCTTGCCGTGTTGAACTTAGTTGTAAAGCATATGCCGTAGACACTGTCACCCAATATCTAATTAACAGTAAAGCGGTATGTGAGAGTGGTGAGATTCGCGTCAGCCGACAAGTTGAGGTAGAAGCCCGTGGTTAGACTTTTGATGATATTAAACTTGGCACCACGTTATCAAATTCATTATATGCGTTGCTTATTGCCTAACTTGCTGTTTATCTTTTTTATTCTTACCTCATCGCCAACTTATGCCGCAATTGATTGTAATAGTGTTTTCCCCGGGCCAATACAGAGTTTTAGTAGTAGCGGCGAACTCTATATGCAAAGCGGTGCGCTAATTGAAAATTATAATGTTTTAGATGTTTGCTTTAAAACGGTAAAAAATTACCATGAAATGAATGCCAATGCTTGTGGTATAGGGAAGTGTCAGATTTCGGGGACTCCCAGTTTGGCAAGGGCTGCACCCACTTTTGTCAATAGCTCTACTTCTGCAACCAATATTGTAGCCAATTGGACAACGCCCTCTGTAGAGCTTGGAACGACAGCGGGTTATGGTCAACGATTTAATAGTAGTCGTTGGGATATAGGCGCATTAACGATTAATACAGGCGGTAATGTCACCGTATCAGAGGCTTATTCAACATACGTTATAAAAGATCTGACCTTTTTTAATTCGAGCATTATGACTTTAAAAGCTGGTAAAACTTATATCATTGATGGCGATCTCAATCTTAATTCAGGCACATTAAATATAGTGGGTACGGGTGATACAAAATTGTATATTAAAGGTAGTTTCATCATCGATGGAGTATCGCAATTTATAGGGTTAAGCACATTAGATGTCTATATTAAGAATGATTTATTGGTTAGAGGTAGTGCTAAAGTTCAAGGGAGTTATTACGTTGCTGGTAACGCAACATTACAAGAAACCACTGTCTTAACTGGTCGTCTCAGTGCTAAAAACGTCACCCTAGAGAGCAATAGTAAGGTGATTTATGATGCCGGTGCACCAGTCTTACAATGCTTTAATGATACATTTTCCCAAACTACACTAAGCAGTGATTGGGTCGTTTCCCGCAGTAGCGGCACTTTTACTCCATCGATTCGTAGTGGCCGTTTACGCTTAACTGAAGCTTTATCTAATCAATCTACTGCATCGACCTATCAACGATTATTTCCTGCCGTGGCAAACCTAGTGGAGATCCAGTTTGATCATTATGCCTATGGTGGTAATGGTGCCGATGGCATTGCGGTGGTGTTATCGGATGCTTCTATAACGCCCCAACCCGGTGCCTTTGGCGGTCCCTTAGGTTATGGCTATAAGCCAGGGATTAGCGGTTTTGCTGGCGGCTGGTTGGGTATTGGGATCGATGAGTTTGGTAACTTCTCCGGTGAAGGTGGCAGTTATAATATCGGCCAACGTCGTCAATCTGTTGCGGTGCGTGGCTCTGGTACTGGTACCTCAGGATACCGTTATTTGAAGGGGACTTGTAACAATGGCAGCAGCAATACCAATGGCAACTGTTTATCTCCCACGGTCGATGGTAACAATGTCTCGCCAGCCTATAGATATAAAATTACTATAGATTCGCAGGTTTCGGGCCAGTCGATAGTGAAGGTTGAACGTAATACGGGGTCGGGGTTTGTCACCTTAATCCCTGCTTTTAATGCGATTGCACAATCAGGGCAAGCGGCGACCCCCAGTGACTTCTTGATGTCACTTACGGGATCTACTGGTGGCTCAAATAACAATCATGAAATTGATAATGTGCAAATTTGTGCCTTGAAATCTAACCCTATTGGCGCCCAAATCGATCATTTTGAGTTTGATCATACCGGGCAGGGATTAACCTGTAATCCCGAAACCGTGACGATTCGAGCCTGTGCCAACGCCAGTTGTAGCCAGCTCTTTACCGATCCTTTGATGGCAACCTTGTTACCCGAATCCGCCTCCGAAGGAATATGGGTTGGCGGTAATCAAGTGAGTTTTAGTAATGGCAGTACTCAGTTACAGTTAAGACGTAATATCCCAGGTAAAGTGACCTTGGGTGTAAAAGGCTCTAATCCCACCACTAAACCATTAAGCAAAACCCTTTGTAGAGTTGGCTCAGGATCCTTGAGCGAGAATGCTTGCTCACTGGCTTTCGCCGACAGTGGGTTTATCTTCGACGTGCCCGATAAATTGGCCAATAAACCTATTAATGTGTTGGTCAAAGCGGTGAACAAATCCGATGAGACTCAGCAGTGTGTCCCAAGCTTCCAAAGCCAGACTAAAACGCTGAATTTCTGGAGCAGTTACCAAACGCCAAGCGCGCCTATCTCGCCTAAAGCCGTCACCATCAACAATACGGCAATTAGCACATCAAGTGCCTCGCCTACGGCGGTGAACCTGCTGTTTGATACCAACGGGCAAGCAAGTATTTTAGTAAATTACCCTGATGCAGGTAAATTACAATTAGATGCAAAATATACAGGTACTGGTGATGAACAGGGCTTAGTCATGGCAGGTTCAGACCAATTTGTCAGCGTACCCGCGGGATTGTGTGTTAAGCCTGTGGACGCCAGTGCCAGTTGCCCAAGTGCGAATATGAGCTGCAATGCTTACCGTAAAGCCGGACAAAGTTTCGGCATGACAGTACAAGCGATGGCATGGGAAAAAGATGGCGATCCGGACTTTTGTTCGGGCAACTTATCCACGCCTAACTTTAGTGATGCGCAGATGAAGCTTGCCAGCAAAGCCGTTGCGCCAAGCATTGCCAACGGCGGACTTGATGGGACGTTAGGCGTGGCATCCTATAGCCACTCGGCGCAGGCCAATAATTTCAATACCATCAGTAATCAGACCATCAGCGAAGTTGGAGTATTCCAAATTGCAGCGCAGGCGAGCCCAAATTATTTAGGGACGGCAAGCAGCTTAAATATTCCAATTGGATATTCAGCTAATATTGGCCGTTTTGTGCCCGATAGATTTTTAATCAGTAACGTATCGGTCATACCTGCCTGTGGCGGCTTTAGCTATATGGATCAGCTGTTCCCTATGTCGATGGAGCTCAGTGCTTTAAATATCGCGGGGGATATAACGAAAAACTATTTCCCGCCATTTTCCCTCGCCACTGCCAAATTAGTGGGAGAAAACAACAATAATGGTGTCGATTTACAGAGTCGCTTAAGTGCCTTACCTATAAAGGCTGATAGTTGGAATCAAGGTGTGGCGACGGTCGATGCTTCTTACCAAGCTAACTTTAGTCGGGTGACCCCAAATGTGGCGACGAATCTGTATCAGGATGGCCCCTTCGAGCTGCTCGATATTGGCGTGCAATTGATGGATAACGATCCTCGGCCGAATGGGCTTTACAGCTATGTGGCCTCACCAGACATGGATGCGGCATCTACAGGCACTTGCACTAACTGTAATGCTAAGAAAATCAGCACTCAAACCCTTCGTCATGGTCGTGTGGTGATGGATAACACCTATGGTCCTGAGACAGAAATACTGCGTATGCCGACTCGAGCCGAATATTGGAATGGCAGCAGCTGGGCCTTAAATACTGCCGATAACTGCACAACGGCAGTGTATGCTTTGGGTTCGCAGGTTGATCATTCCGCTCTGGGTTACAATTTTGATCCCGACTTAGTGGCGGGACAAAGTGTTGTGCGTTCTGGCGGGACTGCAACATTCCAAGCTGGCCAATTTGAGTTGCTCTGGCAAGCCGTTACAACAAGTGGGTTGCCATACCGCGGCCAAGTGACGGCGCCCTTGGATGTGCCGACATGGCTAGAATGGTACTGGAATTGGAATGGCGTATCGCCAACAGAGGTCACTGAACCGCGGGCAAGTGCGTATTTTGGTCGTTATCGAGGGCATGACAAAATAATCTATTGGCGTGAGGTAAACTAATCTGAGTTATTTCTCTCATTAAATTGAACTCAGGCTTTCCCTTGAAATGGGCTGCCATTTCACTTATTGGAAGTCTACGAAAACGCTTGTAACAGATTCTAAATGCAATGCCTTAGTTTAATATTTGTTGCTGAATTGTATGTTTACTCGTTTTTTGTTGCTGATATTTTCGTCAATAAACAGTATTTTCCGCTTAAATACTGTTTTTTACGTGGCGATTTGAAAAAAAATCACTTCATTAGCGATTGTTAACCTCCTCGGTCTTGTGGAATCAGGGTGGCATTGATAAAGTTAGCTGATTTTTCTTTTCTTCTGACTCCACAGAATACAGGCTAGTTACATGTTTAAGAAGCTACGCGGCATTTTTTCTAATGATCTATCGATCGATTTGGGTACAGCTAACACATTAATTTATGTTCGTGGCGAAGGCATAGTCCTCAATGAGCCTTCTGTTGTTGCTATACGTGGTGAGCGTAGTGGCTCCGGTCAGAAATCTGTTGCCGCGGTCGGCACAGAAGCTAAACAAATGCTAGGCAGAACGCCTGGCAATATCCAAGCTATCCGCCCAATGAAGGACGGTGTTATTGCAGATTTTTATGTGACGGAGAAAATGTTGCAGCACTTTATTAAACAAGTGCACAACAATAGCTTTTTTCGTCCAAGTCCACGCGTGCTTGTGTGTGTGCCCGTTGGTGCCACTCAAGTAGAACGCCGTGCTATTCGTGAATCAGCCATGGGCGCTGGTGCTCGCGAAGTGTATTTAATTGAAGAGCCAATGGCAGCTGCGATTGGTGCGGGTTTACCCGTATCTGAAGCGACCGGCTCTATGGTGGTGGATATCGGTGGTGGTACCACTGAAGTCGCGATTATTTCACTTAATGGTGTAGTGTATTCGTCTTCGGTACGTATCGGCGGTGATAAGTTTGATGATGCGATCATCAACTATGTCCGCCGTAATTACGGGAGTTTGATTGGTGAAGCTACGGCTGAGCGTATCAAGCACACTATCGGCACTGCTTATCCTGGCGATGAAGTGCTCGAGATCGAAGTCCGCGGCCGTAATTTGGCAGAAGGTGTACCTCGTAGCTTTACACTGAACAGCAATGAAATTTTAGAAGCCTTACAAGAGCCATTATCTGGCATCGTAAGTGCTGTGATGGTGGCGTTAGAACAATCTCCACCAGAATTAGCTTCAGATATTTCTGAGCGCGGTATGGTGTTAACTGGCGGCGGCGCTTTATTGCGTGATTTAGACCGTTTATTAATGCAAGAAACCGGAATTCCTGTAATGGTGGCGGACGATCCATTGACCTGCGTAGCACGTGGCGGTGGTAAAGCCCTCGAAATGATTGATATGCACGGCGGCGATCTGTTCTCCGAAGAAACCTAATTTAACTTCGGTATGGGGCGGTTAATCACCGCCTTAGCTTTCCTATGAAGCCAATTTTTGTTCGTGGTATTTCAAACCAATTCCGTCTGACACTGGCAATTATTTTGTCGGTGGCTTTGCTCGTGGCTAATCATCGCCTCGATCCTGTACGGCAATCGTTATCCTCTTTTTTTAGTCCATTGCAGTATTTAGCGAGCGTGCCCGGTGTTGCGCTTGACTGGTCGTCTGAAAGTTTTGCCACCCGCAATATGTTAGCGTTGCAGAATAAAGAGCTGCTCAGGCAGCAATTGCTGATGAGTGAACGCTTACAGCGTTTCGAACACTTACGCCAAGAAAATGAACGTTTACGCGCACTGTTGGGCTCACCAGCCTACCTTGATTCGCGCAAAATGGTGGCTGAAGTATTGGAGGTGGCTAGCGATCCTTTCCATCACTATGCGGTGTTAAACCATGGTTCACGCAGTGGTGTATTTGTTGGGCAGCCTGTGGTCGACGCCCAAGGGGTTGTTGGCCAAGTGGTACAAGTCAGTGAAATGACCAGTAGGGTGTTATTGCTCTCCGATGTATCACACGGATTACCTGTGCGTATCACCCGTAATGATGTGCGCCTTGTTGCCAATGGTACGGGTGAGTTAGATGAAATAGAGCTGCGCCATGTGGCCAAGAGTACCGACATTCGTGTCGGCGATTTACTGGTCACCTCAGGTTTAGGGAATCGTTTCCCGGAAGGTTATCCGGTCGCGCGGGTTATGGAAGTGTTGACTGAAGATGGTCAAAGTTACGCTCGAGTTACCGCCCAGCCTTTAGCGGCGTTAGATCGTATTCGTTATTTATTGTTGATTTGGCCATCCCCCGATTCAGGTGTGACTTTACCGAGTCAGCCTACCGTGCCTGCTGCGGATCATTCATCGAGCGATAATGCATCAAAAGCAGATAGCGCTGTTCCTGCTGGCGGAAGTGTCACGCCAGCAGAGGCTTCTAAACCTGTGACCGCGCCTGCGACCAAACCGTCAACGGAAACCACTCCTCCTGTGGCTGAGGTGCATTAATGAGTTTTCAGGCCGCCAATGGGCGCTTTATTGTTTGGGTGACATTATTTATCGGCGTGATCAGCCAGATCATGCCTTTGCCAAGTGCTGTTGATGCTTGGCGTCCAGACTGGCTATTAATGATTGTTCTCTATTGGTCTATCGCATTACCCCACAGATACAACATCTTAACCGCATGGGTTTTAGGCCTAGTATTAGATATTTTATTGGGAGCCACCTTAGGTGTGCGCTCTTTAGCTATGTCTTTGGTTATTTATATCGCTATCTTGCATTGCCAGCGTTTGCGAAACTTCCCTCAATGGCAGCAGTCGTTAGTGATCATGCTACTGATTTGTATTTATCACTTAGTGATTTACTGGGTGGAATTTGTTATGCAAGAGGCTGTTTTCAAAACGGATCTATTTTTACCTGCGATTTCAGGATTAGTGATCTGGCCTTGGATATTTTGGATTTTACGTCGGGTTCGACGTCATTATAAGGTTCGTTAACTGTGGATTTAGTTTTAGCTTCAACTTCGCCACGTCGCAAAGAATTATTGGCACAGATTGGATTCGGTCGTCCTGAGTTTAGTTTCATGCAAGTGGCACCGGATATTGATGAAACTGTGCAACAGGGCGAAGCACCAAGGGATTATGTACGACGTTTAGCCGCTGAAAAAGCCCAAGCTGGACTGGCATTATGCGCAGATATGTCACAGCCTGCTGTATTAGGTTCTGATACTATCGTGGTGCTTGAAAATCAAATATTAGGTAAACCGCTGGATGTGGCCGATGCTAAGCAAACGCTCAGTGAACTCTCTGGCCGAACGCATACTGTGATGACGGCTGTGGCACTGACCTACAAAGCAGGCGAGTCTGACTCAACCTTAAAAACCTCAGTGCGTTTAGTCGAAACACAAGTGCGTTTTTGCGTTTTATCGGCAGCTGACATTGAGGCTTATGTGGCTTCAAAAGAGCCCATGGATAAGGCGGGCAGTTATGGCATTCAAGGGCTCGGCGGTTGCTTTGTGGCTGCAATTGAAGGCAGTTATTCTGGCGTTGTAGGTTTACCTCTGGTTGAAACGCGTGAGTTGTTAGCCGAAGTTGGCTTTATTTAACTGCTGCTGGTTGCTTATATTGCGATTTTGGCTTGAGGTTAGAATGAACCTTATTGGCGTTTAGGGCTCTGAATCGAGTACTCCAATGACGTTGACCTTGTTCCTTTATTCGGTTTTCATGCTTAGAGAGTTTGTAACTTCGATTAATTAATCTAGTTTCCCGAATGGGGTGAGTCGTGAATGCCAGTCGCTTAAATCCAAATAAAATACAGCGCAAGATGGGTTCAGAATTACTGATCAACGTAACTCCATCTGAGGCGCGCGTTGCTTTAGTTGAGCATGGTGTGCTGCAAGAGGTCCATATTGAACGCCGGATGAAACGGGGTTTAGTGGGTAATATTTACAAAGGTAAAATCAGCCGTGTGTTACCCGGTATGCAAGCCGCCTTTGTCGATATTGGCTTAGATAAAGCCGCTTTTTTACATGCGTCCGATATAGTACCGCACACTGAGTGTGTCGCCGATGTTGAGAAAGGTCATTTCGTTGTTCGTGATATCGCCGAGTTAGTCCGTCAAGGGCAAGACATTATGGTGCAAGTGGTTAAAGATCCGCTGGGCACTAAGGGCGCACGCCTAACGACCGATATCACGCTGCCTTCCCGTTATTTAGTCTTTATGCCAGGTTCTAGCCATGTTGGTGTTTCCCAGCGTATTGAACTAGAAGAAGAACGCAGTCGCCTCAAACAAATTACTTTGCCCTATGTTGATGATGACGGTGGTTTTATTATCCGCACCGCCGCCGAAGGCGTAGGGGAAGATGAGTTATCCCAAGATGCGGCATTTTTACGCCGAGTTTGGTCAAAGGTGAGTGAGCGACGTAAACGCAGTGGTGTGTCGCTCCTGTATCAAGATTTAGCCTTACCTGTGCGCATTGTGCGTGATTTTGTCGGTACTGAGCTGGACCGTATTCAAGTGGATTCTCGCCGCACTTTTGCCGAGTTGCAGTCTTTTGCGCAGGAGTTTATGCCAGAGATTGCCGATAAGATTGAGCACTATTCAGGACCTGCGCCTATTTTTGATCTCTACGATGTGGAGAATGAAATTCAACGTGCACTCGGCCGTAAAGTCGAGCTCAAGTCTGGTGGCTATTTGATCATAGATCAAACCGAAGCCATGACGACTGTGGATATCAATACCGGCGCCTTTGTGGGGCACAGGAATCTTGAAGAAACCATTTTTAATACCAACCTCGAAGCGACCCAAGCGATAGCGAGGCAGTTACGTCTGCGTAATCTCGGCGGCATCATTATTATCGATTTTATCGACATGATGACGGCGGATCATAAGGCTCGTGTTCTTAGCAGCTTAACCAGCGCTTTATCTAAGGATAGGGTGAAAACCAATGTGAGTGGTTTTTCGGGGTTAGGTCTAGTCGAAATGACCCGTAAGCGTACCCGCGAAAGTTTAGAGCATGTCGTCTGCGGCGAGTGTCCGGCCTGTCATGGCACGGGGAGCATGAAGACAGTCGAGACGGTTTCCTATGAGGTCTTTCGCGAAATAATCCGTTTAAACCGTGCCTACGATGCTGATGAGTTCCTGTTGTATTGTTCGCCTGCCGTGTATCAAAGTCTGCATACCGATGATAATCATCTTATTGCTGAACTTGAGGTTTACATAGGTAAGCGCATCCGTTTGCAAAATGAGCCTATGTACTCACAGCACAAATACGATGTGGTGATGATGTAGTGACTACGCTTTTTACTGCAAAAAAATTTAGCCGTTTTTGTTGGCAATTTCTGGCGCTTATTTTGGTCTTGTTTGCGCTTGCCGTCAGTTTGATCCGTGGCTTATTACCGCAGGTTGATGAAGTTCGCCAGCAACTGGTTAATTACGTAAAAAGCGAATATAAAGTCGATGTGCAAGTGGGGGAGTTATCCGCCCATTGGCAGGCATTTGGCCCTGCACTTAACATCGATGACTTAGTGATCCCGCCACAGGAACAACTGCCTGTGACCTTGATGATCAAGAACGTACAAGTGAAGTTAGATTTTTGGCAATCGCTGCTCACACTCACCCCGCGAATCGAAGATGTCAATTTTGAGGGTGTCCATGTCGCTTTAGACATGGATAAGCTTACTGAAAACGATCCCGCCACAATTAATAAAGCACCGCAACTTGATTGGCTCTATGCCCTATTACTCAAACAACTCGATAGATTCTCCTTAACCAATGCCACAGTGCAATTGCTGAGCATGCACCAAGAGTTTCGCCCGATCCATATCCGTCATTTGAACTGGCGCAATCATGGTGAACGTCACCGCGGTGCGGGAGAGTTGTATCTTGATAGCCATGCCTCTGAGCATGAATCTCTCGGATTACAGTTAGATATCAAGGGCGATGGTGCAAATCCTGACAGTTTGACTGGGCAGATTTATTTGGCGGCTAACTCTTTAGACTTAGGTGAATGGGCTTCACGTCAGCCTAATCCCTATGATTCTACTCAAAAGTTACCCTTAGAAGGGGTTGTCAATCTTAAGGCTTGGCTTACGTTTGCCGACCGCAGCATCAGTTCTGCTATGGTTCATTTTGAGCCGAGCTGGCTGCAATGGACATTAAAGCAAGAGCCGCAGAGATTTGAAATTCAAGCGGGCGATATTGTCTGGCAGCCAAAGGCTACGGGTTGGGAAGTGCAAAGTTCAGGACTGGATTTTGTCACCAATGGTGAGCATTGGCCGGCATTAACGCTGGCTGCGAAGCGTCAAAACGATGAATTATTTGCCTATGTGAATCAAGTTAGTACTCAGAGTCTATTGCCGCTGCTGCCGCTATTTCCTGGAGTCGATAGAGCCGTATTACGTCAATGGCATGCGTTAGCTCCCGAGGCGAATATTGGACCAATCCGCCTGTATCAAAAAGCCGACCAGCCTTTGCTCGCCAGTACCGAAGTTAAGCAGTTGCATTGGCAGAAGGTCGACGGTATTCCCAATACTCATCCTGTAGATGTGAACCTGCGCTGGCAAGATAAGACGCTGTATTTCTCTCTACCTGAACAAGTGTACACCCTCGATTTTGGTGATGAATTTTCGGCGCCATTAGTGTTCAATGGGGCGCCAATTGATGGTCAATTCGATACTGAACATCTGAGTTTAAATGTGCCTCAGTTGCAGTTTGAAAACGAAGATATCGGCGTTGATGCGGCATTGAATTTGGACTTTAGCGGTGCTGCACACATGGCGCTGGCGGCCAATATTCGTATCAACAATGTGGCTAATGCCGACAAGTATTTCCCCAATAAGGCGATGGGTGAATCACTGGCCGAGTATTTGTATACTGGGCTTAAAGCGGGTCAGACCCAAGATGCGCAAGTTGTTTGGCGTGGTCCGTTAAGTGGTTTTCCCTTCGACGATAATAGCGGCGTATTTCAGGCAGCATTTACCTTAACAGATGCCAAATTTCAGTTTCAACCCGACTGGCCTGCAGTCACAGATCTGTCCCTTAACGCTTTGTTTGAAAATACCCGCATGGATCTTTGGTTAAACCAAGGCAAGCTGATGAATGTGGATGCCACAGGGGCCCATGTATTTATTCCCGCCATTGGTGAACAGACGCTGCTAAGGATTGAAGCCGAACTTGCTACTCAAGGCAGTGCGGCGACTAAGGTGTTACAAGCCTCACCTTTGGCGAACTCAGTAGGTAAAACCTTAGATGTCGTGCAAGTGCAAGGTGCTGTCACTGGCACTTTAAACATCAGCATTCCACTGTATGAAGGTGAAGCTGAAGATATTCGTGGTCAAATCCGTTTTGATAATACGCCTGTATATATTACTCAGCCAGGGCTTCAACTTCATGGCGTGACTGGTGTAGTCGACTTTGCGAATGAAGTTGTGACAGGAAAAGGCATTAAAGCGCGCTTGTTCGAACAACCGCTTAGTTTAACTTTCGACACTCAGCCTAAAGGTAAAGATTTTGGCCTTAATCTTTCGCTGAAAAGTCGTTGGGATCTCAGCCGTCTCCCCGATGAATTGCACAATCCCTTGAGTGATTTTTATCAGGGAAAAATCAGTTGGGACGGTGCTATGACTATGCTATTTACTGAGCAAGGTTATCAAATCCAAGCCAAAGTGACTTCGGATATGCTGGGGACGCAACTGTTGCTCCCAGGATACTTTGCTAAACCCGAAAATGAACCACGACCTTTAGTCGCCGAGTTTGTTGGTGATCAAGATAATGCGACGCTCGATGTCAAGCTTGCTAGTCATGCCGAGTTTATCGGTGGTTTCGATGCCGATAAAGGCGCAAATTTTAGTTATTTTGACTTGTTATTGGGGCGTTTATTTGGTGAGAATGAAGCCAGAAATACGGAACAAGGTCATATTCAAATCGATCTCGGTAAGGCCAAATTAGCCGAATGGTTACCTGTGATTAATGCCTTTGTTGGTCAAGAGAAAATACCGAAAACGGGCATTTTAGTTGATGATATTCCACATAAAAGTTTATTTCCCGCGGTGGCGAGTATCGATTCTCATATCGGTCGGCTCGATCTTTTAGGGCAACAACTGACGGAACTTAGGCTTAATGCTAAGCCTAACGAGACGGGATGGCGTTTTAATACCGTTGCCAACGAATTTGACGGTTGGATCGATTTCTATCCAAATTGGAAAACTCAAGGTCTCAAAGTTGTGGCGAATAAATTCTATTTTTCACCTGAGGTAAAGCCGAACTCGGATGCCGATTTTGCCAGTGATCAAGTGCTCACTAACTTGCCGCCAGTTGCAGTGAATGTGGAAGATTTTCGTTTCTTCGATAAATCCTTTGGAAAGCTTGTTTTGCAGGCGAGCCCACAAGCGGCAGGATATAAGATTCAAACATTGTCTTTGACTACGCCCAATGTCAATTTGCAGGGCAGTGGCATTTGGCAGCAACAGGCTGGACAGAATAAAACTGACCTCAGTGTTGAGTTAAATGCCACTCAGTTTAGTTATCTATCTGCTCAATTGGGTATAGAGCCTGGCGTTAATGAAGCCCCCTTGAAGGTTAATGCGGACTTATCTTGGCAAGGTGCTCCCTATGCCTTCTCCCTCGAAACCTTAAATGGCAAGGTGAAATTCAACTTAGGCAAAGGCCACTTATCTCAGGTGAGTGACAAGGGCGCGCGGATTTTCTCCCTGTTCAGTTTAGATTCTTTGGTGCGTAAACTGTCGCTGGATTTCACCGATGTCTTCGGTCAGGGCATGTATTTCAATTCTTTCAATGGCAATTTGCAGATTGATAATGGCGTGGTGAAAACTACAGACACTGAAATGGATGCCATCGCGGGTAATATGAAGGTGCGTGGCTATACGGATCTCACCACTGAAAGTTTGAATTACGATATCCGCTTTGTGCCGCAGTTGGCCTCAAGTGTGCCGACTGTCGTATTGCTCAGTACCAGCGCTTGGACACTGGGTCTGGGAGCCTTTGCCCTGACAAAAGTGCTTGAGCCTGTGATTGAAGTGATTTCAGAAATTCGTTTTCGGGTGACTGGGACTATGGCTGAGCCTGTGGTCGAAGAGTTAGAGCGTAAGAGTAAAGAGATTGAAATTCCAGAATCTATTTTACCTGTAGTTGGCGTTGAGCGCCCAGCGGTGCCGACTGAAGCCGCGAGTCATAACGCCGATATCACTCAGCCGGTAGAGACTAAATCGACCGAGGCTCAATTAACAGAAGCTAAGCCAACTGAAACTAAGTTAACTGAAGCTCAGTCAACTGAAGTCAAACCAAGCAACGCTAAATCTGAGCAACAGCTTCAAGCAACACAACCAGAAGCGCTCGAGCCACAAGACGTTAAGCCTGAAGAGGCCAGATCTGAAGAATCAAAGTCAGAAGAGCTAAAGCCAGCAACAGATCAAATTAAAGTGCTCGATTTAAAGCGGGAGCAACCTCAAGCGACGCCTTCGCCTGAAGCGCCGAACACGCCTGCCACACCAGAGAATCAGCCAGCAGTAGAACCGATTAAGCAAATTCAGGGAGAGCAGAATGCACATCAGCCTGTTGCAATGTCAGAGCAGTCGCGACGTCAGCGCCAATCTGCAGTTTATCGAATCGCAGCTTAACGAACTCAAACGGGATGCCGATGCGCCCCACTTAGTCGTGTTACCCGAATGTAGTTTATTGTTTGGTGGCCACGAAAGTCAGCAACTTGCCTATGCGGGTGATGTCCATCAGAGTCCGCTCAAATCGGCGTTAAGTGCACTGGCCGCCAAGTATCGGGTGTTTATGGTCGCGGGGACTATTCCGGCGTTGGCTGAGGATGGTCGTGTCTATAGTCGCAGTTATCTGTTTGATGATAAAGGTGATACTTTAGGGTATTACGATAAACTGCACCTTTTTGATGTGGATGTTGCCGATGGTACAAAACAATATCGCGAGAGCGAAACCTTCTGCCCTGGTGATCACATTAGTGTTATCGATACACCTTTTGGCAAAATTGGCTTAACCATCTGTTATGATTTACGCTTTCCTGACTTGTTTAGGGCGATGCGCCTTGCGGGGGCCGAGATTATTACTGTCCCTTCTGCCTTCACCAAGGTGACGGGTGAAGCCCATTGGCAGGTATTGTTACAGGCAAGAGCGATTGAAACCCAATGCGTTATTCTTGCTGCAGCTCAGTGGGGACAGCATAACGAAGGTAGCCGCGAAACCTGGGGGCAGAGCATGATAGTCGGTCCTTGGGGGAATATTTTGGCTGAACTCAAAACCGGTACGGGTTGGGTACAGGCTGAGGTCGACTTAACCGAACTGCACAGTATTCGCAGTAAAATGCCCGTCATGCAGCATAATCGTTTCCTTGAACCAAGCTTGAAATAATGTGCCAGTAGCCAGCAGACGAGTTGAAATGCTGAATTTGCGCTTGAGTCGATACGCAGCATTAACACATAGAATTAGTACACCGAATTTACACTCAGAATATCAAGATCCCTTGGGGTCAAAGAGAGCATAGATGCCATTTTTAGCACAAGTAGAGCAAAGTTTATTGAAGAATGGGTTAGCGCTAGATGGCCTGCAAACCTATCTAAACACCATACATCAGCACAAAATCGATTATTCCGATCTCTATTTTCAAGGTAGTCGCCACGAATCTTGGGTGCTGGAAGACGGCATCATCAAAGACGGTAGTTTCCATATTGAACGCGGTGTGGGTGTGCGGGCCATCAGCGGTGAGAAAACGGGTTTTGCCTATGCAGATGATATCACTCCTGCCGCCTTAAGCGCTGCAGTACAGGCTGCCCGTGGCATTGCTAGTGCGGGTGAGCAGACTCAGGTACAAGCCTTTAAACGTCAAAAAGCATTGGCGTTATACGACAGCTTAGATCCGATTGCGGCGATGGAAGAAGTCAAAAAAATCAACCTGCTGAAAGAAGCCGATGCGTTTATTCGCAGTCTAGATAGCCGGATTATTCAAGTGGTGGTTAGCCTTGCTGGTGTGCACGAAGAAATCCTCGTTGCTGCGAGTGATGGCACTCTGGCGGCCGATATCCGTCCTCTGGTGCGTTTTAACTGTAGCGTGATTTTGGAAGAAAACGGTAAACGTGAACGTGGTGGCGCTGGTGGTGGTGGTCGTCATGACTACGGCGTGTTAATGGCAAGCGATGACACAGGTTTACCTATGTGTTTCGCCTTTGCCCGCGAAGCCGTGCGTCAAGCGCAAGTTAACCTTAACGCCATCGATGCACCAGCGGGTGAAATGCCAGTGGTGTTAGGTAATGGCTGGCCCGGTGTATTGCTCCACGAAGCGGTTGGACATGGTTTAGAAGGCGACTTTAACCGTAAGGGCAGCAGTGCCTTTAGCGGCAAGGTTGGTCAGCAAGTTGCGTCTAAGTTAGTGACTGTGGTCGACGATGGCACCTTGCCTAATCGTCGTGGTTCACTCAGCATCGACGATGAAGGTGTACAAACCCAAAGAACCGTATTGATTGAAGACGGTATTTTAAAGGGTTACATCCAAGACAAACTCAATGCTCGCTTAATGGGTGTTGCGCCAACGGGTAACGGTCGCCGCGAATCCTACGCGCATTTGCCTATGCCACGTATGACCAATACTTATATGACGGCCGGTGAGTCAGATCCCAGTGAGATTATTAAGTCAGTGAAGAAGGGTATTTACGCCCCTAACTTTGGCGGTGGTCAAGTTGATATCACTTCGGGTAAGTTTGTGTTCTCAGCATCCGAAGCCTATTTGATTGAAAATGGTGAAGTTACTCAAGCCATTAAGGGTGCTACTTTAATCGGTAATGGCCCTGAGGCTATGAGCCAGATTTCTATGGTCGGTAACGATATGGCTTTAGATCAAGGTGTGGGCGTTTGTGGTAAAGATGGTCAAAGTGTGCCTGTGGGTGTGGGTCAACCGACCCTAAAACTCGATAAGCTCACCGTGGGCGGAACAGCATAAAACCTAGAACCTTACGTCTATGGGTTCTAGTCGCTACCCACCATGAATGTTATCATTCGCAAAGGAAATTAGAGTAACTACTCTAGAGGTGTTAATGAAACTATCACGTGTGGTCTGGCTGTGCCTATTATCATTGCCTTCGGCTGGCTATGCTCAGCCGATTAGCTTTACTGATGCTTGGCAGCAAGTGCTGAAGGTGAGCGACAAGTTGCAAGCGCAATCCCAGGAAGTTAACCGCGCTAAGGGTGAAGAAGAGGCGGGCGAGAGCTTAAATTTCCCCTCATTAGACATTCGCGGTAATTATATTCATTTGGATAAACCGATTGAGTTTGATCTGAAAGAATTAAATTCTGTGATTTCTATCCCGCCATCGCTTGGGGGCATTATTGCGGGTATTCCGCCGCTGCCCTTAAGTGAACAAGATATTTTTAGCGCCAGCTTACAGGCAATGTGGCCGATTTATACGGGCGGACAGATCACTGCGGCTCAAGGTATACACGCGGCTATGGTGGCCGAGAAGCAACAAGAATTACAATTGGCAACGCGTGATTTATTTACCTTGCTGGTGGATAGATATTACGCTGTCGATGTGACGTTGGCATTGGTGAATACTCAGACTGATCTGGTGGGTTCGTTAGCTAAGCATGTTGATCATGCTTTAGCACTAGAGCGAGAAGGGCAAATTGCTAAGGTCGAGCGCCTCAATGCGCAGGTTGCCCTAGACAATGCTAAAGTCAATTTAGGCAGTGCTCGTCGGCAACACGAAATGGCAGTGATCGCGCTGGCACGTATGCTACAGCAAAGTCAGGTGAGCACAAATTCTCCCTTATTTGTACTGCCACAGGCTCCTTCATTCGCTCAACTCAGCCAAATTACCCTGAGCCAACATCCGGCGCTCAAATTGCTCGAAGCGAAAGAAACGCAAGCGAACGGTTTAATAGCGTTGGAAAAAGGTAAATACCATCCAACGGTTTTCCTCTTCGGTAACTACACCTTGTATGAAGAAGACACACTCTTGACGAGCATCACACCTGACTGGATGGTTGGGGTTGGGGTCAATGTGCCACTGATCAGCCGCGATGGCCGTAGCGGTAAGGTCGAAGCGGCGAAAAGTGCACTCTTACAAGCTCGTTATACCAAGGCACAAACTAAACAAGACTTGAGCCTGCTGGTGGATCAAAGCTATCGCCAATTATTACAGGCCGAGGAAGAAGTGACGGCGCTCGATACTTCGCTCGAACTTGCTATTGAAAACCTGCGCCTGCGTGACATCGCCTTTAATCAAGGGCTTTCAACTTCTATCGACAGAGTCGATGCGGAGCTGAAACTAAGCGCGGTGAAAACTCAGCAATTGGCTGCCCGTTATCGTTATGTGCAAGCCTATGCCAGATTAATGGCCATTAGTGGTCAACTAGATGAATTTATCGGTCGTACCACAGCCCCTACCCAAGTGCAGGAGACAAACAATGCGCGCTAACAGAATACTTGCCCTTGTGGCGTTGGTCGCATTAGGCCTTATCTTAGCCTATGGACTCAAGCTCGCTTATAGCCCGCAGCCGAGTTTGTTGCAGGGCCAGATTGAAGCCCGTGAGTACAATGTTTCGTCCAAGGTGCCAGGCAGAGTCGAGCAAGTGCTCGTGCGCCGCGGTGATAGTGTGGCCCAAGGGGATTTATTATTCGCGATTCGCAGTCCTGAGCTAGATGCAAAGTTAATGCAGGCCGAAGGTGGTCGTGATGCCGCTAAGGCGATGCAGCTTGAAGCCAACAACGGTGCTCGCAGCCAAGAAGTGATGGCAGCCAAGGAGCAATGGCTCAAGGCGCAGGCGGCGGCAACGCTCGCTAAAACCACCTATACCCGAGTCGAAAACTTATTTAACGAAGGTGTGGCGGCAAGACAAAAACGCGATGAAGCCTTTACCCAATGGCAAGCGGCAAAATACACAGAACAAGCTGCCTTAGCCATGTATCAAATGGCAGAAGAAGGCGCGCGGACGGAAACCAAAGTGGCTGCTGCAGGTAATGCCCGTAAGGCTGAAGGTGCAGTGAAAGAAGTTAGCGCCATTATGGAAGATAGCCAAATGCGCGCACCTAAATCGGGTGAGATCAGCGACGTGCTGTTACAGGCGGGTGAATTGGCACCCAGTGGTTTTCCGATTGTCAGTTTGATTGATATGCAGGATGCTTGGGCCGTGTTCCAAGTGCGAGAAGACCAACTTAAACGTTTCAAAAAAGGTCAAAAAATTCAATTAACGATTCCGGCACTCGGGCAGGATGTGGATTTTACTGTGTCCCATATCAGTGTGATGGGTGAGTTTGCCACTTGGCGTTCGACTGAAAGTGGCCATGATTTTGATATGCGAACCTTTGAAGTGGAATTGCGTCCAAACCAGCCGATTACCGATCTGCGTGTTGGCATGTCTGTGCTGCTGCGAAGTGAGTAAAAGTCGTGACTGAACGTGCGCCTCACGCCAACGCGGCGGACAAGATTAAGGGCGAATCACTGCCATCGAGCATAAGCCTTATGGCGTTGCTCACAGCGTTAGTTCGCCGTGAGCTGCGCGCCCTATGGCATGACCCTTGGCAGTTAGCGCTGATAAGTTATATTCCACTACTGGGGATTTTATGCTTATGGTGGTTATTCAGTGCAGGTCTGCCAAGGCAACTGCCCGTGGCGATTGTCGACCAAGATCATAGTCAATTGAGCCGCATGTTGACCCGTCAGCTTAAGGCAAACCCGGTTACCGATCCGCAAAGTTTTACCGACTTATCCTCGGCGATAAGCGCGATGCAACAGGCGAAAGTCTACGCTATTGTGGTTTTTCCCTATGATATGAAAAAGGATTTACTTACAGGCCATAAGCCTACAATTGATGTGCGCTACAACAGTCAATTTTTGCTGGTGGGTAAGTTACTCTCAAGCCAAATTCAGCTGAGTTTAGGCGACGGATTACAGCAAGTGGCGGGTTTAAAGCAGCTCGCAAATGGTACACCGAAATCCCAAGTCGCAGTGAATTTAAGCCCAGTCAAAAGCCAAACAACAGCCCTGTTTAACCGAAATAACAATTACATAGGTTTCTTAGTACCGCCAGTGCTGATTGCGCTGTGGCAGTTGTTATCTATGTTAGTGATGGCAAACAGTTTAAATCGAGAGCTGCATTTAGCGCCTACCACTCATGCCGATGGCATGTCGAATCTCTTAACTGAACATTTTTGGCCTAAGGTGTGGGCGAAAATGGTGCTGTTTACGCCGATATTGATGCTGCAGGGCGGCTTTATTTTAGCTTGGCTGTATTTGTATCTTGCTCTGCCGATGGCGGGGAGTTTAGCCCTATTATTGCTCGCGCAATTAGTCATGTTATTGGCAGTCTGGAGCTTAGTGTTATTAATATTTGTAGTGATGCGTGACAGTGCGCGGGTCATCAGCTTTTGTACCGCTTTATTTGCGCCAGCGTTTGCTTTTATGGGCATTACTTTTCCGACTCACGAAATGCCGCAATTAGCCCAGTGGTGGCGACTTATCATGCCATCGAGCCATTATATTGAGTCCCATGTTAGTATCGTGAGTTATGGCGCTACTTGGCCAAGTGTAGCTAGCCAAATCACCAGTTATTGGGGCTTTATCTGTCTGATACCTTTGATATATTTCCTGTCGCGTAAATTACTGCCTACCACAGTTAACACCAATGCTGCAGTGACGGTTTATGACTCGGACGCAGCTATATCTGCGAAGGGGCAATAGGATGAATTTATCCAATAGCGAACACGCAAACACACCACGTCAGCTCAGTCTGTGGCGACTGATCCTCACTGAGTTTAAGGCCATTATTAGCGATAAAGCGATCGCAGTGACCTTATTTGGCGGTGTACTGTTTTATTCGGTTTTGTATCCTTTGCCCTATCTGAATCAAGTGCCGACCGAGCAACAACTGATCGTGGTGGACTTAGATCATTCTTCCCTAAGCCGTCAATTGATCCGTCATGCCGATGCCAGCGCAAAAATTCAAGTCATAGGCCAAGTTGGTTCGATTACCGAGGCGAAGCGTTTTATTGAGACGCGTAAGGCCCACGGCTTACTTGTGATCCCTGAAGGATTCCGCCGCGATTTATTGCTCGGTAAAGGTGTGACGCTAAGCTATGGCGGTGATGCTAGTTACTTTTTGATTTATTCCGCGGTTGTTGAAGGCTTAGTTAGCGCTGGAATGGATGCGGGTAAACAAGTGCAATTGATTGGCATGCTTGCTCAAGGACAAAATCCTAAGCAGGCCCAAGAGAGTTTAAACTCGCTTTATCTTAACAGTGTGCCAGCCTTTAACCAGAGCCTAGGTTATACGCCCTATGTAGTACCTGGACTGTTCTTGCTGATTTTGCACCAAACCTTACTCATAGGTACTGGCATTTTAGGGGCTGGGCAATGGCGGCATAAAGGGTATTGGCAGCAGGTGTCACCGGTGCAATTAGTCTGTGGTCGTATTCTTGCTTTCATGTTGATTTATATCTTCTTTACCAGCTTTTATGTGGGCTATTGTTATCACTGGTATAACGTGAGTATTCAAGCGAGCCTTGGTTTAGTTGCGCTGTGGTTATTGCCGTTTTTACTGGCTACCGCCGCCGTAGGTGTTGCCATGAGCACCTTGTTCACCCGCCGCGATTTACCCACCCAAGTGCTACTGCTGATCTCTATGCCTATTTTATTTGTGTCAGGTTTTGTGTGGCCGATAGCGTTGATCCCAGAACCTTTAGTACTCGGCTCACAGTTTATTCCCGCGGTACCCGCGATTATGGGCATGCTAGAACTCAATCAAATGGGCGCAAGTTGGGCGAGTGTGATACCAAAATGGCTGCAACTATGGGGCTTATTTGCGGTCTTTTTCGGCCTAGCGATGTTGGGGATTAAGCGCAGAGTGAGATTGTTGGCTGAAGCTAATTAGCTTTGATGGACTCGCGGGACAGAGTATCTCGCGAGTGTTTACTGGGCTTGAACTTTACAGGGGCTGTTTAGGTACTTCTGTAATTAATCTTTAGAAGTAAAGACTTTCTACAATTTTACCATCGACGAGCATATCGCACTTATCGCCTGAGCTCGACTTAGTCGCTTGAATGACGCCGGCAATCGCGCCAAATGCGCCACCTTGGCTGCTGAGCACTGAACCGAAATAGCATTGGCTAGAAATTTTGAAATCCTTGTATTTACCGCTCAAATTTTGAGTCGGAGTATAAGGCGGGAAAGTGCCTTTCATAACAGAATCGCCATTCACTGAGAGTGAAATGTTTTTGCGTTCTGTATCAAAACTGCCACCAAAAACTAAGTTAACACCCTCGATTTCAACGGTTTTTTCTTGAGCGATAATAGGTGGTTTTGCGGCGCAGGCGGCGAGAAAACAGCTGCCAATGGTCAGAGAGACTAAAGTAATTTTACGCATTTCATCTTCCTTTTGATGCGATAAAACAAATGAAGCGGTTGCTTCGCAAATTAAACTGCCCCTGTTTAATTTTTGCCGGAAGATTATATCTATATCTGCCTTATTTCCAATAACAAATTTAAAACAAGTGAAAAAATTATTCAGTATTGAGCTTGTCCTTCGGCATGTCATCAGCCTTACTGTCATATTCTAGTAGCGTGTCTTAGTGTTCAAACTGCTTTAAGCCATCTTTATCCTTGTCTATTCTATTCCGTTAATTTAACGCTCATCGTGCAGATAGCCATCAAACGGCCCTTATTGGGTTGTCTTCTTGTTGGTTTTGGGGGAGAATGCGCGCCGAAAAAATAACCGAGATACTCAGTATCTCGGTTATTTTTTATTTATGGCGTATGTGTTTTAAAACAATTGAGGCCGGTAAACATCCGGAAATGATATGAGGTTCAGTTGAACCTATTTTACTGAGGAAAGACCAATGGGGCTGTTGTGTACCGGATTGTCGGTAGTTGTTGTAAATCAAGTCGTTGCGTTAGCCATTAAACCGAGAGTGCAGACGGTTAGCCGCAAGCAAAAACTAATTGCAGATGCGTGCTTAGGTGTTCAACCCTGTACAATGGGGGTGTGCTGATGAGCCAACAAAATCCGGGTTTGAAGCAGACCCTCAACTTATGGCAAGTGGTGGTGATGGGGCTTGCTTATCTCACGCCGATGGCCGTTTTTGATACCTTTGGTATTGTTTCCGAGATCACCTCTGGCCATGTGGCTACGTCTTATCTATTCGCATTGGCGGGGATTTTATTTACCGCGTTTAGTTACGGTCATTTGGTACGTAAATATCCCTATGCGGGTTCAGCCTACACTTATGCTCAAAAAACCTTTAGCCCGAATGTTGGTTTTATGGTGGGTTGGTCATCGCTGCTGGACTATATGTTTATGCCAATGATCAATATGTTGCTCGCAAAAATCTATTTAACCGCCATGTTTCCCAGCGTCGAACCTTGGATCTTTATTTTCGCTCTTGTGACCATAATGACCTTGCTTAATCTCAAGGGGATTGATCTCGTCGCGAACTTTAATGGGGTGATAGTGTTTGCACAGATCGCTATTATTGTGGTGTTCATTGGTCTAATGGCCTATAGCATTTCCCTCGGTGAAGGCGAAGGTGTCGTTGCGAGTGTGCGACCATTTTATGCCGATAATATGGCGATGGCGCCATTATTCACAGGGGCGACGATTCTGTGTTTCTCCTTCCTCGGCTTTGACGGGTTAAGTTCACTGACTGAAGAAACTAAAGATGCTCAACGTGTTATTCCTCGCGCGATTGTGTTGACGGCTTTACTCGGTGGCGTGATTTTTGTTGGCGTGTCTTATTTTTTGCAGCTCTATTTCCCCGATATTTCCCGCTTTCAACAGCTTGATGCGGTATTGCCTGAAATTGCACTCTATGTGGGTGGTAATCTATTCCAGTCCATCGTATTAGTCGCGACCACTGTTGCTGTATTGGCATCCGGTATGGCTGCCCATGCTGGGGTTGCACGGATTTTATATGTGATGGGGCGGGATAATATGTTGCCACGTAAAGGGTTTGCTTATATCCATCCTAGATGGCGAACCCCTGCATTTAATGTCTTGTTGGTGGGTGCGCTTGCGCTGTCTGCCGTTTCATTTGATTTGGAAATGGCGCTAGCCTTAGTGAATTTTGGCGCTTTAGTCGCTTTTACCTTCGTAAACTTAGCCGTGATTGTGCAGTTTTACCTAAGGGATCGACGTAATAAATCTTTTAGAGACCACTTACAATACTTAGTCTTGCCATTGTGTGGCGCGGGTACTATTGGTGTACTTTGGGTGAACTTAGAACCACAATCATTAGAGCTGGGGCTCATTTGGGCGGCAGTGGGAGCGATGTATTTGGCTTTACGGAGTTTCCGTTTACGCCGTGCAGTAGAGCTATAAAATTAGTGAGTGTCATGGCTCATAGATGCACAGCTATAACTAAAGATGTGTAGTAGATCTAGGGCTGTGGGTTGTAATTCTCGAATAAAATCCTCCAATAAAAAGACCCGCATTCGCGTAATGCCGTTCACTTAAGAGTGAACGGCATTTTTCTTTGGTCTAACCGGGAACTTGTTTTTGCTCATTTTAAGAACTCGTGGATATGCCCTTTCCCGTTTACCATCCAGCTTAAATTGCCGTGCATTTCGTTCTATATCCAATACGTCTCTCGGGACATTCCCCGGTGTTTGTGATGACAGTTGTGTCAACTTGAAGATGATATAACTCGCCGCATCTCGAAAACTCAGTTGATTGGGGTGGACCGAT
>NZ_JAKKRN010000004.1:0-248648 GCF_025654245.1 Shewanella sp. SM29
AGGTCGTACGAAAAGCCTTAGACAGAATACAGATACTTGATAAAGTTAAAGACTCAACAGAAAATCAGCTTTCCGAATTATTATTAGCGTGAGCCAGAGATGGACACGGTAATAARCAGAATTTGCTTGGTGACAATAGCCTTGTGGAACCACCTGATCCCATCCCGAACTCAGAAGTGAAACGCAAACGCGCCGATGGTAGTGTGGGGTCTCCCCATGTGAGAGTAGGTCATCGCCAAGCGCCTAATTTAGGTTAAYGTGTAGACGTTAAGCTAAAGGAGCGGTAGTTCAGTTGGTTAGAATACCGGCCTGTCACGCCGGGGGTCGCGGGTTCGAGTCCCGTCCGCTCCGCCAACATTAAGAGATAAGCCTCATCGAAAGATGAGGCTTTTTTCGTTATGGCGTCGTGGATAATTCGTGTCAGTGACGCACATGCTTCGGGCTCGAAGCATGTGGTTATCGTCATAGTCGGCCATCATGTAGATGACATCCTTATCAGAATATGAAATTTTTGTTTTAAAGCTAAACCAATTCTATTAATTAGCAAAATTTACCCATTCCCGAAAGCACAACTGAGTCATCCTCTTTAGCTCCTCAATGCATTCAGGCTATCGAGCATTACATAACAATATCGCCATACCTATTGAAACAACGATTTGCCAATGTGTGCTGCCTTGGCCATGACTACGTCTGCTCTATCGGATTCAATTTGATTCAAACGGTTGCTGTCTAATGGAACTAGGACGTGTTCCAGTAGTCGCCCAAAGCGATGCTACTTCATTTTCAAAACGATTGAGGGGAAAAGATAGATAAGCGCACAGATGCCGCAAGGTGCGCTTATGAAGGAGGACTACTGGTTATGCTCAGAATGTTTGCGATGGAGAACTTCAAGTAGTTCATCTTCGAGTTCGAAGCGTGTTTCCATGTTATGGGCGAGCTCAGATAGGTCTTTATCGAGTTGATATAATACGAAATCGTCTTGTGTTTCCGCATATTTATCGTTGAAATCTAATGCTGCATTCGTGGTTGGCGTTATCTTGGGCAATACTTGTTGCGCGAGCGTTTTGCTTGATTCGCCATATTCACTGCAGGCATTAACGACTTTATCATAGACCTCGAAATGTCCTTCGGAGACATAGTCAACTAATAAGTCACAGAAAGATTTAACATGTTCGAACGAGGGAAGTGATTTTTCTGATTTACTGTAAGGAGGAAGCCCAGCAATTTGGCAGTAATGCACTAACAGTTTTCGACGGTTTTTTAGCCATTGATCAATAAGCTTATTTGAACCGCCCCACTTCTGTTCTGCTTTTTCGAGTTCTCTCAGCATGATGCATTCCATTTAAGTGCCAGCACATAACTCTAATGTAGGGACAAGTTGCTAATCGATCAACTCTTTTCATGCGAATTTGCGAGAATGACGAAATGGACAAACCAGCTGTTTCGTATCGAAAAATGCCAATAAAAAGCCCAACGATAGAAACCTATCGTTGGGCGAGTAAAGTTTATAGCAGGCTCGATGCGACGAGCTTCTTGATTGTTCTTGCTAGCGCAGACTTTTTATACCAAAGGCGGGGAACCGGCGCAACTTTTTTCTGTCTGAGTGTGACTTCGTTACGAATAAATGAGCAGTATGTTAGCTGGATAACATTTTCCGGTTTATGCGGTCAAATCGACGCCAATGATGGGGAATAGCTCACATAAATTTGCACATAAAGGTTACATTATTCGCGTAAATGCTAAACTACCGACCCAGCGGATCTCAATAAGACTAGGAACCAAGCCCAATGGCAGAATTAAAGAATGATCGTTATTTACGCGCCCTACTAAAAGAGCCTGTCGATGTGACCCCTGTGTGGATGATGCGTCAAGCTGGCCGTTATCTTCCTGAATATAAAGCCACTCGCGCTCAAGCGGGTGACTTCATGTCTTTGTGTAAAAATCATGAGCTTGCCTGTGAAGTCACGCTGCAACCTTTACGTCGTTATGATCTCGATGCGGCGATTTTGTTTTCCGATATCCTAACTGTGCCCGATGCTATGGGTTTAGGTTTGTATTTTGAGGCGGGTGAAGGCCCACGTTTTGAGCGCCCAACAGACACTATCGATGCGATCAAAAAGCTCTCAATTCCTGATCCAGAAGATGAGCTGGGTTATGTGATGAAAGCCGTTAGCACTATTCGCCGTGAACTTAATGGCGCAGTGCCGTTAATTGGCTTTTCTGGTTCACCTTGGACCTTAGCGACTTACATGGTTGAAGGTGGTTCGAGCAAAACCTTCGAAAAAATTAAGAAGATGGCTTACGCTGAGCCAATGGCATTACACATGCTGTTAGATAAATTAGCCGATTCAGTGATCTTATACCTGAATGCTCAAGTTGCTAACGGTGCGCAATCTTTGATGATATTTGACTCATGGGGCGGTGCGTTATCGCATTCTGCTTACCGTGAGTTCTCTTTGCGTTATATGCAGAAGATTATTGATGGTCTGACACGCTTTGCCGATGGCCGTAAAGTGCCTGTGACTCTGTTCACTAAAGGCGGTGGTTTGTGGCTAGAAGCGATGGCAGAAACTGGCTGTGATGCACTAGGTTTGGATTGGACGGTAGACATTGCCGATGCCCGTCGTCGTGTAGGCCATAAGGTTGCATTGCAAGGCAACATGGACCCATCCATGTTGTATGCGCCAATTCCACGTATCGAAGAGGAAGTTGGTCATATTCTAGCGGGTTATGGTGAAGGTACTGGCCATGTATTTAACCTAGGCCATGGTATTCATCAGCATGTCGATCCAGAACATGCTGGCGCCTTTATCAAGGCGGTTCATGCACAATCAAAGCAATACCATAAGTAATTTTTGGTTTGCGAAACAGGCCCGCTTGCGGGCCTGTTTTATATCCGACATTTGAATTTGATAGCGTTGGAGCTTCTGGCGAAGATATCTTTATGGATTAGCGTATGCGGTGGTTTCTATCGTCTGCGAGCTTAATGAGTCTTACTTTTAAACAACGACTTGAATTCCCTATATTCACATACTGATTATGTGTGAATTATCTTGATAAAAAAGTAAAATTTATAATCGTTTAATTTATAAATTTTAATTTAAATCAAAGGTATAAAATTGATTTAATTGCATGAAAATGTCTACTTTAGCAACGACTAAAGCGAAGTGATGTTTAATACTATTCGCAAATAAGATATGTTGCATGGCGCAGTGAAGGATTATGCAAGGCCGTCAATCAATTTAGTCATAACAAGCCGTGGTAAGAGATGCACATTGGCAAGAAAATAATGGTATTTATTGCGGGCTTTTGTCTCCCTGCGGTGGTAATTGTCTCCTATTGTCTTGGTTATTGGTACGACCATCGCGTCGAGCTATTACGTCAAGATAGTGCTAACCGTGAGCTTGCCAATATCCAGCAGCAGTTTCAAATTGATGTCGATCGCTTAACCTTTCTCACTAATATTTATGCCTTACCTTTGTCTCAATTAGATGAAGACCAACTTAAAAAGCTTGAATCCTCGTGGCGCGATAGCTCAATGTCAGCCAATCTGAGTTGGTATATTCTACGGCAGGGTGAATTGCACCCTTTTTTCCCCAATGAACGTCCCTTTGAGAATGATAAGTTACGAGAAATCGCCAGTGCTATTGTCAGTGCCGATAAGCCCAGTGTTGCTGGCGCTTATTTGATGGGCAAGTATGCTTATGTCGTTACTTCCGTGGCTTCTGCGCCCAATGAATCTGTGCTGCTGGTACGCCAACTGACTGATAAAGACTTACTGGAATATGCTCAGGCCTTATTGGTGACTAAGGTGAGCATGAGTCATTCTCGCGACGTTACGCCAACAGTTGATGGTGTGCACAGTGACGCGATTAACATTCCAAGCCTGCTAAAAGATAAGCCTGTCTACCTGCAAGTACTGTTTTCCGATGGTCCCTTTAGGGAGGTTAAATTTCAACTCGATTGGGTATCGCTTGGATTTATTCTCTTTGGTGTGTTTATTGTTGGTCTTGGTTATATTTGGCTGCGTTCGGGCTTACTCAAACCCTTTAAAAATCTGATGCATCAATTGGCGCTGGTCGATCCTATGTCCAGTGTCTATCAACCCGTTACAAGCGAGGGTAATGAAGAATTAGAAGTGCTCGCCAGCCGTGTTAATAGCTTGCTGGCAAGAATTTATCAGCAAAAAGAACGTGCGAAAATCACCTTAGAATCCATTGCTGAAGCGGTGATTTTGACCGATGTCGATGCCAACGTGATTTATATGAATCCGCGGGCCGAGTTGCTTCTCGATGTTGCTAGTTGCTATGCCATAGGTCAGAGCCTTGCGAGTCTGTTAAAGGCTGGGGAGCAGTTGAATCAGGCGGTTTTTACCTGCATTCGTCTCGAAGAATCAGCGCCGCAGGTCGAGAAAATCAAGCTATTAACTGCTTCGCCTCGGATTATGGAGCGCAGTATTAGCAATCTGCGCAATCACGATAAAGAAATTGTTGGTACTGTCGTGGTATTGCGGGATATCACTCAAGAAGAGTTGCTTAAACACCAGCTACAAAAAAGGGCAAATTTCGATAGCATTACAGGGCTGCTAAACCGTCAGGCATTTGATGAGCAGTTACCCCAATTTGCCGCCTCAGCTAAAACCATCGCCGTTTGTTACCTCGATTTGGAGCAATTCAAGTTGATTAACGACAGCTGTGGCCATACTGCAGGCGATCGTATGCTTGCTATGGTGGCCAAGGCAATGCAGGCTTGTCTTGGGCCACAGGAGCTATTGGCGCGCCTTGGTGGCGATGAGTTTGGGTTAGTGATTTGTAATCGCAGTGCCTTATCTGTGGCGCAATTACTGAAGCAAATGATCGCGCAAGTCTCCATGCAAGTGTTGAACGATAAAAACTGTAATTATAAAGTTGGCCTCAGCATAGGTGTCGCTTTTGGTCGTGCGCCCTATATTGATGCTCAAGAATTATTGAAAGACGCGGACATTGCCTGCATTGCCGCTAAAGCTAAGGGGGCTAATCAAATTCATTTTTACGATGATAAAGATAAAGAGCTCACCTACCAAAGAAATGCGCCTAAATGGGCGGTACGTATTGCGCAAGCGATTGAAGAAAATGAGTTGATTCTGTATTACCAACCGATCCGCGGACTAGGCAGTGGTCCGCAGCGACAACGAATGGAAATCCTGCTACGAATTCAAGAGCCCTGTGGCCGCATTTTGGCGCCTGCGCAGTTTATAGCCGCCGCTGAACGTTTTAAGTTGATGCCAGATATCGATAAAGAAGTCATCCGCAAAGCTTTTTTATGGTTGTCTTTGAACCCCGTGCTTTGGCCTGATCATTGTATTTCGATCAACCTTTCAGGCAATAGTTTAGGTGCCGAAGGTATGGTGGAATATATCGCCCAGCAGCAACACATTTTTGATATTCCAAGCCAATGTATTTGTTTTGAAATTACTGAAACCACCGCGATCCAAAATCGCAATCGTGGTATGGAAATGTTGAAGCAGTTACGTAAACTCGGTTTTTCATTTGCACTGGATGATTTTGGCAGCGGTTTTGCCTCTTATGGCTATCTGCGTGAGCTGCCCGTGGATTATGTCAAAATCGACGGCTGTTTTATTAAGAATCTCGCCGTGAATGCTAAAGACTACGCCATCGTTAAATCGATTCAGGATGTTTGTCGGGTTATGGGAATCGAGACTGTTGCTGAATTTGTTGAGAATCAGGATATTATTGACAGATTGTTGAGCATAGGCATTAACTATGCGCAAGGTTATGCGATAGGGCGCCCGCAACCCTTAGCTAATTATCGTGAGCAATACGAGATGAGGCTTGCACAACGCGCGTGAAGGATTGCGCTTTTAGCGTGATTATGCCAATTTAGCAAAAGGCGTAATTAACATAGCGATAACAAAGGAATGACTATGGATGGACTCACAGGCAAGGTCGTGATCATCACGGGTGCCTCAGAAGGTATTGGTCGGGCGCTCGCAGTGGCAATGGCGCGAATGGGCTGCCAACTGGTGCTCAGTGCGCGTAATGAAACACGTCTCGCCTCACTCGCTTTAGAAATCGCTAATTATGGTCCGCCTCCTTTTGTATTTGCCGCCGATGTCTCCAGCCCAGAACAGTGTGAAGCCTTAGTTGAAGCTGCTGTTGCGCATTATGGCCATCTCGATATTTTGATTAACAATGCTGGCATGACTATGTGGTCACGTTTTGATGAACTGACTCAGCTCTCGGTGCTTGAAGACATAATGCGGGTGAATTATCTTGGTCCTGCGTATTTAACCCATGCCGCGTTACCGCACTTGAAAGCCAGTAAAGGCCAAGTGGTGGTTGTGGCGTCAGTCGCTGGATTAACGGGCGTTCCTACTCGCAGCGGTTATGCCGCTTCTAAACATGCTGTGATTGGTTTTTTCGATTCTTTGCGGATTGAATTAGTGGATGATAATGTGGCCGTAACTGTTATTTGCCCCGATTTTGTAGTGTCACAAATTCACAAACGTGCCCTCGATAGTGCAGGTAATCCTTTAGGTAAATCTCCGATGCAGGAAGCTAAGATACTGACGGCTGAGCAATGCGCTAATATGATGTTGCCAGTGATTGCAACTCGAGGCCGTCAACTGATTACTTCACTTCGCGGTCGTTTGGGGCGTTGGCTTAAGCTGATCGCGCCAGGCTTAATCGACAAAATTGCCCGCAGGGCGATCGCCTCCGGGCACTAAAGTCTTTGCCACTACAAGCTATTTGCCACTCTTATTGAGGTGCTTAATGATGGATTGTTCAGCCTCACTTTGGGTCGCTTTGTCCCCATCGATATCGATAGTCACAGTCGCGTTATGGCCCGTCATATCCTCTGCAATATGAAACCAATCTGGATGCCAGTAAAAGCTGGCTCCTTCTAGGGTTTGCCAGTTATGTACGCCTGATTTTTCACCTTGATAAATAAGATCTTTTATCGAATAACCCATATATTTACCCCATTAATTTCATGATTGTTAAAAATATAAGAAGCTAAATGGTGCACGTCATCTTAACCTAGGTATGTGCTTTACATCACATTTTCAGGTAAACATAAACCCCGCCAGAGCGAGGTTTATGAATAGCGTTAGTATCTTAGCGAGATTAAGATTTATTAGTGCAATTAAGGTTTAGCACACTGGGTTGGCGAACCCATGCCTTTCCACAGGGTTGTACCATCAGTGAGTGACAGGGGCACAAAGGTTAAACCTTGGCTCATATTGGCGGGTGGCAAGTCGGTTTCTAACTCATACATGCCCATGGGGATAGCCCCTGATGTGGCATTGGCGGCTGTTTGTGCGGCCGCAAGGCTTGAGTAGTGCAGGCCTAACATATCGAAATGGCTGCGCCAATCTTTGCCTGTGAGTTTACTCAAAGACACTAGCATAAAGTCGTTGCCCGGAATATCTTTCACCGTTTTGCCACCGTAGACACTATTGCCTTCAAACGAAAATTGGCTAAAGCCCAGTTTGCTACGATTCGCTTCCCAATCACTGGCGTTATTCGCATATTTACCGAAAATACGACTGTGTTGATACAGCAAGGTAAAGAGATTAAAGCCATTGTTCAGAGTGGTGCCGTCACTGAGCGTCATGCCGTGAGCCTTAAGCGCCATTTGGATGTAAAACGCCATGCGATAACCGTTATGCACTGCATAAGCATTGCTGGCCCAAGGCGCAGTGTATCTGTCTTCACCAGCATCGAGCACCTTACAATTGGCGCCAAACACTAGGCGTTTACCACTGGTGTCTGTTGTACCTGCGGCATCGGACATAAACACATAAAAGAGATCCTTGTGGTTCATGTGACCATCGGTCACTGTGCCTGTATTGCCGTCGCGCAGATAATGGGTTTTCCACTTCACCACATAGGGGAAGATATTGTTGGAGTTTTCCCCTGCGCGACTGCCATAACCTGCCCAGATATCATGATCACTTGCCGCAGCATATTGCACATTGAGACGGTTAGTTTGTAGATTGTGGCCTAACTCATGGTTATCACCCCAACCCGTTGGGTCGATATTCCATGCTGCGTCCCAAGGATTACCGCTACAACCTCCACCACACTGGGCATTTTGGTCATAATTCGCGTGTTGAATGATAGTGCGGGTATGCAGACTATTATCGATACAGTCGTCGCCAAACAGTCCTTTGCAAGCCGCTAGCACATCGGCGGGTAAGGATTCACTTAAGCTCTTGCCTTGGCTCTTAAGTCCCGCAAGGGTGTAAACTCTGTTGATATGGTCATCGACAATACTTTTGAGTAGCGCGTTTACATCGGGCACATCCCCGCCGATGGCGTTTAAAAAGCGGTCGCGACGCAGATGCTGCTCGGCACCATCGGTACGCAAGTCCACATGGGGTAATTCGGTATTTTGGATGCGATCGTTAAAGGCTGCTATTTCTGCAGGGTTTGAAAAATCCATAATGGTCGGATGTTTAGCCACATGCTCAGCGTTGACTTCGACACTTAACGCGCCGCCATCAGTACTCGAAGTATCACCACTGATATACAGATAAATCGGCCCGCCGTAGGGGGAAGAAAATTCAAGACTTTGTCCTTGAGCTAAGCGCAGGCGTTGCTGCGCCAACTCCAATGGGCCGCGGTAGATTTTCTGCTCATAGGCACGGTTAGTATTGCGTCTGTGGTAGTTGAGTTTGATCTCCACATTCGCAGCGCTGCTATCGAGACGAGTCAGCTTAATGGTTTGTCCTGGCAGTGCATACCAGCCAGTGGTCGTCCATTGGCCTGCATAGGGCACGCTAATGGTTTTACGTTCAGTGACAGTCGCAGGATAAGCGTAGTGCGCATTGCTGCCCTTGCTGAGGTTAGCTCTGTCGGTAACATATTCACCTAAATCTGGCTGGGCTAAGTTATGGCTACGGGCATAGCTGACGGTCCAATCGGCAAACAGGGCCTGCTGCCACTGGGCGTATTCGCTGTAGGCTATGGGGTAGTCAATCTCGCTGCGATACTTATCGGCGAGCAGCAGTCCGGCCTTCATCAAGGGGAAGTCTGTTTTGGTAAACACATCGATAGCATGGGTATCTAAGGTTTCAGCATTGGCTCGATACCAATCGGCACCCGCCTTGAATGAGTCAACAAAGGCGGCAGCATTACAGCTCAAGTAATTACCGCCGCAGTCGTTGAGTACTGAGGTGTCGAAGCGGTCTTCGTTAAGCTTACCGAGCAAATTATTCACCTTGGCCAGGGCGGTGTCTTCGACCAAAATGTCGGTCACACTGAGGTTATTGGCATTGAGTTTTGACCAGTAATTGCCAGAGGTAGAAAGCCCCATCTCAAGGTAAAGTGGCGACAGTATTGGGCTTTCATTACGCCAGTAGTTAGAGAGCAACAAGGGAATTCTTGCCGCTTTGGCCTTAGCGATCGCGGCTTTTATGCCTGCAAAACCCAAGGACTGACGGTCTATGTCACTAATGATAATCAGATCCGGTTTCAGTGTGTTGATACAGTTGCTTAACTCGCTGTAGTCACAGGTATTTGCTGTATTAATGCTATGGGCTGCGGGGTAGTTGTTTGTGAGCCAAGTGCGGATCCCTTCATTATGGGGAAAGTACCAACTGTCAGCCTTGCTCGGCATTTGGGCGGTCACTATGCTGATGCCGTCGGTTTTATCGGCACCTTTGGTCAGCCAGCCTAAAAGATTTTTCAATAAAGTATCGGTTTGAGCCGAAGTGTTGACGGAAAACAGATTCCCCGCCATGGCCGCATATCTTTGCCCCTGTTGCTCGCCCGCCATCACTAACCCACGAACGGCGCTTGCCCCACTGCCATCGACATTTGATGGTAAGACAGTAAAAGTGTTCTCCGGCATAAAGCTCGAAAAGGTAATTGAGTCATGGGTTGGATGCCAAGAGATGCTGCTACCGACACCTTGATATAGCTGATTTATCTGGGCTTTACGTTTGATGTCGATATTAGCGAGTTCGGCGATGCTGAAATCAATTAACTCACTCGCACTGGCAAGCCTGTGGTCTTGGTGCTTAATGGCATTTTCGGCATTACTGATGAATGTCGGCGTGATAGTGCAATCGGCCGTCATGGCCGCAGTGGTGTAAGTCAGCACATTGAGCGTGCCACCACAGCCAGTAATGCCCTCAAGCGTAAAGCCGGTATCGGCAGTAACGCTAAAAATAGCGCTTTTGCCAGACTCCACTTTTTGGCTGCTTGGACTCAGTGCGCCACCTATTACCGATAGGCTGTTGGCGGTGTATTGTACCAGCGCGGGAGGTTGGACTGGCGGCTGAGTGGGTGGTGGTGTCGTGCCAGCATCTTCTGAGCCGCCACCGCATCCGCTAAGCTGTATGGCAATGGAGGCATAAAGTAGTCTAATCCTCATGGGGAGTCCTTGATCTTTGTGTATTTAACATTTGGTTGACATTGTATCTTGTCGCCCCTGTTTTCAATAGAATTAATTGCATAATTTTATTGAAAATCATGACGTTATATTTGGCACTTGTCAAAAAGCAGGCACAAAAAAACCGGCTTCTTGCCGGTTTTTTTAATAGAGATATTAATTAATCTTGCTGTTCACGTGCGATCGCGCGATAACCAATATCGGTACGGAAATACACATCATCCCAGTGGATTTCATCAACCAATTTATAGGCGGCTTTTTGCGCTTCGGTGACTGTGTTACCCAATGCCGTCGCACACAATACGCGACCGCCGTTGGTAACGACGTGGCCGTTTTTCATCTCAGTGCCCGCATGGAAAACTTTACCGTCGTTATCGCCAAGGCTGAGACCGTCAATCACATCAAATTTGCGATACTCATCTGGGTAACCGCCAGCGGCTAATACTACGCCCACGGCTGCGCGCTCGTCGTATTCAGCTGTCACTTTATCTAACTCGCCACGGGTGGCGGCTAAACACAGTTCCACTAAGTCAGACTTTAAACGCATCATGATGGGCTGAGTTTCTGGATCGCCAAAGCGGCAGTTGTACTCGAGCACTTTGGCACTGCCATCGGGTGATATCATCAAGCCAGCATACAAAAAGCCTGTGTAGATATTGCCTTCTGCCGCCATGCCATCAACCGTTGGGCGAATCACGTTTGCCACAGTCCAATCGTGTACCGCTTGGGTTACCACAGGTGCTGGCGAGTAAGCGCCCATACCACCCGTGTTTGGACCATAGTCGCCGTTATCGCGGGCTTTATGATCTTGGCTGGTTGCCATTGGCAGAATGTTTTTACCATCTACCATCACGATAAAGCTAGCTTCTTCGCCCTTGAGAAACTCTTCAATCACTACGCGTGAACCCGCTTCGCCAAACTTGTTACCGGCGAGCATGTCATCAATTGCGGCATCGGCTTCGGCTTGGTTTTGGGCGATGATCACGCCTTTTCCCGCGGCTAAACCGTCGGCTTTGATGACCACTGGATAACCTGTTGTGGCCGTTAATTCACGCACGAAGGCTTTGGCGTCGCTGATCTCAGTGCAGTTTTTGTAACCCGCCGTTGGAATATTGTGGCGGGCTAAAAAGTCTTTAGTGAAGGCTTTTGAACCTTCGAGCTGAGCTGCGGCCTTAGTTGGGCCAAAAATCGCTAAACCTGCGGCGTTGAAGGCATCGACGACACCGATCACGAGCGGCGCTTCAGGGCCGACTATGGTCAGTTCAATCTTATTGGTTTTGGCAAAACCCAGCAGGGCAGGAATGTCGGTGGCGCTGATCGCCAGATTCTCAACATTAGGTTCTAGGGCTGTGCCCGCATTGCCCGGTGCTACATAAACGGTATCAACTTGAGCCGATTGAGCGGCTTTCCAAGCTAGGGCATGTTCGCGGCCGCCGCCACCAATGATTAACACTTTCATGGTTAAAACTCCCACACATCGCAAAGGAAAAGGCCCTAATCGCTAGGGCCAAGTTTGATTTAAGTTGTTATCAATGACGGAAGTGGCGCATGCCTGTCATCACCATGGCCATGCCGTGCTCGTCTGCTGCTGCGATGATTTCAGCATCGCGCATTGAGCCACCCGGTTGGATGATGCAGCTAATGCCCGCAGCCGCTGCGGCATCGATACCGTCACGGAAGGGGAAGAAAGCATCGGATGCCATTACAGAGTTCACCACTTCTAAGCCTTCATCGGCGGCCTTGATGCCAGCGATTTTCGCGCTGTAAACGCGGCTCATTTGGCCTGCGCCGACACCGATAGTCATGCCGTCTTTGGCATAAACGATGGCGTTAGATTTAACGAACTTCGCCACTTTCCAGCAGAACATTAAGTCTTTCAGTTCGCTTGCAGTAGGTTGACGTTTAGAAACCACTTTGATGTCTTCTAAACCGACCATACCTTGATCGCGATCTTGCACTAGTAAGCCGCCGTTAACACGTTTGTAGTCTAAGGTTTGGGTCTTAGTGCTCCACTGACCACATTCCAATAAACGCACGTTGGTCTTCTTGGCAACCACATCGCGCGCCGCTTGGCTAACGCTTGGGGCGATAATCACTTCAACGAATTGACGCTCAACGATCGCACTCGCCGTCGCAGCATCTAATTCGCCGTTGAAGGCGATAATGCCACCGAAGGCTGAGGTTGGGTCAGTTTGATAAGCGCGGTTATAGGCATCGAGTAAGTCTTTACCTAAGGCCACACCACAGGGGTTAGCGTGTTTAACGATAACACAGGCGGGTTCCAAGAATTCTTTTACGCACTCAAGGGCGGCATCGGTATCGGCAATGTTGTTATAAGACAAGGCTTTGCCTTGCAACTGAATCGCGGTAGCCACAGAAGCTTCATCAATTTTAGTGTCAACATAGAAAGCCGCTGCTTGATGGCTGTTTTCGCCATAGCGTAAGTCTTGTTTCTTCACTAATTGGGTGTTGAAAGTGCGTGGGAACTTAGAATCAGCAAAGCATTCGTCCGTGCTGTGTGCAGGAACCATAGTGCCGAAGTAGTTGGCGATCATGCCATCGTAACCCGCAGTGTGCTCAAAGGCCGCAATCGCTAAGTCGAAACGCGTCGCATGGGTCGTGCTGCCATTGTTAGCCGTCATTTCTGCCAGTACGCGTGAGTAATCGGCGGCATTAACGACTATGGTAACGTCTTTGTGGTTTTTTGCCGCCGCGCGCACCATAGTTGGGCCGCCAATATCGATATTTTCGATAGCGTCTTCTAAGGTACAACCGGCTTTAGCCACAGTTTCAGCGAAGGGATAAAGGTTAACCACAACCAGATCGATGGCATTGATATTGTTATCGGTCATCACGCTTTCATCAAGACCGCGGCGCGCTAAAATGCCGCCGTGCACTTTAGGGTGCAGCGTCTTAACGCGACCGTCCATGATCTCAGGGTGTCCTGTGTAATCAGATACTTCGATAACAGGCACGCCATTATCTGCTAACAAGCGAGCGGTGCCGCCAGTTGATAACAATTCTACACCTTGGGCGTGAAGTGCTTTGGCGAACTCGAGAATTCCGGTTTTATCTGAAACGCTTAACAGCGCGCGACGAATGGGTCTGGCATTATTTGCAGCAGTCATTTGGGTACAGGGTCCAGTTATTTTAGTTTCAAGGATCTTTCGGAAAACAGAACAGCCTTAACGCTGTACTGCTTTCCAAAAGTCCCTTGGTCCTATTTTTACTTTATTAGCTAACTTTTTATCCCTTCGTCACAGCGCGCGTATTCTAGCGTAAAACTCGATTTACGGGTGTTTTTTCTGCGTGATTTCACAATATTCATATCAGAACAAAGCGGCATTGCCGTGTTGGCTTTCAGTAAAGTTAAAATTACCTCTTGACCTTGGAGTAGGCTCCAAGGTTTATACTTGCATTATTGAGTTGTATGCTGGAAATGATCCCTGAGTTGTGGGCTATTTCGCAAAGGATGAAGACATGTATCGTATTGGTGAATTGGCGGATTTATGTGAGGTGAAAGCCGACACGTTAAGATTCTACGAGAAGCACGGCCTACTCGCGCCTTCGAGCCGTACTGAGTCTGGCTATCGAGTATATACCGAGGCCGATGCTGCGCGATTACGCTTTATTTTACGGGCGAAAGCTGTGGGTTTTACCCTCAATGAAATCAGTGAATTGCTGTCAATTGAACTCGATAAATCTAACCGAGTCTGTGCCGATGTAAAAGGCATGGTTGATTGTAAATTGGCTCAAGTACAGGCCAAAATTGCTGAGCTGAATCATTTTCAAGCGAGTTTACAAAGCTTGTCTGATGCTTGCTGTGGTGGGCCACGTAGCGCCGAACATTGCTCTATTTTAGAGGCGTTGGAGTCCAGCACTGAGCGGGTACGCGTTGAGCATCACTCTCATAATGTAAATCAGTACCAAGCGCAGAATAATCACGGCAAAGCCATTTATGAAGAGTCAGGGAATTAATTATGTTACTGAAGAATTTTATTGATCTGTTTTTAGACTCGGCGCCTTGGTTGTTACTGGGCCTGATTTTAGCTGGGCTATTAAAAGTATTCGTGCCAATGGCGTGGATGCAAAAGCAGCTCGGTGGTCACGGTTTTAAAACCGTAGTGAAAGCGGCGCTGCTTGGCGCACCTTTACCTTTGTGTTCTTGTGGCGTTATTCCTGCGGCGGTAGGATTGCGCCGTTCTGGTGCCTCTAAAGCAGCAACGACTTCCTTTTTAGTGTCGACGCCAGAAACGGGCGTCGATTCAATCGCCGTTTCCTACGTGTTACTCGGCCCCTTTATGGCGATCGTCAGACCGATTGCAGCGATTACCAGTGCGATAGTGGCGGGCTTACTCGTTGGTCGCGATGATGACGATGGCAAGTCAGTGGTTAAGGTAGATACTCAATCAGATAAGCCATTAGAGGGTGAGGCGTCTTGCTGCGCTTCAAAATCAGTGGCTCAGCCAGAGATGGTAAAAGCCGAAGCGGTTAAAAGCTGCTGCTCATCGACTACGCCTACGATAACGCCCGTAAAGTCTTCCTGCTGTGGTAATGACAATGTTGATGCACCTGCAGCCGAGCCAAAGCCGAAGATCAAAATGACGCCTATGGCGGTGCCGAGCTTAATGGCGGGTTCTTCAAGTGTTATGGCTGTTGGCGGTCAAACCATGGGATCTGCTCAAACTATGGGTTCTGTGGTTAAGGTTAACGCTGTTAAAGTAGAAAGCGTGGGGTCATGTTGTGGCAGTCAAACCACAGAGCCAGAAACAATAGTGGTGGTGAAAAAAGGCGCTTGCTGTGGTGGCAGTGCTAAGGTTGCTGAGCAGGTTAGTGCTAACACTGCAGGCGATAGCTGCTGTGCGTCTACTCAAGATATGGCGACTGAATTTAAGTCGCAATCGGTACTAAGCCGTGTCGGAATTGGCCTTAAATATGCGGCAACGGATTTAGTGCGTGATACTACGCTGTGGCTGCTGGTGGGCTTATTTTTCGCAGCTCTGGTACAAACCTATGTGCCGGCTGACTTTTTGGCTAAATGGGGCGATGGCATTCTGGCTATGCTAGTGATGGTGCTCGTTTCTGTGCCTATGTATATTTGCGCGACCGCATCGACACCGATTGCCGCTGGATTATTACTGGCGGGAGTGTCACCGGGTGCTGTACTCGTGTTTATGATGGCAGGTCCGGCAACCAATATCGCGACTTTAGGCATAGTGGCTAAAGAGCTAGGTAAACGTGCGCTGTGGGGCTATCTTGGCGGTGTGATTGGCGTGGCTTTAGTGGCCGGTATGTTGGTCAATTATCTGGTTAATACCTTTGGTTTTGTGGTGATGCCACAAATTGGTGAAGAGCACCAAATGTTACCTCAATGGTTAGTGGCAAGCTCGGGCATATTGCTGGCGTTACTCATGGCAAAAGTGGTTTTTGAGAAGATCCCAAGAAGCTGGGTTCGCCGCAACGATTGCTGTTCTTAGTCGATTCATATTCTGCTAAGCAGTATCAAACAAATAAACATCCCAGTGTTGTTGCTAACACTGGGATTTTTTATGGGATTGATTTGCAAACTTATTAGTATTTGTTTGCTTTTTTAACGTCGATAAACGTAGGCGGCCTGTCTGCTTCAGCCTTGTTAATCAATTAGGATGTGAAGGAGCTTATCTCCGCCAAGGTTAAGTTGCGCCATTCTCCAACATCGACATCTAAGGTCACTGCGCCAATTTGCGCCCTGTGTAGGGCAACCACTTTATTGCCCACGGCGGCAAACATCCTTTTGACTTGATGAAACTTGCCTTCGGTGAGTGTGAGTAGCACGGTTTTTTCATCCACTTGCTGCAGTGTTGCTGGCAGAGTGAGGGCGGTTTCGCCCTGTAGATTTAGCCCTGCGGCAAACTTTGCGGCTATGGCTGCAGTCGCTTCGCTGTTGAGTGGATCTCGCAGTTGGACACGATAGATTTTTTCGCACTGATATTGAGGCGAGATAATATTAAACGACCAGCGGCCATCGTCAGTCAGTAGCACTAAGCCTGTGGTATCAGCATCTAGGCGGCCAACGATGTGCAGGTCAAATGCGCGATCGATATCGAGCAGATGAAATAGCGAAGGGTAGGCTCCATCCACATTTGAGCACAAGGTATTAGCAGGTTTGTGCAACATGATATAGCGAGATGGGCGTGGTGCTAGCGGCTTTCCATTAAGGCTGACAGTATTATTTTCATGCACTTGCATTGCGCAGTCTGTCACGATAGCGCCATTGACTGTGATTGAGCCGCTAAGAATGGTGACTCTTGCGGCTTTGCGATCAAGATCTGTGCTTTTACAGAGGAATTTATCGAGGCGCATAGTGAAATCTCAGGAAAAACAGTCAGCACAGGTGTTTAAGTAAGCTGCATTATCGCGACTTAGGGAGGATAAGCAACTGCCCTGTCTGAATGTTAAAACTGAGCGTACTGATTTTTAACGTTATGACCTTTGTGGATCATTTTGCTGTTCGTTTTGTATTGATTTGACTGCAGATGTTTTCTATTTGAGCCACTCGATGAGCATATCGTTCATTAAGTGGCTGATTATTGAGTCGCAGTGCAATGTATTTTATGGGACTTGTTAAGGCGAGGAAAAACTTGGCTTAGTGTTAATAAGTAATTGAGCAAAAATGTAAATACTGCTCAGAATACAACATATGCCTAAATACATGAGTAAGCCGAACTCCGTTTGGCCAAAACAGCTGGCAACTAATGGGCCTATTACTGACCCCACCGAATAGCTCAGTAGCATCACTTGAGTCGCTGAAACAATTTGGCTAGCAGGCAAGTCGTCACAAGCTAAGCTGATTGCAATCGGGTAAAGGGCAAAAGCGCTGGCGCCAAGCAAGAGAAATCCAATAATCAGCGTCATATTTGAATGCTGAGTGAGCAGTAATAATGCTGCGAGACCCAGTAGGCAAAAGCTTACTATCAAGCCACTTTTGTTAACTCGAGGAGATAAATAACTGACTAAAGGTTGTACCAGCATGCCACCCACTATGATGAGGGCCATAAATTGTCCTGTTTGCTGATCAAGCCCCATATCCAGTGCCACATAGATGGGAAGTAAACCATAGATAGGGCCAAGCAATAATCCAGAGACTAAACATCCCATAATGGCAGGCTGACTTAGGTTTTTTAGCGCAGACAATGACATTGATTGTTGTTCGCTTACCTGAGGTTGACCGCGTTTTACCAGTAGCGCGGGTAAACTTGCCGCGGCTAATAATCCCATGATCACTAGGTAAGGTAGATTGCCCTTTGTACCTAAATAATCAATGGCTAATTGTCCTAAGGCAGTGCCTCCATAAAGCGCTGTCATATAAAGTCCAAGCCGCTTAGCGCGTTGCTTTTGGGTATCGGCCATTAATAGCCATGATTCAACAACCACAAAAATCCCTGCAACCGCAAATCCCGCTATAAGTCGAGAGGCTAACCAGACTCCACTTTTGGGGATTAATATCATAGCGACAACACTGCAAAGAAGGATATTCAAAAAAAGGATAAAGGCTTTACTGTGGCCGATACGGGCAACAACAGGAGCAATACAAGGCGCCCCCAGTAATAAACCTAAATAAAAAATACTGGCCAGTAATGGAGCAAGTGAGGTGCTGAGTTCGAAAAAAGTGAGCGACAGTGGGATTAAGCTCATTAAGTAGCCTGATGCCAAAGCAAACAAACTTAACCCTGCTACGGGGACGAAAAGGCTGGGCTTTTGAGCCGACTGAGTTAAGGCAATTTTTTCCACGGCGGTTCCGAAAACAGACAAATATTATACGCTAGGCGGGGTTGCGGTCGCGACTTTAGGCTGGATCGCTGACAGGGTAAAGTGAGTTAGATTGACTGTGGTGGTGAATAATATTTGTGTTTACTATTCATGTAGATATTGGGTTTTCTATGTTGCCTTGTTGCAATACGTTTGTGTTGTTCGCTTGCTGTTCACTGCGTCGCAGTTTTAGTGCACATTCAACGATATCTAGATTCGATTTAGCGCTACACACATTCAATTTAGTGCCAAATTGGGGGAATAATACCTAATCCTACCAATGATCAGAAGGTATGATTAATTAGTTGATTATCACCTTGGTAGAAAGTGTGGCGTGATCTATATCCCAGTTTTAAACATTAATTAAATTACAACGTGGGCAAGGTTTTGTTCGATCTTTGTCCGTTTGAAATTTTAAAACAAAGGTGTCGATCAGAATTTGGTGATTATTGTCGCTAATCGGCCGTTTGTGCGTGCTATCTCAGCAATAAATGTTGTTGCCAAGTGATAAAGTTACAAAATAAACCGCTTTGCCAAGTGTGATCTATGCCCTAAATTTGCGTCAAAATAAAATGGTATTAAGGTTGTAACCATGTCTTTAACAGATTCAAGTACTGCTCCACCTAATAAAGCTCCCGTCAGTGAGGGGCTCGATAAGAAAAAAATGCTGATCCTAGTGGCTGATATTGTGCTGTTATTTGCACTTTATTACGGTTTACCTTTCGAGCAAGGGGTGAATACTGGGCTGGCCATTTTGTTCTTTGCAGCGATTCTTTGGCTGACCGAAGCGATTCATATCAGTATCACTGCGATTCTCGTTCCTATACTCGCCGTATTCTTTGGGGTGTTTGAAACCAAGGAGGCGATGAGTAACTTTGCCAATCCCATCATTTACTTATTCTTTGGTGGTTTCGTATTGGCTGCGGCCTTGCATCATCAAAAGATTGATACCCTGATAGCGCAAAAGCTGCTGCTAGCCTCTAAGGGCAAACTCAGTATCGCCTGTTTGATGCTGTTTGGAGTAACTGCGCTGCTATCGATGTGGATCAGCAATACCGCGACCACGGCGATGATGTTGCCATTGGCACTCGGGATTTTGCAGCAGCTCGACCGCGAAAAATACCACAGCACCTATGTATTCCTTCTGCTCGGTATTGCCTATTCAGCCAACATCGGCGGTATCGGTACTTTAGTGGGTAGCCCACCGAATGCGATTGCTGCGGCTCAAGTGGGCTTAAGTTTTAGTGATTGGCTGAAGTTTGGTATTCCAACCGTTATCCTCATGCTACCTATGATGTTGATTGCCTTGTATTGGTATTTTAAGCCTGATCTTTCTGCCAAATTCGATGTGAATGTTGAAGCTCAGAAGCTGACATTTCAGGGGAAATTTACTCTGCTTATCTTTCTGACTACCGTATGTTGCTGGATTTTCAGTGTGCCGTTAGCCAAGGCATTAGGTGGCATCACTCAGTTTGATACCGTAGTCGCCTTAGGTGCCGTCGTTTTACTCTCGGGTTTAGGCTTGGTCGGCTGGAAGAAAATTGAATCGACCACAGATTGGGGCGTACTCATATTGTTTGGTGGTGGTTTAACACTGAGCGCAGTACTAAAAACGACTGGCACCAGCGTATTTTTAGCTCACTGGATGACAGATATTTTCGGTAGCACTCACATGTCGTTGTTCGTCTTTGCTGTGATTGCTTTTGTGGTGATGTTGACTGAATTTGCCAGTAACACCGCCAGTGCTGCACTGTTAGTGCCTGTATTTGCTGCGATTGCTGAGGCATTAGGCATATCGCCTGTAATGTTATCTGTACTGATTGGTATTGCAGCTTCTTGCGCCTTTATGCTGCCGGTGGCGACACCGCCCAATGCTATCGTTTATGGTTCTGGCCATATCAAGCAATCGGAAATGGTGCGAGTGGGTATGATCATCAACTTTATCAGTATGATAGTCTTGGGTATTATCGCCCATACCTTCTGGGATATTTAACACTGATATAGTTCATGGCAACTTTGTGTTTCAACGTTGCCGCTATAATAGTATTCGCCTTATGAAGAGCATAGGGCGGATACGCATTTTTCCTAGCAGAGTCGTCGTACCGAGTTTTTGGGCTTAGTGTTTCGAAGCTTACTCTATGCTTATGTTTTGCACTTAATTTGAGGTTAAGTTGCGACTAAAAGTATTTGCGCTATAAATTGCTTGATGTTGATAACGTAGATAAAAGATTTCTTTTACGTTGATGATATCAATCTGTTCAATGTCATTTTTATATAATACGGGAGCGGTATCGCCTTCAGTGACAGTAACGGCTTGTAAAATAATAGGATTATCTGTCATGGCAAAAAACACTTCTGCTTGCTGTAAATTCTCTGAAAGATAAACATAAGCTGTCTGCGGCTCGGCAGAATTATGATCACTGCGAGTAAAGGCTATCCCTTGCTCGAATGGGCGAATGCATTGCTGAGTTTCATCGTTCCAAGTCCCTCCCTTGTCGAGACAAGTATCAATTGTGAGATATTGTTGTAAACCCCATCCTGTCACCACTAGCAAGAGCACTGCGCCCAGTAAGAACATTGCTTTTTTCAATTTTCGTTACCTTTACAAATTAGCTCGGCTGAGCGTTTGTATCTTAGCTCAATCCTCTTATTTATAGGCATTTAACCATTGGTTTAACGCTGAGGAGGGCAAAGCTCCGGCTTGCTGGGCGAGTATGTGGCCTTGTTTAAAAATCATTAAGGTTGGAATAGATCGAATGTTAAATTGAGCCGCGAGGGCTTGCTGTTCTTCAGTATTGATTTTACCGAAGCGAAATTGAGGTTCCCATGTCTTAGCTGCTGCAGAAAATATGGGCGCAAAACTTTTACAGGGCCCACACCAGCTGGCCCAAAAGTCAACGACAAGGGGGAGCTCTGATTTATTGGCATGGTTGGCAAAGTTTGCGCTAGTGAGTTCAATCGGCGCAGCCGTAAAGACACTGAGCTTACATTTACCGCAAGTGGGTTGTTGGTTTAAACGCTCATCGGGAACGCGGTTTAACGTATCGCAATGGGGGCAGGCAATAATCATGGTAAAGCTCCAAAATAAAACGTTTATACGACTTATATATTGGGCTAACCGATAGTAATTTAAAGGGCGAGTGATGATGTTATCGCCCATGATGACTTTATTATTAAGGATTAAGCAGTGAACCGAGCCGCAGAAATGTTTAGATTGCGCCGACAAGCCCGCTTGTCGGTGATAAAATCCTGCGCAAAGTTGAATATCACGCCCTAAGTGCGAACAAGAAAAGAGAATGAATATATGACTGAATTAGAAGTAATCGATCTGCAAGTGGGCGAAGGAAAAGAAGCGGTAAAAGGTGCGCTGATCACCACCCAATATCGTGGATTTTTGCAGGATGGTACCCAATTCGATTCATCCTATGATCGTGGTCAGGCGTTTCAATGTGTAATTGGTACTGGCCGAGTCATTAAAGGCTGGGATCAAGGTATTATGGGGATGAAAGTGGGTGGCAAACGTAAGTTGTTAGTCCCAGCTCACTTAGCCTATGGCGAGCGCCAAGTGGGGGCTCATATCAAACCAAATTCTGATCTTACCTTTGAGATCGAATTGCTCGAAGTGCTGACTCGCGATTAAGCGTGACAGGACTGCGAGAGTCTGTGTAAGCTCGATTGAGCCAATATGATTCTGGCTCATCTTGCACTCTTCACTATGTTGCTTCGGCATAGGGTGATTTACACTAGACTCAATTTTCCCACTTAATGGAAAGAGATTTGTCGTGGCTTCGGATACTGCAGCAGAGTTAATTGCGCAACTTCAGGCTGAGATCGCTCAGCTAAAAAGTGAAAACGCTCATTTAGCAGCGTTGAATTATCGTGCCGAAGAAAAACTCTTTGCGGCCCTCGATGGTAATGGTTTATGTCTATGGGAACAGCATATTCCAAGCGGAAATTTAACCATATTTAACATGCGCTGGGGCGAAATGCTCGGGTTTAGTCCTGAAGAGTTTGCTGCCCATGTTGATATCTGGAAAAGTAAATTACACCCCGAAGATAAAGAATGGGTGATAAAAGCCTTTGAAGATCATGTGAATGGTCAAGCCGATTACTATCAAGCAGTTCACAGAATGCTACACAAAGATGGCAGCATAACCTGGGTGTCCGATCGTGGGCGTATTGTCGAGCGCTTAGCTGATGGAACACCATTGCGAATGATGGGCAGCCATATCGATATTACGCAAGAAAAGCGCTACGAAATAGATTTAGCCCGTTTAGCCCACAGTGATCCACTCACCAACTTAATGAATCGCCAAGCTATTGCCAAAGTATTCGATGAATCCTCGCAACCAGGTATTCACGGTGCGTTGTTTTTTATCGACCTTGATGGTTTTAAAGCGTTAAATGACCGTCACGGCCATAAGTTTGGTGACAGCCTGTTGATGCACGTTGCGCATACTTTGGTATCTCACGCCGGTGAATTTGCGCAGATCGCACGGTTAGGGGGTGACGAGTTTGTGATATTACTGCCGTCATTTGATCGTGAATCTTTAGGGGCGCTCGCACAATCATTGCTCGATGTTTATCGAGATAAATTCCTGCTAGAAGGTTGTGAAGTAGAGGTAGGCCTGAGTATCGGTATTGATATATTTGGCTATGGTGATAGTTTTGCCGAGAGTTGTGATCGCGCTGATGCCGCCATGTATCGCGTGAAACACCAAGGAAAGCATGGATATTGTTTTTATCAGTCGTCGGAATAATGATCCAAGCCTGCAGATCTTAGTAATACTTAATTTATATTTGATTACAGTGCCTTATTCGAACAAAAAACCACCTTTAATGGTGGTTTTTTGTTTTTAGCTTTTTAAGCTTAGTGTCATCAGCTTATGGAGTTACAAAATTAAATGGTTGATGGCAACTGACACAATAGTTTTCAGATTTTTTGTGTACATGGTGGCACTTACTGCAATCAGTTTCTGTGTCGAAGTGGCGATTTTTATGAGGATTGGTTGGTTTTACATCCGCCGTTTTTTCCGCTAATTTCTTAGTGTTGTGGCATTGTACACACTTGAGCATAGGGACGGCTTGTCGTTCTTCTGCACCATGGCAGCTTGCACATTTAAGCCCTTTCGCCATATGAGTTTGATCGAGTAAAGTACTCTCTTTAGCGAACGCGCTGCCAGCGAAAATACCCAAAATAATAGCCAATATAATTGTTAAGTTTTTCATTGTTTGATCCCATTATTCATTTCACAGGATGCCAAAATGTGAGGCATCCATTATTGATGACTATGTGTTCTATAGTTTTGCTACATATTTGCCAGCTAAATAGCCGAAGGTGTAGCAGCGACCTAAAGACAAGCCAAATACCGTTAATGGATAGTCAACGCCACCATAGAAACCTGCGCCTAGGTTACCAACAATGAATAAACCTGGAATTTCCTTACCATCGGCATCAAGTACTTGGTGGTTGTCGTTAACAAGAATTCCTGAACATAAAGTAGAAATACGCATACGACGGTGAATACCGTAAAACGGTGGTTTGAGTACTGGTACCATTTTGCTTTTAGGTTTACCGAAGTCCTCATCTTTACCTTTTTTGCACAGCTCGTTATAACGGCTAACGCTGGCAACAAAGGTTTTTGGATCGCACTCTAACTTCACAGCCAATTCTTCTAATGTGTTAGCTGAATGGGTGTTGATCAAAGAGGGAAATACTCCTGTTTTCTCACTAGGAACTTCAGGCATGTAAACTTTAAGCTCTTCAGGAGAATAGAGGTGTCCAGGCCAATCCTTCGCTTGCGTCATATAGTCAGAATCAAATACTTGTGAGTAATGCCCCGCATTCTGCTCATCTTTCAAGTAGTTATTCATTAGAGACATCTCAACCTTCTCATTCACAAAGCGCTCACCTTTACGGTTTACCGCTAAGAATGGCATGTCACACATGGATGCCGGGCCGGCATCGAAGTCGTGCAACATTTTGGTATGTCCAACAGGTTCAATAACGCCGCCAGCCCAATAGGCCATAGCAAAACCGTCACCGGTACGATCCATTTGTTTACGTTCGAAGTTTTTCAGTTCGGGGATGAAGAAGTCACACATGGCTTTGTTATTTTGATAGTCGCCAGAGGACAGAATTACACCTTTCTTCGCCATGTATTTGTGGTATTTACCATCACGAGTTTGAGCAATGACGCCGATGACTTTTCCTGACTCATCCTGGATTAATTGTTGTGCAGGAGTATTAAAGAAAAACTTAACGCCTGCTTTTTCTGCTGTTTTAGCTAATGCGCGCATAGCATCACCCGTGGTGTAGGGTTTAGGGCCGCAGAAAGAAGTGATAAAATTTAAACGGTCATCAGTATCAGCAATTCCGCGAATACCGTGCTGCACTTTGGTACCTTGGTCAACAATCTGGCCGCCACCTTGTTTAACTCTATCGATAACCCAAGTGACAGCTTCACCTGAATTGTAAGCCCATTGCTTAAGAAGACCGGGATGTGAACGGTGCGCGTTATCCGCCATTAAACGGCTAACTAAAGCTTCAATTGCTGATTTATCACTGTTTTTCAGGTCAATCCCAGAACCAGTGTTTCCTTGAGAGACTGGCATGGCTTGCTTTTGTAAACACGCAACGGTTGCACCACTTTCTCTGGCTGATAGTGCCGCAGGCACACCAGAAGCTCCTGCACCGACGACAACAACATCAAAGGTTTGGGTTGTTGCAATATCTTTATCAGCAATAGGTTTTGGCTTAGGTAGAAAATTGAGCGTTGCGCCGCCAATTTCGCCATATTCAGTGCCAACTTGAAGTGGTGCTGCACTCGCTGAAGCAATACCAAGACTTGCAAAGGCTAAGCCACCACTTCCCACTGCAGCTCGAGTTAGGAAACTTCTTCGAGATATACCATTTTGCAGGACGCTAGCAGTGTATTGATCGATTTCTTTCGGTTTCTGTGAATGCTCTTTACTCATTTTGATACTCCTTGGGTCCTCATTGCTAAGGTCGATATGACATCGTTAGCAACGACAATGGATCTGGCCATAACCGCATGTGATTTGTTTGCTTTAAAAACTAGAAGTGCAGTTGCGTGAAAGTGATTAAATTCTCATTCATTAACAACATACGTTTAAATGTATGACATATGACAATAAACCAAAAGAGGTATTAATTACATCTTTGCAGTGCTTCACAAAATGCTGGCATTTTGAGCGATGAATGTGATTATTCTTTTTAAAACAATCTAATATAGGACTTTATTGAATGAATAAGTTTGGCGACGTGGGAAATATGAGCGTCTGATTTTATGCATGTTTAAGTAGTTAACAAATAGGGACTATTTATAAATAAGCATGATTTGAGGTAGGCCACTTCAATATTGTTGAGGTGGCCTTTGGGCTTTAATGCCTTGGGTATTATTTAGGTGTTACACAGGTAAAATTGGCGGCATCTTCAACATTACCTATACCATTGTATTTTGCGAATTGGGGGTATGGGCAGAGGACCCGAGTTCTGCTTTTTGACCAATCACTGGGTAGTTCGGCATTTTCAGGGCGGACTGAAGCCGTGATGTTTTGGGGTTCGACTCCTTTTTCAACCCAGTCAACCAATGCGCGGATCATGTTAAATTTATCTGTGGTAGGACCGCTGCCGCAATGATTCATCCCAGGGATAAGGAATAAACGGGCGAAGGTTTCTGCGTGCCCAGCATTGGCCTCGGCTAATTCGTTATACCAGTTCACTGTATCATTGGCTGAAAATACGGGGTCAGATGTTCCATGGAACAACATCATCTTAGCGCCGCGATTTTTTATGACCGAAAGATCCGTTGGCTGGGGCGGTGTCATAAAGTCTATACCCGATTCGGAGTAAATCGAATCCGTGGCATAGATCCGTTGGGTATCCTCATCCATGCTAAATGATTGCACAAATTCCAAACTGGATTGTTCAGTTGCACCATTAAAGGGAGTTGGTGGCGAGCTAAAAATAAAACCAACGGCACCAGGGTCTCGATTGAGCGCCATGTTATATTCCCAGGAAGCCCAACCTGATGCGCCGATACCCGCATCATATGGGAAGTCAGTATAAATGGCTTCACCTGTCTTGCTGTTATGGGGCCCTGCCATGATATTGCCGAGTACCTGCTTTTGCTCTGCTGTTAAGCAGGTATTATCTCTGTCACTTGAACAGGTTGGAACATCACGTTCAAGGTCAAAGGTCTTTTGACAGGAATAGGTGTCGGTAATAATGCCATCGCTCACGCCGTCAAGGGCATCACACTGCTCGAGGACTTTTTGGGACACGAGGGAGAATTCTTCAGGGGTAATGGCGGTTTGTAGTGTGGCTAAAATATCAGGACCATCAAATTCAACCAGCTTTGAATACTCTTGAACACCATACATTTGCGCTACTGCAGCTTTAGGTAAGTTAAATCCAGGGTTGCCTACCAGAAAGCCATCGTACATATCGGCAAAACGACTGGCCGCGACCATAGTGTGTCTACCACCGTTAGAACAACCGGCAAAATATGATCTATCAGGTTGTTTACCATATGCTTTTTTTATTAAAGCTTTCGCCATTGGCGTTAACTCGGCCACAGCATTGTAACCATAGTCAAGCCTTGCTTGAGGATCTAAACCAAAGAAAGGGGTTGGTGCTGGATGCCCCATATCAGAACTTATCACAGCGAACCCTTCATTGAGGGCGGCAGAATCTGGGCCTGCGGAAAACACTAAGCGGCCAACCGCCTTAGCGATCGAACCGTCGAGGCCGCCATTGGCTTGATAATAGAATCGACCATTCCAGTTAGTGGGTAAACGCATTTCAAAGCCGATCGCATAGCGGGTTTCTCCCGCAATGCCAGTTCCCATCCTTTCATTCATATAACCCGTCACTAAACAATGTTCTGGTGCTCGGTAACGTTCAGTAGCACTATATTCAACATTGCCAGCCGCAATAATTTGTGAGTTCGTTATCACAGTATTTTTGAAATTATATTGTGAAGCAATTTCACTACATAGATTCAGTGTGGCGGGTGTGGCCGAGGCTAACTGTGGTAATGGGGTTTCGGCGTTATCGTTATTTCCACATCCGCTAAATAAAAAACATGACATAGCAACGGCTGGAATAAGTAAGAAATTCTTTGTTTCCATTTAATCTCAATCCTTAAGTCAAAGTGTTTACCGCAACTTTTACTTGGGTATGGGTAATTTTGCGGTACAAAAATTGGGTGTATCGAACAAGGCTGATACACCCATATAAGTTTTGGTGCAGGGGAGTTAAAACTGATGAACTATTTACCTAAGGCAAATTTATAAGTGACATATAAACGCAGATCATCAAGATCTTCAGCTTGATCAAAATCGACCATGGCATAACGCGCCTTAAGGCCTAGGCCCGATAATATGCCTGAAAATTTATAGGCGATTGAAAAGTTTGTTTCATTAAAATCTGACGCAGTCCCCTCTGGCACATCGTACTGCCCATAAAAGGCATAGGCTTCTAATCCACTCGCCCCTAATTTTTCAAAGTCATAGGCCAGCTTTAACGCGTTGACCTCTTCATTCGCCCGTGCAGATTGATATACCTGTTGAATGACCACTTTTTCATCGCCCCATGGGGTCAGCACTGTGTCATCCCCGGTTTTGGCGTACATATAAGTGAGATCTGCCCCCGCCAATTTGGCGCCTAGATGGAAGCCATATTGATAGGTATCGAGTGGGCCGCCGGTTTCTTCACCAGTGGCTTGTTGTGTTAAATAAGAGGGGGTTAAGTACAGATTAGTCGCACCTAACTGAGTGGATAATTTCACTTTGGCATAGGTTTGATTGAAAACATCTTCCATGCTGTAGTGCCAAAGATGGGCTTCAGTTTGGACTGTCTTAAAGGGCAATTGATATTTAGCACCTAGGGCATAAACTGGGTTATCGGCAACATCTGCCACAATACCCGCTCTTGCTAATTCGCTTTGTACCGCCTCTTTTACGGATACGAAGCTATTATCAGACCAGCCCATGGAATCTGTAATATAGAGTGCTGATAACGTTAGATTGTCAACACTCTTATTTTCTGCTGAAAAGCCGCGAAAAGTTCGTGGGATCGCACGAATGTCATGGGGATTCATCATTGGTGTGCGCAGTTCTTGTGCACCTAATTTGAATTGAGTATCCCACCAATTACCTTGGACAAAATACTCCTGTAAACGGTTGACGTTGTCATGATCGCCAGCGGCATCGCGAGCAACTAGGCCGTAGACATCATCTGAATCATTGGTCCAAATGGGATTTGCAGATGCGAAGCTGGTCCCAAAACTGAGGCCATTCACTTTTGCGGTATTGTAATAAAACAGTCCGCCAAATGACGTATCGTGTTTAGTGTTCGTCGTATTATCAAAGTCACGGGTAAAATCGAATAAGCGTAATTCCCCTTTTAACGTACCTTGGCTAAACATTTGATCAATGCTGGTATCTGCTGTAGCTGGAATCGCTAGCGTAGATAGCACAAGCAAAGATAAATAAGATTTTTTCATCATCATCTTCCCTATTATTAGTAAGCCCTGATCAGAATTGTCTGAGCTAGTTAAAGAAATTATGTTTAACATTCTTAGGTTAAATGTATGACGTATGACTAATGCCGACAACGAAGTTAAGATGAATATGAGAAACTAGTTACGAAATTCGCACAGATGTTACTTGGATCAACAAAGATGAATGTTTTTTAATCACTAATGTAGGAAAGATGAGAGTACTTTTTCTGCGTTAATGCGGTTTTATGCTAGTATGGCGACACTAAGCATATTTGGGATAATCAAGTGCATATCTTCAAGCCAATTAAGCAGATAAGAGCATCGAGTGAAGTCGGGCAGCAACTGAAAAATGCTATTTTAGACGGCGAATATAAGGCTGGCGATAAATTACCCTCTGAGCGCGAATTAATAGAATTATTTCAAGTTAGTCGCACTGTGGTGAGAGAGGCGATCAAAAGCCTCGAAGCGGGTGGATTAGTGGAGATTCGCCAAGGTGCAACAGGCGGCGCATTTGTTAAGCACTTAACCTTTGAACGTTTAAGTGATGCTTGCCAAGATTTATTTCTAATGGGGAAACTTTCCCTTCCTGAACTGTGTCAAGCACGCATGCTGATTGAGCCGCAAGTGGCTAGAATGGCTGCTAAAAATTGCACTCCAGAGCAAGCTAAAGCTTTGCAAGAGGCGAATAGTCATGAAAGTGACTCATTGGCTTATCCCGAAACTGTCATATTGCGATCTCAAGTACATTATTTGCTCGCTGAAATGTCTGGAAATCGCTTTTTAGAAGCGATCGTAAAATCCTTGTTGGTTTTATTAAGTAATCAAACGACTAAGTTTCAGCCACCGACTGATGAAATTCATCCTTTAGGTTTGCATGATGTCATTGTCGAAGCGGTTATCGCAAAAGATGGGGCGAAAGCTGAGGCCGAAATGTTTGCACACCTTGAGGATTTTAATCGGCGCCTAATAGAAATTGAGCGTAAATATATGGATAAACGCGCTTAAGGCAAAGAGTTGCAACCCCAAAGTTCAACCGCGGCTGTTTGTTTGTTGGGTACGCCAATCCAATGACTCATGGCTTGGCATTGCACTTTTCCTGAGATTTGAGTGAAGCAAAGTTCAAAATCCCCTGCTTCGGGCGTGCGACCTAAGCGCAACACAGGCAAAATGGGCAGCTTGGGCTGATAATGCCAGCTGCCATTTTTAAGATAGGCATCATCTGGGATTTCCATTCCAGCACCCGTACCTTTCACTCTTGCTTCGACCAACACTAATCCTTGTGGCGTGACGTTATAGTCTTCCTCCCAGCGAATTTTTTCTATGCTGTGGTTCCATGCCAAGGTGAAGTTGTCTGTGGGCACTTGTGCCCACAGTGTGCCCGCTAGGCCTAAGCACAGGCCTAGCATCTGTTTACCTTCAATGGCTGATTAATAACCAATAATATCAAGAGCTTATCCTTGCTCTGCAAGACGTTTGAGTTTGCGTGCTCGCCAGCTGTGTTGCACGATAAATAGCAGCGCGAGCCCAAAGCCAATTTCATCACTCAACGGCGTAGCAAGAATTAAGCTCGCACCCGCAAGGAAGCCGATAACGCGTTCCCACCAGTAGAGTTTTTGTAATAGATATCCGGTAAAGATGACGCCCCAAATACCAATACCCACAGTCGCTTTTAGCAAGACAAACCCAGTGGCTAACCAGCTATCACCTTGAAGCATCAAAGCGGGATCGTAAACCGCCATAAAGGGGATCACAAAACCTGCAATGGCGATACGGATTGCCCAAAGGCTGATCTTAAGGCCTGATTCCTTCGCGATTGGTGCTGCGGCAAAACAGGCTAAGGCAACGGGAGGCGTGAGATCGGCCATGATGCCGAAATAAAATACAAACATATGCGACACAATCAGTGGCACACCGAGGTCGAGTAATGCGGGAGCGGCAATCGAGCTAGTAATAATGTAGTTAGGGATTGTGGGGATCCCCATGCCGAGCACTAGGCAAGTGACCATAGTTAACACGAGTGATAAGAACAAGTTATCTTGGCCAACGGCAAGAATATAGCTCGCGAAGGTCGAGGCAATTCCTGTCAGTGACACTATGCCGATAATTACACCGACTAAAGCACAGGCGATACCCACAGGCACGGCATGACGGGCGCCTTCTACCAGTGCATGCAAGCAGATGGTGAGAGTATCTCTGCCGCCTTTAATAAACCAACAAATGGCGACTAATAAGGCGATAACCCCAAATACGACCCCGATCCCGAGTTGGAAGAAGCCAGCGCAAAGGATGCCAAGGGCAATCCAAAAGGCAATGCGCATTGCCATTGAGGAAAGCCGCAGTACTATGGCTGAGCCTAAAATTACTATCGATGTGAGGGCGAGTCCTACCATGCCTGAGAACAGCGGCGTTCTACCCGAAAACAGCAAGTAGACTAAAATAAACAAAGGGATAAGGAGATACCAACGCTCTTTAATTGCCGCCCATGGATTCGGGCACTGATCTTTAGGCAGGCCACAGAGATTGGCGCGTTTGGCTTCTAAATGCACCATCCAAAATACGGAGCAGAAATAAAGTAGCGCAGGGATCAATGCCGCTTTGGCTATCTCGATAAAGGGGACGTTAATGGTTTCGGCCATGATAAAGGCCACTGCGCCCATGATCGGCGGCATGATTTGGCTGCCCATACTCGATGTTGCCTCTACCCCGCCGGCGAAGGCTGGGCGATAACCGAATCGTTTCATGAGTGGAATGGTAAATTGGCCCGTTGTGACCACGTTGGCAACACCTGATCCTGTAATCGTCCCCATCAATGCCGATGACACTACCGCAACTTTTGCAGGACCGCCGAGCTTGTGGCCAAATAATCCCATGGCAAAGTCGGTAAATAAACGGATCATTCCGGCTTGTTCTAAAAAGGAACCGAAGAGAATAAACAGGAATATATATGTCGCCGACACATAGGTTGGTGTGCCGTATAGCCCTTCGGTACCGAAGGCTAATTGATTGATGATCTGATCGAATCCATAGCCGCGGTGCATTAAGTCACCGGGTAAATACTGGCCAAATAAGCCATACATCAAAAAGATGCTACAGATGATAGGTAGCGCCCAGCCCATGACTCGGCGCGCTGCTTCAAACACTAATACGATCAAAGTGATACCTATCACTATATCCGCATCGGTCAGATCGCCTGAACGTTGAATTAAGTCGGCTTCGAAATACCACTGATAAGCCGCTGTGGCCATACCAGCTAGACCGAGTAGCCAAGCGAGTGGCTGCCAAGGCTGAGATTTTCCTCTAGCGGGATAACTTAAAAAAACCACTAACAGTAAAAAGCCCACATGGGTGGCACGCAGTACTTGAGTCGAGACGGGATGAAAAGCGGCAGTGATGATTTGAAAAATAGAAAAAATTAAGGCTGTATAAAATAGAGCCTTGGGCCAATCGCCAGTATTTGCGCTGAGACCTTGTTGGGGATCACTCATATTATGCCTCACAGCATTAGACTACAGAGATGATATAAACGAGATGCCGTTATTCGACGGCATCTCAATTGCTTAGTTTGGAATAGGATGCACAGATATCAGTAAAACTTAGAGTGCACCAACTTCTTTGTAATAACGTTCTGCACCTGGGTGCAGTGGTATTGGCAGATTTTTTGTCGCTTTATCTACGCTGATGGTCTTCGCAGCGGAGTGCGCGTTACCGAGTCGGTCTAAGTGCTCGAACATGAGTTTTGTCATCTGATAGGCTAAATCATCCGATACACCGCTTTGAGTCACCAGTAAATTTTGAATGGCGACGGTAGAAACGTCGGTGGTTTGGCCTTCATAGGTCGATGCTGGGATCACGCCATGTTGATAGGCGGGATTGTTAATCTTAGCGATCACATCTTCTGGAATTTCAACAAAGTTGATTGCCATAGTCGCAGCTAAGTCACGGATAGCAGCCATGCCGAGACCGGAAGATTGTAACGTGGCGTCTAATTGACGATTTTTGATTAGCTCAACGGATTCGGCATAGGGTAAAAACTCGACTTTCCCCATGTCTTCGTAACTTAGTCCCGCAGCCTTGAAAATCGATCTGGCATTGAGTTCTGTCCCTGATTTAGGGGCACCCACTGAGATACGTTTTCCTTTTAAATCAGCCAAGGTTTTAATGCCAGACTCTTTATTGGCGACGATTTGAATGTAGTTAGGATAAGCCGAGGCAAGTACTCGGATTTTATCCAGCGGCGTTTTAAAGCCTGCATCAATATCACCTTGATATGCTGCTGCGACTGAATCACCTAAAGCGAATGCTAATTCACCACGACCCGCTTGCAATAAATTGAGGTTTTCTACCGAGGCTTTAGTTGCTTGAACTGAGGTTTTAGAACCTTCGATTCCTGTGCCGTAGAGTTGCGACAGCGCAACGCCAATAGGGTAATACACACCACTGGTGCCGCCTGTGAGAATGTTGATAAAGGCGGGGGCAGCAGCCATAGCGGCAGCACTGAGTGTGAGAGTCACTGCTGCGCCGACGGCGACAAAACGTTTTTTGATTTTCATTATGAAATATCCTTATTTTTTATAGTGTTATGTAGGGTCTTTCGAGCGGTAAATACCGTAATCAGCTCAATATAACTACATAAAACCTGGAAAAGGTCAATTAGGCTATAGTCGATAGCTGCTACTTTTGTATCACAAAACTGAGATCTGAGACTGTTTTGAGCAAGGTTGTATTGTGAGGTAAAACTTGGTTGGTTCAATGAAGCGGGCAATAAAAAGGGCTAACCTAAGTTAACCCTATTTGTGTTATTAGAGGACAAACCTCCTAATAACAAGACACTATTTAGTGTTATCTAAGAAACCTTTAGTTGCGTTTTTCGCATGTTTTGCTGCTCTTTTCTCTTTAGGAGACATCAGCGGTTGTTTCTTCGATTCTTTACGGTTTTTTTGCTCTTTACTCATATAAAACTCCATGTACTCTTTGGTTATTCATCAGGCTAATCATGTAAGCCGTACTTAATTGAACCTATTCCATGACGTCCTGATTGAAGCGAAATTTTTATCTCGAATTACAACATTTTAAATTACAAATATCTAAAATCATTGATAATTATCTGTGAATTTATTTGCCTCAATGAGCGATTACAGCAAAATAATCTTATCACCGAATTCCGTACCATGATCCATCTATCACTTAGAATAATTAATGCTAATGCTAGCGTTAACCTGTATAAGAAATATGCGAACAAGGACACAGTACCTCTATTTTCGTCATTGTTTGTGGTTTTAGTGGGCCCTAATTGGAGGCTTAACTAAGTACCATATGCCTAACGTCGGCTCGATTTACCTAACATGCCACCTAATATACCGCGCAAAATTTGTTTACCTAATTGGCTGCCAACCGTGCGTGCCGCTTGTTTTGACAAGGTTTCCGCTAACCCTTGGCGACGCTTATTACCAAAAATGAGTTCACTGAACCAACCTTGTTCCTCAGCTTTTTGGCCCGTTTGCACATCACTTGCTGTGGATGTGGTGTCGCTGGTGGCGTTATCAACTCGTCTTTGGTTAAGGCGTTCGTAGGCTGATTCGCGGTTGATTAACTGATCGTATTTACCTCCAATCGGGCTTTGGGCACGGACTTGTTGTAACTCCTCACTTGTGGCGGGTCCCATGCGGCAACGTGGCGGTGCGATGAGTGCGCGCTCGACCATAGTTGGCACGCCTTTGTCGGCTAACATAGACACTAAGGCTTCACCTACAGCGAGCTGGGATATGACGTCGCTAACAACCAGTTTGGGGTTAGGCACAAAGGTTTCGGCGGCGGTTTTAACGGCCTTTTGATCCCTTGGCGTGTAAGCTCGCAGGGCATGTTGAATACGATTACCTAATTGTCCGAGAATTTCGCTTGGGACATCATCAGGAAATTGCGAGCAAAAATAAACGCCTACGCCTTTTGAGCGAATTAGGCGCATGATCTGTTCGACGCGTTTTAATAGACTCGGTGGGCAACCCTCAAAGAGTAAATGCGCCTCATCAATAAAAAACACTAGCTTAGGTTTTTCGGGATCGCCGACTTCGGGCAGATTCTCAAATAATTCTGAGAGTAGCCATAGTAAAAAACTTGAATATAAACGGGGTGTTAAAATCAGTTTGTTCGCTGCTAATAAATTGATAATGCCGCGCCCTTGCAAATTAGTGCGCATTAAATCTTCAAGCTGTAACGCGGGTTCACCAAAAAAGTCTTTGCCACCATCGCGCTCTAATCCTAGTACCGAGCGTTGAATTGCTGCGAGGGATTGGGCGCTGATTAAACCATATTTGGCGGAGATTTCTTTGCGTTCCTCGGCAACTAAGGCCAGCATGGCCCGCAGATCATCTAAGTCGAGCAGTAATAACCCTTGGTCGTCCGCTAGTTGAAAGACTATGTCTAAAATACCGCTCTGGGTGTCATTCAATTCTAAAATTCGGCCGAGTAAGGTTGGGCCCATTTCGCTGATGGTGGTACGCAGTGGGTGGCCTTGAACGCCCGCTAAATCCCATAACACTACAGGATTGGCTTCGTTGTGATAATCCTCAATGCCAATTTGAGTTGCCCTTTGTAATAGCTTTTCACTTGGGGTACCCGCCATCGCTAGACCCGAGATATCGCCTTTAACGTCTGTGATAAAAACCGGCACGCCTTGGCGTGAAAAACCTTCGGCAATACTCATCAGCGACACGGTTTTGCCTGTCCCTGTGGCACCGGCAATTAACCCATGGCGATTGGCATACTTAAGATTTAAGTGAACCTGTTGTTCACCTTTTCCTATTAATAGCGTATTCAAAGGCATTCCTTATGTTAACGGTAGGGCTTATATTGGAATCGTTGCAGCATCCTTATTTTAGCCACTGTGTATCTAATCCACTTTAGTGTCGTCGTTCATGCGTATAAAAATTCATCATTGAGTGTTGGCCTTAGCGTAATTTATGTCAACATGAGGCCTGAATAAGCTTGATATCACTTAGCAAAAATGTGTGATTGGTAATATGGGCGTTACCTATGAATGAGGTGTGTTATTTGGGTCATTCACTGAGGCGTGCTTGATGGTGAAATTCCCTTTGATTATGCTGCTCTTGTTCTTTACTGTGCTGACATCTGCCTGCACCGAATGAGTCTGTGGTGCAAGAACCTGTGTTGAATCTTATGAGCCTATGCGAGATAAACAGCGCTGTGTTGCTGAGGTGGATAAAAACCTTTATTTGTATGAAAAACTAAAAGCAGTCGAAGAAAAGCAACGGCTGAAAATGGCCAAAGAACAAGCCACTCAAAAATCGTTAATGTAGAAAGGATATCTATGAAAGGTGCGGGCGGAACACAGGGCGGGACGGGACAATTTTTTATGGGTCTTGCCATGATGTGTGGCGGATTTTATTTATTGTTCAATGCAATACAGGTGAGCTCTAGTTTTGGACTGGGCTATGGCTTATATCGAGTGAATGCCTTTGGGCAAGGCATGTCGATTACCACAGGCATGGTGATGCTGCCGTTTATTATCGGCATTGTGATGGTGTTTTTTGACGCTAAGAGTAAGTTAGCTTGGCTGTTGAGTCTAGGTTCGCTTACGGCCTTGGTTGTGGGGGTTATCAGCTCGATTCAATTCCACTTTAAATCTATGTCGGCCTTTGAACTTATCGTGATCCTCGTTTTGGCCTTTGGTGGTTTAGGGTTGTTTTTACGCTCACTGAAAGACGCGCCAACAAGCGATACACAAGCGAAATAACCACTAGACTCTTAATCACTAGGCTTTTAACCACTAGTCGCTAGAGTGCAAATACGAAATCAGAGCTGTGCATCTAAGCGGCTCAAATAGCGATTTAACGAACGGTTTAACGAGAGTTTTTAACTACTGAGTGAAGGAATGCGATGCGCTGGCGTGACACTGACAGAAGCTCCAATATCGAAGACAGACGCGGCCAGCAAATGGCATCTGCGGGTGTGCCGAGTGCCTTGTTACTCAGGTTCTTGCCCTTTTTGCTGAGAACTAAACTTGGTCGTGTGGTGTTGCTCATCGGCGGCATTTATATTGCTTTTCAGTATTTTACTGGTGGTCTGTCACTCGACCCAAATACTCAAGCTCATCTTAGCCAATCCCAATCTAGCTCAACAACAGCGGTACAGGATGAAAATGCCCAGTTTGTGGCGGCCATTTTAGGCACCACAGAAACCGTTTGGGGCCAGTTGCTCAAAGGGCAATATCGAGAGCCTAAGTTAGTGCTTTATCGCAATATGACCTCCACTGGCTGCGGTATGGGACAGGCGCAGTCTGGGCCTTTCTATTGCCCTGCCGATAGCAAAGTATATATCGATCTTAGCTTTCTTGATGAGCTTAAAACCTTAGGCGCGCCCGGTGATTTTGCCTTTGCCTATGTGATTGCCCACGAGGTGGGTCACCATGTGCAAAACCTGCTGGGCACGAGCACTAAGGTGCGCCAAGCCCAGCAATCTGGCAGTAAAGTGCAGGCGAATCAATTGAGTGTCGCACTTGAATTGCAGGCTGATTGCTACGCAGGGATTTGGGGGCATTATGTCAATCAACAACTTAACTTACTTGAAGCGGGCGATTTAGCGGAAGGCATTGCCGCCGCCAGTGCAGTGGGTGACGATCGTCTGCAAAAGATGGCGGGTCGCGCCGTACAGCCCGATGCTTTTACCCACGGCAGTTCGGCGCAGCGGGTGAAATGGTTTAAGACAGGGTTTGATTCGGGTAATCTCGCCAGTTGTAATACCTTTGCGGCTAAGTGATTTAGTCTGATATCTCAAATACGTACCGAACAGAAATGCAAGGATAACTGAGTGGCCTTTAACGATACCTTTAGATTGAGCAGCCACGCGGTTATCACTAATGCGCAGGGACAAGTGCTGTTGCTTAAGGCCAATTATGGTAATTTTGCTTGGGGTTTGCCCGGTGGCGCACTCGAGCCAGGTGAAACGATTCACGAGGCCTTAGTACGTGAATGCCAAGAGGAATTAGGCTTAAGTGTGCAGGTTAACTATTTGAGCGGCGTGTATTATCACAGCGCCTATCAATCCCAAGCCTTTATTTTTCGTTGCGAACTGCTATTGCTTGATGGGCCTGAGGTGGCAAAAGATGGGGCAGACGACGAGCCACTGCCGATCCACTTAAGCCACGAACACTCAGAGTTTGCCTTCCACGATATCGACACCCTTAGCGCGGTTCAGCAGCAAAGAATTAAAGATTGCCTCAATTTCAACGGGGTTGTGGTGAGTGCCAAGTTCTAATGCTTTGCCAGTAAACCGCCGGCCGTTAATCGGCTTGGGTTTGCGTGAGTAAGGTTTCTAAGCAGTGTTCCTTGATACCGTAATAGGCTTTAATGTCAGCAATTTGCGCGAGGATTGCGGCGCTGTCTTTCTGATTATGTTGTGGCTTTTTAACGGCCAAAATCATCTTATTCTTATTGGTATGTTCTAGGCTGATAAATTCAAACACCTTAGTCGCATAACCGTTGGCTTCCAAAAATAGCGCACGTAATGAATCCGTCACCATTTCAGCCTGTTGGCCCATGTGCACCCCATATTGCAGCATAGGTTTAAACAATTCTGGGCTGTGCATCTGCGGTCGAATTTGTTTATGGCAGCAAGGTGAACACATGATGATGTCGGCATTGGCGCGAATGCCATAATGAATTGCATAGTCAGTGGCGATATCGCAGGCATGCAGCGCGATCATCACATCGGTTTGCTTAGGTGCATGGGTTCTCACATCGCCGCAGACAAACGACAATCCTTGATGATCCAGCGTTGCCGCCGTTTCATTACATAAATCGGCCAAGGCTTGGCGTAATTCCACCCCAGTTACCTGCGCATCATTGTGAAGGCTGTGGCGCAGGTAATCATGGATTGCAAAGGTGAGATAGCCTTTGCCAGAGCCAAAATCGACCACATTGATCGGTTGGTCATTCTTGTGGGGTGAGGCTTCGAGTGCTTGGCTGAAAACCTCAATAAATTTATTGATTTGCTTCCATTTACGCGACATCGCAGGGATAAGATTATGTTGGCTGTCCGTCACCCCTAGCTTGGTCAGGAAGGGACGTTCGATATCCACAAAACGCTTTTTCTCACGGTCATGTTCTAAGGGCGCCGCGACGGCTTGTTTAACGTTATGTGTGCTGATTTGGACTTTGCCTTTTTTGCTGATCTCAAGCTGAACTTCTGCCTGCGCCGTAGCTAAGTGGGCGCTCTTAAAATCGCTACCGAGTAACAGTTTTATGCTAGCTAACCCTTCGTCATAACTCAGGTTTTTAGTGATGTGATTCGTCTGGTGCTGATACACAAACGACAGCATAGGTTCATTCTGCAAACTGATCGGCCGAATCGTAATGCGCTGCAGGCTTTTATCTGCACCTCGGTACTTACTCAACAATAGTTTGATCAGACTATTCTTCGCCAAGCTGTCAGCCAAAAGCTGGTAAAAATCATCAAAAGAATTAAGCGCTGAATGGGACATTATTGTTTCCGAAAAAGTAACCAAGAAAAACAGGGTGAGTATTCTAACCGCGATCCGCCGCTACCTAAAGTTATTCTCACCGAGAAGGGGGGTTGGGGCTGCACTTCAATATCCTGCTATCTATTGCAGGTAGCCGTGTTAAGCACAGCTACTCCTGTTACAGTCCCAACTCTTGTTTGAATTATTTAATCAAAGTCAACGTCGTGGGGCTTCACCCCACACCCGACCAAGGAGGACTGCTCGTCCTATCCTCCTTGGATGCTCCATGACGCCCCCAACGGAGTTGAAAGCCCCTTGTGCTCATTGCCAAATTTGCTATCGCTTCCGAAGGATGCGTCCTTGCACCTGCGAAAGCTAGCTCGCCATCCATGGCGAGACTCACGCAATTTGTCTATTCGCCCTGCGGCAACTCCGAGGGGATGCGTATTCCGTCGATTTTTGAGTTGTCTGATTGGTCACTTAAAGCATTAAAGAGTTGTGGATGTTCTGTTTCACCATATTATGTGTTTTAGATCTATAGATTATGTTTTCTGAAAATGATTTGTTGTTTAGATTGTGGAATTACGAAGTTTACTCCTTGGGAGCGAATATTGTTATAGTTTGAGACTATTCTAGAAAATGATTCATGATATATGCTTGGGATTTCTGAATTTTTATATAACCAGCCATTTATATATCTGCTCATGAAGCCAGCTATAAGATCAGCGATTTGTATGCCCACATGCGACTTGGAATCTAAAAAGTCTAAATTTGCCTTTTTTGTAAAATCATAATCAGAGTTAAATACTGGAGGGCCATTGTAAGGTGTTGTTTTTTGTTCAATGATATTTTTAGAGTATAAAATTATACTTTCGAATTCATTTTGTAAATCATGATGGAGATTTACTTCGTTAATATTCTTGTTGTGAAGTTGATTTAGCCTAGCTAGAATATTAAAAACTGAATGTACATGGGGTAATATATTAATTTTCTGACCAGTTTTTGTTTTCTCGGGTATAGGTGAAAACTTCTCTATAGCAACGGTCTCGCCATATTTTTCTTTGGCTTCAAAATAGTCATCAATGGTTAAATTTATCGATTTTACCGTTAATTCTGCAAAATCTAATTCAGGTACTTTTTGAGAAAAAAAGTCTCGTGTTGTCTCCAAGGCAGCTATGATGCTAGTCTCGGATGGCTGGTTGCAAGCTGAAAAAAAAGCCAAGAAACACTCATCGGGCAAGTGATGTGTTATGTAGTCAGCGATACCATTTCTTATCAATTGTGCCATCCCATTCGACTCATCAGCCATGAGAGGGATGATATAGTAATTAACAATATGTGTTGCAAGGCAATATTTTTTATCAACAAGCTCAACTAGTATTGGATACTGTTTTTCATTTAAGTAAGCAAAGATGTCAGAGAATAGTTCTGGGCACTGAAAATATAGTGTTGATGACTTTAATTCGACATCGGAAATAGAATGTTTAATTCTTATATCAATAATGTCACTTTTTGTTTTTTCTACATCAAGTAGGCCGACACAAGCTAAAGTAAAAATTGGCTGATTTCCAAAATTGAGATCTAATTTTTTATTAATGAGATCACCAGAATTTCCACTTTCATCAAGATAATAATGATAATTCATGCCTATCCTTACACATAATGTCTTAGTATTTATGCGCAGCGCTGTTTGCAGGGCATAAATCGCTTGTTGGACTTGGTCGCTGCCACATCCATGTCAATTGGTATAAATGATGCTATAGGAATCTGCTATTTTGCGGTAGCGGTTTTTTATACAGTTTGATGGATAATCACTTGATATCGTTTTAGCTTTATCATCCTTTGCTGGCTAGCAGAGATACGCAAAGGTTAATAGGATTAAGCACTGTCATGGAAGTGACCGTTGACGGCATGGATGCCGTCGTCGAGCCCTCAGGGATGAGTTAATGGCGAGTCACTGGAATGACAGTGCTTAATCAATTTAGTCATTACAACATAAGTGCAAATCAAGGTGTGGCTCTTGTCTTGTGGATCAAACGCGCAGGCGGGTTTTCTTCTGTTATAATGCCTCCTCGATTTTTTGGAGGCGAGAATGGACGTATCTTCTTTACTAGACGGCCTGAATGACAAGCAGCGCGAGGCTGTCGCGGCACCGCAATCTAGCATGTTAGTGTTGGCGGGCGCAGGCAGTGGTAAAACTCGGGTGTTGACCCACCGCATTGCGTGGCTGATGCAGGTTGAACAGCAGAGTCCTTACTCGATTCTTGCGGTGACATTTACCAATAAAGCTGCGGCTGAGATGCGCGAGCGAGTTGAAAAAGTCGCTGGCACCAATATGGGCCGCATGTGGATTGGCACTTTCCATGGCTTGGCGCATCGCTTGTTGCGCACTCACTTCCAAGATGCGGGTTTACCGCAAAGCTTCCAAATCCTCGATTCTGACGATCAAGTGCGTTTGATCAAACGTATTCTTAAAAGCTTGAATTTGGATGAGAAACAATATCCTCCACGCCAAGCTCAGGGTTATATCAATGGTAAAAAAGACCAAGGATTACGCCCTAAGCATATCGATGCGGGCGGTTTTCCGCTTGAGCAGAATCTGCTAAAAATCTATCAGGTTTATCAAGAGTCTTGTGACCGCGCTGGTTTAGTCGATTTTGCCGAAATCCTATTACGTGCCCATGAGTTATGGCTCAATAAGCCGCACTTGTTGGCCCATTATCAAGACAGATTTAAGCATATTTTGGTGGACGAGTTCCAAGATACCAATGCCATCCAATATGCGTGGATCCGCGTGCTTGCCGGTCAAACCGCCAATGTGATGATAGTGGGTGATGACGACCAATCGATTTACGGCTGGCGTGGTGCTCAGGTTGAAAACCTGCATCGCTTCCTTCAGGATTTTCCTACCGCAACCACGATTCGCCTCGAGCAAAACTATCGTTCTAAGGGGAATATTCTTAAAGCTTCCAACGCCTTAATCGCCAATAACCCAGAGCGTATGGGTAAAGAGTTGTGGACGGATGAAGCCGATGGCGATCCGATTTCGCTTTATTGCGCCTTTAATGAAATGGACGAGGCGCGCTTTATAGTCGGTCGAATTAATGATTGGCACGAAAAGGGCGGCAACCTCAGTGATTGTGCGATTTTATATCGTTCTAACGCTCAATCGCGGGTATTGGAAGAAGCCTTATTACACAAAGGCTTAGCCTATCGCATTTACGGCGGTTTACGCTTCTTCGAACGCCAAGAAATTAAAGATGCCATGGGTTACCTGCGGCTGATTAATAACAAAGACGACGATGCGGCGTTTGAGCGTGTAGTTAACACGCCGCCCCGTGGCATTGGCGATCGCACTTTGGATATTTTGCGCTCCACGGCGCGCCAGCATGAATTAACCCTGTGGCAGGCGAGTGTGCGTTTGCTCGACGAGAAAGTGCTTGCGGGCCGCGCGGCAAATTCTGTGCGTGGTTTCATGGACTTAATCATGACACTGCGTGAAGACACTCAAGATATGGTGCTGTATCGCATGGCCGATACTGTGATCCAAGCCTCGGGCCTTAAGGCTATGTATGAAGCCGAAAAGGGTGAAAAAGCCCACGCTAGAATCGAAAACTTAGAAGAACTCGTCACGGCGGCGCGTACTTTTGAGCTGCCAGAAGAGCTGGAGGATATGGGAGAACTTAACGGTTTCCTATCCCACGCGGCGCTCGAAGCAGGCGAAGGCCAAGCCGATGCCTTTACCGATGCGGTGCAGCTAATGACGCTGCATTCTGCCAAAGGGTTAGAGTTCACTATGGTGTTCATGGCGGGTGTCGAAGAAGGGATCTTCCCGAGTAAAATGGCGCTCGAAGAGGGCGATAGACTCGATGAAGAACGCCGTCTCTGCTATGTGGGCATGACCCGTGCCATGGAAAAACTCTACATAACCTATGCGGAATCGCGGCGCATTTATGGCCGCGAAGATTACGCTCGGCCGTCGCGTTTTATCAAAGAGATCCCGCCGCAATATGTGGATGAAATCCGTCTTAAGGCGCAGGTTTCAACGCCGATGGCGAATAATCGTTTTAGCGCCCCAAAATCGGCTGCGACAAACGATACAGGCTTTAACGTCGGCCAACGAGTCAATCACCCTAAATTTGGTGAAGGTAAAGTGACCAACTTTGAGGGCAGCGGTGCCCAAGGGCGAGTACAAGTGAGCTTTACTGACTTTGGCAGCAAGTGGTTAGTGGTGGCTTACGCTCGGTTAGAGGCGCTTTAATACCAGCCCTGAACGCGATGAATGTCAGCTTTTTATGACACGCTTTCAGGGCGTAAATTCGCATCGGGAGAAGCATGGGTATATGATGCTAATCCTGAAACCGAGTGGAAACTTGAGGGTATTGGGAGTACCTAGTTAATGAATTTAAAGCAGAAGTGGGATGTGTATTCCCGTCTTACTCGAATCGACCGTCCCATAGGTACGCTATTGCTGATGTGGCCATGCTTGATGGCGCTGATGTTAGCGGCGGGTGGTATGCCCGATCTTAAGGTATTGATCATCTTTATTATTGGCGTGGTAATCATGCGTGCCTGTGGCTGCATTATTAACGACTATGCCGATCGCGATCTCGACTCTTTTGTGGAACGCACTAAATCTCGGCCGCTGGCCAGTGGCGAAATCAGCACTAAAGAAGCCTTGATACTGTTCGTCATTTTAGGTTTATCTGCTTTTGGTTTGGTCTTATTACTCAATGGATTAGTGGTTAAATTATCCGTTGTTGGTATTATCCTCACTATCATTTATCCCTTCACTAAACGCATCACCAATATGCCGCAGATGTTTCTAGGCGTGGTGTGGAGTTGGTCTATCCCTATGGCTTACGCCGCGCAGACGGGTGAAGTACCCATCGAGGCTTGGTGGTTATTTGCGGCCAATTGGTTTTGGACTGTCGCCTACGATACCATGTATGCCATGGTCGATAGGGATGATGATTTAAAGGTGGGCATTAAATCTACTGCAATTTTGTTCGGTAAATATGACCGCCAAATCATAGGTTTATTTCAGCTTGCTGCGCTGGCTTGTTTTATCGCCGCCGGTTGGAGCGCCGATCGTGGTTTACTCTATGGCCTAGGTTTACTGACTTTTGTCGGTTTTAGTACTTACCAGCAAATGCTGATCTTTGATCGCGAACGAGCCCCTTGTTTTAAAGCGTTTCTCAATAACAATTGGGCAGGACTCGCATTATTTGTTGGGCTGGGCGCCGATTATTTAGTTTAGTGAACATCATTTTGGCTGAGGAAGATCCTGATGGATCATCCACTGATTCTGTGGCGCTAATATTTGTTCTAAATCAATCTGGTGGATGTTGTCTTGGGAGATGACCTTGATAACTGGGCTCACTCTGTGGGGATAAGGCGCACCTTCGAGTGCGCGTATTGCGAGATCGATGGCAATTCGAGCCTGCAATACTGGCGAGTCGCTGACCGTCGCGAGTAACTGTTTTTTCTGCACTAATTCTATGGTCTGTGCATTCGAGTAGAATGCGATGACTTTTCCCGTTTTATTCCTACGTCCGTCTAAATAGCGCGCCGCGAAAGTGGCGGCAACTGCATTGGCGATCACATAATCTACACTTTGTTTAGTAAGCACTTTTCGCACTAAATCAGCTTGAATAAATAACTCCGTAGTGCCAAACCCTCCTTCAATTGTGTCGAACTCTTGTTTGGTTGCCGCCCGCCTAAATCCTTGTTCCGCCGCCATAACCCAAGAAGCGTCCTTAGGCCCTGGAAACCAAGCAACTTTAAGTTTCGCAGGCGCTTTATCGACAGGGTCTCGTTGCTGCGATGCAATATACTCAATCGCTGCCGCAGACATATCTTCAAAGCTGACTAAGGAGCGACTCGTGAGTTTGTCGGTCGCGATACCATTGACTAAATCGATAACCGGAATGCCCGCAGCGCTGAGCTGTTCAATGTCCGCAATCAGTCCGTCAGCGGTATTGGCAGCAATAATATAAGCTTGAGCCTTGAGTGCATAACAATCATGGAGTTGCTGTCTTTGCTGCTCAATCTTGTCATATCCACCAGCATCATAAATGCCAAGCGTTACGCCTTGGCGCTCGGCTTCTTGTGATAATCCAAAGGCGACGCCCCACCAATATTGATCTTTCCCGTGGGGAAGTAAGGCACAGATCCGCCATGCTTTATTGGCCTTAGTGAGTGGCGTGTAGAGGGTCTTTTGACCGTCGGCAATGACATCGGCGGGATACCAAGCTGCCTGCACTGCAAAGACGAAACTACTGAGGATTAAGAGGAGGCAAATCCTGAGGTAACGGGCGAAGAATGCAGTCAAGTGCATAGGCTCATGATGTTAAGTGAACAGTGAACTAAGCATAGAACAAGGATCCGTAGTTGCTTAATCATAGTTAAATAAAGCTAATTTATTGTTTAATAACAAGCGTAAAGCAGTACTGTTATGGTTTGGTCGCAAAGATACAACATGACTTAAACGCCATGGGGCAATGCATCTGCAGGCTTTACGCTTTGGCTAGTTCACTAAATGCTTAAGTTTACATTTCACGTTGAAGGCTTAATGGCCACTGCTGGTTTTCGCCATAGTGCTTAGTCTATAGTCATTGGCTAATAGTGGTTTTTTATGATCAACATCATGCTTGGGTAACAAGGAGTCGTTATGTTTATTCCGCCAGGATTTGCACGGGTTAGCCCGTATATGATTATCAACAATGCCGATAGTTTAGTAGCCTTTATGCAAAAAGCCTTTGATGCTAAAGCGCTACATATTTCCCATCGATTGGATGGCAAAATAGCCAATGCGCAGATGCAAATCGGCGACTGCCTATTTATGTTAAGCGAGGCGAGTGAAGCGTTTCCGCCAATGCCAGCATCCTACTATTTGTATGTGGCAGATGCCGATAAATCGGTAGCTCAGGCGCTTGCTGCTGCGGGCGAGTTAATCATGGCAGTGGCGGATAAACCCTATGGCGATCGCCAAGGTGGAGTGCGGGATCCCGTGGGTAATCTGTGGTGGATCTCCCAGCGTTTAGCCGAAGGGCCATATCAGGATTGATCGTCAAGTGATAACCAGTCAAAGGAGGTGATGTATGCCGTGCCAGTTAACCCGATTATTTGGAATCGAATTGCCAATTATTCAAGCGCCTATGGCGGGTGTTCAGGGCAGTGCCTTAGCGATAGCCGTGTCTCAAGCCGGTGCGTTGGGATCTTTGCCCTGCGCCATGTTATCCCTTGAAGCATTAGATGCCGCGTTGACACAGATCCGCGCCCAAACGACTAAGCCCATCAATGTAAACTTCTTTTGTCATCACGAGCCCGAACCGCAAGCGGCGAAACAAGCTGCATGGCTCAAGCAACTCGCGCCTTATTTTGCTGAGCTGGGTATCCATCCTGATACCCAAGCTGCGGGAGCACAACGCGCGCCCTACACGAGTGCTCAGGCTGAAGTGTTAGCTAAATTCAAACCTGAGGTGGTGAGTTTTCACTTTGGTTTACCTAATGAAGACTTGTTGTTGGAGATAAAATCTTGGGGATCTAAGATCATCTCGACGGCGACCACAGTGGAAGAGGCGCTCTGGTTAGAAGCGCGTGGTGTAGATGCTATTATTGCGCAGGGCTTAGAAGCTGGCGGCCATAGAGGACATTTCTTATCCGATGATTTGACTGAGCAGCTCGGCACTTTTAGTTTATTGCCGCAAATCATTGCTGCCGTTGATGTGCCCGTTATCGCAGCGGGTGGCATAGTCGATGCCAAAACCGTGCGCGCCGCCATGGCGATGGGCGCTTCGGCGGTGCAAGTGGGGACGGCCTATTTACTTTGCCCTGAATGCACCACCAGTGAGATCCATCGCGCCGCACTGCAAAGCGAGGCGGCGCAACATACGGCTTTGACTAACTTATTTTCCGGTCGCCCCGCCCGTGGCATAGTGAACCGTTTTATGGTTGAACTTGGACCTATCAATAACGCAGTACCGGATTTTCCGCTCGCCTCCAGTGCCATCGCAGGATTGCGAAGCGCCGCCGAGCAACAAGGATTTGGCGATTTTAGCCCACTTTGGTGCGGCCAAAATGCAACCGGCTGTCAGGCGATTCCCGCCGCAGAGCTCACCAAGCAATTGGCGTTAGGCTTGATGGTCTAATGATCAGTTTGAGCGTTTTTAAGCCAGCATTGTATTCATGGTTTTATCCATCATGTTATTGATAAGCCAAGCTACTTTTTTGGGTTTTTACTATCGCATAGGCTTGGCTAGATCAACTGACAAGGATGTTAAATGCTAAAAATTCGACTAAGACGCCCAGCTAAATATCGAATTTATTTTCTCATTTTGATGATTATTGTGTATTGGCTTGGGTTTAATTTACTGCCAGAACAGTTAACGCAAACAAGTGAGCAGTTGTCTTTGGCTGTCGTCAGTGCACTATATTTTGTGTTGTTACCTCTGCTTTATTGGTATTGGATTATCAAAATTGGTGCGCAAAAAAGCTGGAAAATATTAGTCATTCTCAGTTTGAGCAGCCTCATGGCTCGCCTCAGCTACCCTCCTCAAATTGCAGAGTATTTCGAGTTTATCGCTTGGTTACGTTTCCCTATTATCACGGTATTACTGCTCATCGAATTGTACTTGATGGTGAGCATTATTAAGGGATTGTGGCAGGCGAGGAAGGCTTCAGGCGATCCAAGATTAGCGATCATTGCTCAATATGCTGCCACTGTGGAGCAAGAGCTGGGTAATGGGGCAAATGAACTTAGAACGCTTAATATTGAGGGCGCATCAAACACTGATTTGCCAAAGAATCAAATGCCTGACGATAAGAAGCTGACCTTAGGTTTAATACTCGCTACCGAACCCGCGAGTTGGTATTACGCTATCCCTTATTTTTCCCGTCGCCACCCAGCATCGATCACACCGCTTAAGTTACTGAGTGCCCAACCTTGGCATGCTTTAGTCATCATAATGTGTTTAATCGTGGCCTCCACACTGAGTTACATACTACTCGATTATGTGAGTCATATTGTTGCCGTATTCGTTTCTGGTTTGATCTTATATTCAGTGGTATTAATCGCAGCCAATTACCGAATCAGTCGTTATTACTCCCTGTATCAAAGGGAAGGTAAGCTCATTATCAATAATGGTATCTGGGGTTTTATGTCGATCGATTTAACCCAGATAAGTGAACTGAAATTGGGAACATTTTTGACTCATGTACAGCCACAGCAAATGGGGGGGAAATCGGTAGGTGATTCAACTGCAATCAATGCAACAGAAATATTGACGATAGGCCGCGGTGATACCGCGAATGTGCAGCTGATTTTTAAGCGGCCCCAAACTTATTATGGCGGCATGGGACAATTGCCTGAGCCGTTAACTGTGATCAATTTAGTAGTGGATGAACCCCAAGTGTTAGCTGATGCATTGGGCATACTCCAAAATTACAAAAAAGTTTCTTAGAATAGATTTATAACCATGAAATCATATGCTAATTAGATGATTTATCGACCAATCTGAGTTAGTCTGCTTAGCGTTTATAAGAGTGTATTTGCGCGCTCAATGTGGCGTATAGCCTATTGTTTATTCATCTAAGTTTTTGGGAGCCGTACCACTATGACGCCGATTTTCAGTAATGCCGCTATTGGCCGTAGTTTGTTGGTTTTGCTCTTGTGTGCTGGCGTATTCTTTTTTATCGATTTTTTAGTGCCCGCCTTAGCTGCATTGATTGTGTGTTTTTCAAGTTGGCCTCTCTATCAAAAACTATTGGTAAAATGCGGTGGTCGCTCGGCGTTGGCAGCAACCATTGCCCTATGTTGTATTGTGCTCGGGCTGATTATTCCGCTGGTGTTTGTATTTTCCTATGCGTTACAAGAGATTAGAACTTGGGTTGATTGGTTGGTGTTTACTAACCAACACGGTTCGCCCGTGCCCTTGTGGATCAAAGATTTACCTTGGATGGGTGAATGGTTAACCCTGCAATGGCAGCAGTTTATTGGTGAACCCCATGAATTAGGCCAAATTATCAGTGCCATTAGTGGCCAGAATTTGAGTGGCATTTCCCGTTGGGTGCTGCAATTGGGTTGGAATACTTTAGGGTTGTTATTGACCTTACTTTTTATGCTGATCACTTTGTTTTTCCTGTATAAAGATGGTCCGCAAGTGGCTAAACAGTTGGATATCGTGGGTGAGCGAGTGTTGCCTGCTCGCTGGCATAGTTTTTCCCGTGTGGTGCCTGCAACAGTCAGTTCTACCGTGATAGGTATGACGCTTATCGCAATTGGTGAGGGCATAGTGCTGGGGATTGCCTATTGGATTGCGGGAGTACCTTCGGCCGTGGCTTTTGGGGTGTTAACCGCCTTTATGGCCTTGGTTCCCGGGGGGGCGCCAACCATGTTTACCTTGATTTCACTCTATCTTGTCGGCACTGGCGATATGACGGCGGGGGTCGGCTTGTTTCTTTGGGGCAGCATAGAGTTGTTTATTGTCGATAAAACCTTAAGGCCTAATCTTGTCGGTGGGCCGATTAAATTGCCTTTCTTACCGACTTTTTTCGGTCTGATCGGCGGCGTAAAAACCATGGGTTTTGTCGGTTTGTTTGTTGGTCCAGTATTGATGGCCCTGCTGGTGGCCATTTGGCGGGAATGGTTAAGGGAAGAGCCCGAAACGATACCATTGGATAAACAGGCAGATAGATAGTCGCTAAAGCTTCATTTCTCTAAGGTATTTTTGCGCTCATCGGTGTAAAACCACCAAGGTTTAGGATCTTCACCTGCCATAAAACGGGTGATGGAGATAAACACATCGAGCATGCAGGGGTCGTGTCTCTGGCCCGTTTTGTCGCACAGCGTTTGATACAGCTCGTAGGGGTTTCTATCTAACAGCTGCTCAGGCCTATCTAGGCCAAGCAAACGTAAATCCGCTGCACAGGCTTTGCCAATATTGGGTAAATCAGTCAATTGCTTAACCTCGGCACGCACGACTTTTGCTGGATTCATTTTTATCTCTTGGGGTGTAGTCATACTTGATAGATTAGTCTATTCGCCCGCAGTTAACCGCGTTAGCCTGTTGAGATATTTCGCCTTCCTTGGCAAAATCGGTGTTGCACTTCTAACGCTTTATTAAGGTTACAGTTTTTCTATATCAACATTTAAGCTATTAAGATGTTCAAGCAAAGCTGGATTGACATTATTATCCACTTTTCCGCCTAAGTACTTACCAAAGAAACGTTCAGTCGCAATTATCGCGGCGAGCTTGTTGGCACGTTTGATAAATCCATGACCTTCATCTTTGGCGAGTAAGTATTCAACGGGTAACGATTTTTGGTACATCTTTTTCGCAATATTATCTGATTCAACTTGAGTCACTCGCGGATCATTTCCCCCTTTATCTTTCATAAAAAAGAGTTCGTTACTGTTTGATGACCATTCAAATTCTTTAATGGGTTCAATGGACTGCGTTAAGAGTGTCGCACTTGCAAGATCGCTTTTATCCGCCATTACATAAATATTGCTCGCACCTTGGTATTCCTTTGTGAAGGCTAACCATTTACCGTCGGCGGACATTTTTAAATGGTGAATATTTTGCTCATTGAAAAAATCTTCGATGGGAATGAGCGGCACTTGGGCTTGCTGGCTGTTAAGCCTATCCGTATTGGCTTTTTGCTCTGTGGTTGAGGTTGAACAGCTTGCGAGTAGCATAGCGGCAATAGCAGCACTGCATAACTGGCTTGTGAAGGAGGATAATCGCATTGTTGTAACCTTGAGTTGTTAGAAGTGACATCATGTTAATACGAAAATTAATTATCGTAAAACAATAAAATTATATTTCTTTGCAATATATTTTACCGGACGAGTATACTAGCCAAGGTTAAAGAGCACTGGGATTGGATTAAATTTAGGATTGAGTGATGAATAAAAACATAGAAAAGTTAATAAAAATCAGTGCATTTTTCCGGTGGGTGATTTTGTTAGCCGCTACGATTGTGGTGGTGTATCTGGGTTATAGCTACTTAGTCCATGATGAGATACGTTTTGGATCGAATAATGGATTGTTACAAGCGCTATGGGTATCGCCTGATGCGAGTCAAACCCTGTTGCTGTTAATGTTAAGTCCATTGTTTATCACGTTTTTACTGGGTGTTTATTGGCTGCAAAAATTATTAGCCTACTATCAAGACGGCTTGTTTTTTAGCGACGAAAGTATGCATTGTTATCTGTGGTTGGTTTGGCTTAAGGTTGCCGCCTTAGTGATAGAGATACTGCAAACCTTAGGCGTAGGTTACTATCACAAGTCGCTTTTTGAGGATACCCGTATCGACTTGGCGCTCGATTTTGGCAATATCACCACGATTTTATTGATGTTGCTGATTGTTTATTTGCTTAAAGCTGCCCGAGATTTTGAGGCAGAAAACAAAGAGTTTGTGTAATTTTGGACATTATCGTTAATTTAGACGTCATGATGGCGATACGGAAGGTGAGTTCTAAGGAGCTTGCCAAAGCGGTTGGCATTACCGAAGCGAATTTATCCCTGCTAAAACGTGGCAAGGTGAAAGGCGTGCGTTTTGAAACACTGGCGAGTATTTGTGAGTACCTGTCGTGCCAGCCTGGGGATATTTTAGAATATCGTAAGAGTGATACATCGGACTGAGTTCTGCCGTTTTAGCCTTGTTCAACACATCCTAGGACGCACTTAGTTAAGTGCTATCCTAGGCTTGCCGTGGTTAGGCTTTAACCAGTGTAGTCAGATCCGCTGGGCGATAGTAAACCGATTTTAGTACCTTACCTTGGCGAACCACTTTACCTGCCATTTCCACATCTTTAGCGCATTTGGCTATGATGAAATCACCTTGCTGACTACCGACAATTTCAACACCTTGCTTGGCATAGAAGGCAATGGTCTCGGCCAGTTCTTGCTCGTTACGGCACACTTTACTCATATTGCTCGAGTGGACTTCATCCCAGCAGCTAATAAAGTCGATTTCACGGTTTTGAGCCACGCAAAGCAACAAGTCAATCAGGTAACTGATTTCGAGTCTGTCCGTCATTGCTTGCGCGCCTAAGTGCACTAGACGGCCCATTAACACGTATACAGAATCGACTATGGCATCGGCCTGTTCGATACGGCTATCGGCTTCTGCAAGTTCAGTTAACTCCTCAATAATCAGTGAAGTATGTAAGGTATCGGCCTTGTCATCTAAAGAATCAACATCATTAACGGGCAAGTCGAAGGTGCTACGAAACTCACTGATATCACGATATAAGTGGTCATAAATAGGTTGAGTTAAGCGGGTGAGTTTCATCTGATTTGCCTTGAAATAAAGAGTTTGGCGGCAATTTTAAAGAAATGCGTCGCAGAATACAAAGATGGGGCAGAGATAAAAATACCCGCAGCCAAATAGGCGGCAGCGGGTTTCGGCAAATTTTGGCGGATGACCGAATGGAGAAATATATTGTGAGCCTGTGTTACTTGGTGATTATTGGCCGTATTTTGCAATCAGTTGATCAAGATAAGGGCCAACGTCTTTATCAGCCCAATCGAGATATCCCCGCACAAAACCGACAAGATTACCTTTAGCATCAAAAATATAACTGGCGGGTACGACATTCGCGGGAATGATTTGTTCTATGTTTTGCTCCGGGTCAAGCCAAGTGGCATAGCCGCTAAAGCCATGTTGGTTAAGAAAAGGGCGTACATCTTTAGATTCTTCATCGATAGAGATTGGAATGATGGCGATATTCTTCCCTTGATACTGCTGCTTAAGCTTTTGGAGTTCTGGAATTTCCCTTAAACAGGGTGCACACCAGGTTGCCCAAAGATTGACTAAAACCAATTTTCCTTGGTGCTGTTTTAGGGTTTGGGTTTGTCCTGATTCATCAATAAAGGGAACTTCTGGTACGCCGCGTGCGTGCTGCATTTCTATAAAACCAGTCATCACAAGGGGCTTAGGGAGGGGCTCTCCTGTACTGTAGAGTTTATTGTCTAGTGAGTGGGCTGAGCTGCTATTAGAAAACAGACCCAAACACGCGAGTAGAACAAAGGGAAAATAGTGTAATTTCATCTGGTTATCCTTTACTTTTAAATAGTCGTTTGTGTTTTTCTACGGGTTACCAATGCGAGACACAACCCAACACCAAGCACTAATAACAGCAGTGGCCCAAACCAAAGTGCGAAGGTGGAGGTATTAAATTCAGGTTGATAACGGATTTTTTGACCATAGCGTTGCACCATAAAATCGATAATCTCATCTTGGCTTTGCCCCTGTTCCAGCATCGAGAATATTTGTGCTTTGAGCTCGTGGGCGATTGGCGCCTGTGATTCAAATAGGCTTTGATTCGTCGCCATAGGGCAACGCAGCACTTTACTGATATCTATTGCCTGTTGCTGGTAGGAAAGGCTTGATATGGGCTGAGCTTGCGCTACGGATAAGCATGGGATCCCTATCCCACATAAGGTGATAGGGAGCAGTAAGACTAAAAAGCGCAATATTGGATTCATTAGGCAAGTGTCTCCTGTGGTTTGTGATGGGATAGGTTACCTAAGGTTGTTAAATCAGCTTGGTAGCTAAAATGGCGAGTAGGCCAAGCGGCAATCGCCCCACCTAGCATCATTAATAGCGCACCAAGCCAGATCCAACTCGCAAGGGGTTTATAGCTGATACGAATAAGGTATTCGCTGTCACTTAATTGCAGCCCCATAGACACATAAATATCCCGCCAGAATCCATGTTCGATACCCGCGTGGGACATTTCCATCCCATTGCTTTTAAAGGTTTGGCGTTGCGGCCTAACGTAACCGAGGATCACTTCATCATTCGCACCATCGCGGATACTGATATTGGCTTGGATTGCCGTAAAGCTGTTGGTTTCGACATTCTCAGTGCTTTCATACACTAAGATATAACCCGCCAACGGTTTACCTTGGCCAGGGCCCATTCTGAGGAGGGCTTCCTGTTCAAAAAAGGAGATGGATGTTGCACCAATAATAGTGATAGCCACCCCAAAGTGGGCGAATAGCATGGCTATAAACCCTTGTTTTGATGTTTTAACGGGAGGATTTAAGCCGTGCTCATTGCGGTTTTGGGTTAATTGACGGGCATATATTCGTCTACCTAATCCTGAGGCTGCCAATATCGTGAGCAATAAACACACCAGCAACCAAAGTGCTGCGGCAGTGCCAAGGAGTAAAAATAAGCTACTGCCCGAGGCGGCCTGTAAGCTTACCCAGCCAGCGACGGCTAATATCACTAGGCTAGGAATGAGCAGGGAAGTAATACGAGTCTTTGAGGCATTTTGCCATTGCGCTATTTGCCATTGCACTAAGGGCGCAATGCCCATTAAAAGGACAAGCAAGAAAGTGAGGGGGACAAATATAGCGTTGAAATAAGGGGCACCCACTGAAAGTGTACCTAAATCGAGTAGCTCATAGATCAAAGGGTAAAATGTACCGAGTAATACGGAAAACGCTGCTACGACTAAGATAACGATCCCGAGCAGTAACAGCGTTTCCTTACTGAAAAGCGCGAAAGTCACATCCGCTTTTAAATGGTGGGCTTTGAGTGCAAAAATGAGTAACGCAGCCCCAACAAAAATCACTAATAAGCAGAGGATTGACATACCACGGGTCGGATCGGCAGCAAAGGCATGTACCGATTGCACTATGCCGGAACGCACCAAAAAGCTGCCGAGTAAACTGAGTGAGAATGCCAATAAGCACAGCAGTAAAGTCGTGAGTTTAAAGCCATGAGTACGTTGAGTGAGAATGAGGGAATGTACTAATGCTGTTGCCACAAGCCAAGGAATAAAGGAGGCGTTTTCTACCGGATCCCAAAACCACCAACCACCCCAACCCAGTTCGTTATAGGCCCACCAAGATCCAAAGGCATTGCCGCCCGTTAGAAACACCCACGCTAATAATACCCAAGGTCGTAAATAGTTAATTTGACGAGTATTAAAACCACCACCGAGCAGTGATGCTAACGCTGCAGCAAAGCAAACAGTGAGGCCAACATAACCAAGAAAGAGCATGGGCGGATGCAGTATGAGCCCTATGTCTTGCAAAATGGGGTTAAGATCTCGCCCTTCAATCGGAATGTTAGGTAATAAGCGGGCAAAGGGATTAGAGGTAAAGAGTAAAAATAAGTTAAAACCAAGGATCACTAATGCCAAAATGGCCAACAGCCTCGCAAAATACAGGGCGTCTTGGTATTTATCGCTGGCCTTATCCTGAGTGCAATCCGCCATCTTTATGCGATAACTGATGATCGCCCCCCAAAGGGTAATCGCAAATATCCAAAACAGCATTGACCCTTCGTGGCTGCCCCAAACGGCGGCCACTTTATAACCCAATGCTAATTGGCTATTCGAGTGGTTTGCGACATAAGCAACAGAAAAATCATCAGTCATAAAGCAATAAATTAAGCAAAGAAGTGAAACAAATACTGAGGTAAATATGGCTCTAAAGAGTGTCGGGCTTAATCCCACCAGATAGGCATTATTCTGCTTAACACCGATTAAGGTCAGTGCTGCAGAAAATAATGCCAATACGCTACTGATGATCAGTAATATATGTCCAATTTCTGGAAGCATAGTTGTCATTTATTATGCCTTAGAATAATGTGGTCGCGGTAATATGGTGTTAACAGTTAACTATTTTACCTATGTGGTTTTAACTGGCTGAATTTTTATTCGATTCGCTCAAAAACTTGAATTATTTTATTGTGATTTTAAATGTACATATAATTTTTTTCGTAGTAAAAGTCAGTTTAATCACAAGATTTAATCACTGTTGATTTTAAGATTAGTCGAGTTTTGCATTTAATAATGTGATCTTATCCGTTATTAAATTATTCCTTTTTACGCTTGATGTTTTTTGAAAAGTAAAATGCATTTTTAGTTTTTTTTATAACTGAAATGTGCTTTTTAACTTCTAAAAAACAAATGGCATTAATTTTGTAAGTTATTGTATTTTATTTGTTTTAGTTGATTTCATTCATCTTGATTTATCAGCGCAAATTTAGTGTGCTCTAGCTCTGATTTTTAATGGTTTTTTGCCTCCACCATGCTGTAACTGGTCAATTGTTTATGTCGTTCAGTGAGCAATTAGGTTCAGTAGAAAATAAAAAACTAATGATAATTAGGAGTGAATGATGAAACGATGGAAATCCAAAATAGCACTCAGCGTGCTGTTTTGTTTAGGTACTATCATCAGTGTGGCCGGAATAGCATCCGATGCTAAACCGGGCGAGGTAAAGCCTGGCTATGGTAATAAACAAATGAGTGCGGAAGCTCAGGGAATTATGGCTAATCCCGATCTAACACTAGAATCCCGTGGTGTAAGAACACTGCAGGATTATATTGTTCAGGAAAAAGAGTTGTTTGATTTTCTTTTTGAAAATCATCCGGTATTTAAATATGCCGAGCAAGGTCGTTTAAAAGGAACCTATAAGGTCAGTGACCGTGGTGAAGAATACTTACACGGTGGTGATAGCCAAAAATATAGCCAACATCAAGAGGGCAATCGCCCTATGGCATTGCAATATCGCCTCGGTGCCAAGTCGATTTTGGATTTCCCAAATAAGTTTGTTGGTCCTGAAAAATGTGGTGAGTGCCACGGCCCACAATATGAAAAGTGGAAACGTTCACGCCATTCAAAAACCTTACGTTTTCCGGGGAGTCATCCCGAAGTCGATAACGATTTAAACAAAACCATGTATGGCACTAAGGATACTTCTATCCTGCCAGACGGCATTACCCCTGATGCAATTTATGCGACGGTGGGAACACCAAGAACCAAATACGGCTTTATCGACAGCTACTTAGTACGCGGTACCTTCCATGTGAAAGACGGTTTACTCAAAGATGGTACTGGCACTATGGTCGCCGGCGGTAACCAATTCTCCCGTGGTTGGGCTGAATGGTTAACCCCTGAAATGGCGAAGAAAATTCAGAAAGTTATTCCTGAATTTCCAACTAAAATGGAAGATTTTGGCGCGAGTGGTTCACACCAGTGGGGTATGAGCTCCTATGGTGCTAAATACGAGAAGGAATTCTTATTCCAACCTGCGAGTTCCTATTGCGAAATGTGCCACACCTTTAAGTTTGATTTTAAAACTAAAGATGAGTTTTTTGCAGCCCTTGGTAATCCTAAAGAGCTACAAAAACATACAGTGTCACTCGGTATTACCTGTGAAGAGTGTCATGGCGCAGGTGGTCATTTAGACGGCGGTATCGGTGGTGGTATGCCTTCTAACTGCGAGCGTTGTCACCAGCGTTTTAACTTCGTAGAAGAACTTGCGCAAACCCCACAGGGTAAAGAAAAACTGGAATATGCCTTTAACGTGAAGATGAAATCTTCTTGCCCATCTTGTGGTACAGAAGGTTCGCAAATGTTTGCCTCGTCTCACTACGATAAGGGCATGCGTTGTTCTACCTGTCATGATCCACACGAAGTGACTGATGGTGATTGGAAATCCGGTATTACTAAACCAAAACTCATCAAAGAATGTACCGATTGCCATACGGCACAGGCTGAAATTGCGAGTAATACCAAGACCCACAGTAAACAAACTTGTCAAAGCTGTCATATGCCAAACATGGGTAGTTGTGAAAACTTCACCGCGATCCAGTTCCCTGATATGGCCGGTTTCGACAACGTTCGTAAGTCGCACATGTGGAAAATCGATGTCGATCCATTGCGTAAGACGCTTAACCCACCTGAAGGTAAGTCTCGCGACTCATCCACTAAGGGCTGGACTGTGGCGAAGGACGAAAATGGCCATAACTACCTCGATCTGATGTGGACCTGTGCTCGTACTTCCGCTTCTGATCACGATGTAGTGGATAACAAAGGCTGCCATAGTCAATTCCAATCTAAGTTGGGTGAGGGTCTGCACTTTAAAGATCAACAGCAAATCTACGGCAAAGTTCAGAAGTGGCAAAAACCAGTGAAAGAAACCTATGCCAAAGTAGAAAAAGCCCTTATTAGCATCGATAAGTCGCCCAATATGGCGAAGTTATCGGTAGAAGATAAGACGCAAGTGCTGTTGTTGACCGATAAAGCTCAAGATGTCCTCAAGCTGATTAAAGCCGATGGTTCATGGGGGGTTCATGGTGCGCGTTACTCACAAAAACGCTTAGATGCCGCCTTGACCTATGTGACCCAAGCCCAAGCCATTATTGATGGTAATGCGCTGAGTGCGAAGAAAATATAGTTTAACTTGAGTCCTAGTTATCCCCGACACCTTTGGGTGTCGGGGAATATGAGAGCCTAATTATGCATAACATGCTTCGTCAAAGTGTAAGCCGAATATTGATGGTGTTGGCCTTAGGCGTGACTGCGATGCCAGTCATCGCCGGTGGTGGCTCAGAAATGTCTGAAGTGCCCTATAACGAAATCCAATTAAATCCCATTTCGATGATGGAAGCGGAAACCTTAGTCGGCAAACAAGGCGTTTATTTTTTCGACGTAAATACACTGGAGATATGGGCAGAAGGTTTTATCCCCGGAGCGGTTTTTTTCAATGTTCAGAATTGGAGAGAGTTACTTCCAAAGAATAAAGATGCAGTCATGGTGTTTTACTGCGCTAACCGCCTTTGCACCAGCAGCAATATGGCGGCGAGAGAAACCATGAAGCTAGGTTACACAGGTGTGCGTCATATGGCCGATGGTATTTATGGCTGGCGTATGTCAGGTCGAGTAACAGAAAAACCTTAGTAACACACAGGACCGATGTTTTATCGGTTTGGTTTGCAGGGCCAAAAGGCGAAACCCACAGGGTTAACATTGTAGAGAACATAAAATGAAAACACGTATGTCAACTTCTTTTATCCCCAAAAGCATCACAGTGGCGACCTGCGCCGCATTATTTGTTTCGGTAGCCAGTTTTGCCGGCACAAGTCTGAAAACCGATGCAGATAAAACCTCTTACAGCATTGGCGCTTCTATTGGTAATTACATTTCTGGTCAAGTCTACAACCAAGTTGAATTAGGCTCAGAGGTGAATGTCGACTTAGTCGTGCAAGGTTTTGTGGATGCGCTTAAAGATAAACAGCAATTAACCGACGAAGAAGTGCTGACCTACCTGAACCAAAGAGCAGAACAACTCAATGCCGCAAGAACTGTCGTTGCTGAAAAACAAATGGCAGAAACTAAAAAGGCAAGTGCGGCATATCTTGCTGAAAATCAAAAAAAGTCTGGCGTTAAAGTTACCGCCTCTGGTCTTCAATACGAAGTCTTAACCCAAGGTAAAGGTCATAAACCCAATCCAGAAGATGTGGTCACAGTGGAATATGTTGGCACTCTTATCGATGGGACTGAGTTTGAAAATACGGTTGGACGTAAAGAGCCCACTCGGTTTGCATTAATGTCGGTGATCCCCGCTTGGGAAGAGGGATTAAAGTTGATGCCTGTGGGGTCTAAATACCGTTTTGTGGTACCAGCAAGCCTTGCCTATGGCACTGAAGCCGTAGGTATTATTCCTCCTGAGTCAGCACTTATCTTTGAAATTGAACTGAAAAATATTGAGAAACCCAGCGAAATGAAAGAGATGAAAAATAAAAAGATGATGCCTGCACACGGTTAATCTGGCTCCTAAAACGAGTTGTTTGGAGAGTGAAATGGAGACTGGAATGGTGAGCTTAGGACTAGGCATTGGCATCAGTTTACTGTTGTTTGTTGCTTATATTTACTGGCAGCACATGCGTCTAAACCTAGTCATGGGAATAGCACAGTTGCCAAACATGTCGAGCAAAGTGCCCTTTGCGATGGGAATCGTCCTAGTGCTGCTTACCCTTGCTGTCTACAGTCAAACAGGCCGTTTTAGGGATTGGGATCAAGGTCGGATTGATGAAAATATTGATTATTTAGTGGCGGCCGAGATCACTAAAGCCAGTCGTTGGGCTCAGAGTGAGCCGCAAAACACCTTGGCACTTATGTCATTAGCTCAGGCTTACAATGCGGGAGGTTTGTACTCAGATGCAGTGCTGACCTTAGATAAATTACTCGAAATAGGGGGAGAAGATGCTGAAGTGTTAGGGGCAAAAGCTAACGCGCTTTATTACCGCGAGCTTCGGCAAATGACACCTGAAACCCAAGAGGTGATTACCAAAGCATTAGCACTCTCTCCCTTTGAGCCTCAAACCCATATGTTACTCGCGGCAGATGCTTACTTGCATGCTCGTAACCAAGAGGCGATTGACCATTGGCAGCTTTTGCTCAAACACAATGGGGACAGTATCAACCGTGAAGCAATCGATAATGCGATTGCAAAAGCACAAAGCAAAATGAATGAAAGATGAAACCCGTTTCTATCAACCCTCGCCGTAAAGATCTGTCCCTGCAAGGAGTCTGGCGAGGCGTTGATATTTTTAATAAAAGGATAAATAGAATGAAGAAATACTATGCATTGTTGCTGTTAGTGCCCTTGCTATTTGGCTGTAATAAAAGCGAGGCCACAGACCATGTTCATAAAGCCGAGATGATCCACGAGCATGACCGTTGTCATTTATGCGGCATGGTGATCACTAAATATCCCGGACCTAAAGGGCAAGTGCACCTCAAGGCTGAGAAAACGGTACCTAAGTTTTGTTCTAGCCGCGATATGTTTAACTTTGCATTACAGCCTGAAAATAAAAGACAAATTGATTACATGATGGTGCATGACGCGGGCACGACCGATTGGGATCAACCTGACGATGGCGCCTTTATTGATGCCGCTAGCGCATTTTATGTTTACGGCACCAGTAAAAAAGCCGTGATGGGGCCAGCTGTGGCACCTTTTAGCACTAAAGCCGCCGCCGAAGCCTTTGCTAAGGAATACGGTGGCCGAGTGCTGAGATTTGATGACATCACCCTAGAACTGCTCGCGGGTGATAAATAAGGTTGTGATGATGAAGCTGCGTCTCGTCCTTATTTGGCTGCTGTGCTTTGCCTCTTTCGGTACTTGGGCTGCACTCATTCGGGTAACAGATACAGATTCACTCACCCTTGCCCTTAACAAAGCCCAAGCAGGTGACACCTTAGTGCTAGCCACTGGGGTGTATGAAGGCTCCTTTAAGGTGACGCAATCCATTTCGCTAAAGGGGGAAATAGGCGCGACATTAGATGCACTGCGCCAAGGGAGTGCGTTGGTCATTGAGGCGCCTCAGGTGAGTATTGAGGGGCTCAATATCCGCCACTGGGGACGGGATCTGTATTACCGTGATGCCGCCATTTTACTCAAAAAAGGGGCGGATCATGTGCAGATTAAGGGAAACCGCTTGGTGGGCGATGGTTTTGGTATTTATGGCGAACAGCTAAACTCACCCATCATTACGGACAATAGCATTAGTGGTAACGGTGCCATTCATGTGCTTGATCGGGGTGATGGCATTTATCTCAAGCATGTTAATTCGCCACAAATTGACCGAAATCAGCTGATTTTTGTCCGTGATGGTGTGTATTTAGAGTCCGTTACCCACAGCCGCATTTATGAAAATCAATTCACTAAGCTGCAATATGGCATTCACTATATGTATACCCAAGCCGACGAAGCGTGGCAAAACCAAGCGATTGCTGTCGATGGCGGTTATGCCCTAATGAATTCAACCCATATTTACCTGCACCACAACCGTGTGACTCAGGCGCGGGACTTTGGCATTTTGCTCAATATTACTGAGGCATCCCATGTGCAAGCCAATGTTGCGAGTCAAATCCATAACCCTAAGGGCACTGTGGAGCTTGGCAATGAGGGGAAAGGTATTTTTATTTACGCTGCTCAACATAACCGTATTCAAGATAACGAGTTTAGCCACAGCGATACCGGGATCAGTATGGCCATGGGCGGAGAGGAAAATCGCCTTTGGCATAATCGTATTATGGCCAATCAAACCCAAGTTAAGTACGTCGGCGAGGCACTGCTGGAGTGGAGTTATCAGGGGCAGGGCAATTACTGGTCGGAATATCAAGGTTGGGATCTGAATGGCGATGGATTAGGGGATATTGCCCATAGGCCGAATGACAGTTTAGATAAACTGTTTTGGCTTTATCCTGAAGCCAAACTGTTGATGGAAAGCCCCGTTGTGTTGTTACTGCGTTGGGTGGAACGCCAATTTAAGCCCCAAGTGACGAGCGGTATAAGTGATAGTTTTCCCCTAATGCAAAGTGGCGCGCATGTACTGATTGATGGAGGTTCGCGATGAATCATCAAACTTTGACCTGCTCAGCGAATAAGCCTGTAGTGAATGCTGATGTGGTTGTTAAAGCGACAAATATCAGTAAATGCTATGGCAAGTTTAAGGCACTGGATGATGTGAGTTTTGAGGTGTTAGCGGGTCAAGTGATCGCACTCCTTGGGCATAATGGTACGGGTAAATCTACGTTACTCAAGCTTATTTTGGGATTACTTACCCCCACAAGTGGTCTGCTCCAAGTTCAAGGTCATAGTGTGAGCTCCCAACAGGTGCGGCAGAGTTTGTCTTTAGGCTATTTACCTGAAAATGTGAGTTTTTATGACAATATGACCGCCAATGAGCTGCTGCGATATTTCGCTAAGCTTAAGGGCGTTGCCTTGCCTAAAGTGCATGAATTACTTGCTGAATTTGGTTTAGAGGCCGCTAAAGATAAGCGTTTGAGTACTTTTTCTAAGGGGATGCGGCAACGTCTTGGGCTCGCGCAGGCGATATTGGCTGAGCCTAAGGTACTGTTACTCGATGAACCGACAGTTGGCTTAGATCCCTTGGCATCGGCTTTCCTGTATCAAAAAATCGCTCAGCTCAGGGCGCAGGGCTGCGCCATTATTATCAGTACCCATGAGTTGGGATTAGTACAAGATCAGATGGATCGCGCTTTGATCTTAGGTCGAGGGCGAATGTTGGCTTCGGGAAGCTTAACCTCCCTGAGGGCGGCGACTCAGTTGCCAAATCATATCTTGTTGCATTTTCTATCTAATACTCAAAGGCAAGCATTGCTAGCGGATCCCATTTTAGCGGCATGTGTTAAGGCAAACGCGGGGCAGGGACTCACGCTCGCTGTGTCACAGGAGCAAAAGTCAGCCGTGTTAAATCACTTATTACAAAAAGTGCCCGTGGGGGATTTTTCTATTGAACCTCCTAGTTTGCAGAGTGTGTTTCATCATTACATGGAAAGTCTTTGCCCCCTTCAGTCGTCAAAAATGCCCACAAAGACTATTAACATAACAGATATAAATCAGGCGATTAATTTGGAATCAGTCCTATGAACCGTTCCGAGGTTTTGCACCATCGTTTAAGTGCCCTGAGCATAGTGAGCACCATAGCCGCCAAAGAGTTTAAGGATAATTTACGTAATCGTTGGTTATGGATGATGGCGGGAATCTTGTTGCTGCTATCTCTGTGTGTGAGTTTTATGGGCAGCGCTGTGTCCGGCAACTTAGTGGTATTTGAGCCTGCCCAGATCCTTTCTGGGTTAGTCACTTTATCGGTATTTATGCTCCCTTTAGGTGCGATTTTGTTGAGTTATGACAGCTTTGTTGGTGAAAAAGAATCCGGCACTCTGTTGTTACTGCTGACCTATCCATTAGCACGTTGGCATCTGGTGTGCGGCAAGTTTTTAGGCCATGCCTGCGTGATGACCATTGCCTGCATTTTGGGCTTTGGTTTAACAGGATTAATACTGATATCACTGGGCGATACTCAGGCCCAGTTATCCATAGCTATCGGGTTTATCCATTTGATTATGAGCAGTATTTTACTGTCATTAGTGTTCGTGCTCTTGGGTTATTGGGTTAGCTTGTGTGTGCGAGAAAAAGCCAAGGCACTGGGGATATTACTCATTTTATGGTTTGTGCTTGTGCTGGTTTATGATCTGATTTTACTCAGTGCTGTGGTTGGAATGAGTGAGATGTTTAATCGTACTGTATTCAATCTACTGATTTTGTTGAACCCTACTGATCTGTTCCGTGCTTTAAATTTACTCGCGACTCCCTCGGATACACTCGCGGCTAAAAGTAGTCTCACTCTGCTTGCTCAAACTGGGCTGGGCTTACCCTTAATGTATGGTTTGCTGGGTGGCTGGATTGGTGCATTACTTTTGTGTTGTTCTTGGATCTTTAAATACCAAGAAATCTAGTTTAGCGACCTCTGTATTAGTCTAACTTTGTACTTATTAAACAATGACTAAACTGAGTATAGAGTCACACTCTTATATGTTGTTAAAAGGTAAAATAAACCATCTTGACTTGGTGATTGCATATCATCGTTTTCTTGGAAAGAAACAATGTCACATGATGATTGCATGTTGTTAGTGTAATCAAACTTTATCAGTATTGGCTGATCTTTCAGGCGTTTAACATGCATAAAATCACATCTTATTTAATGTTAGATGAACAGGCTAAGGAATTAGTCGATCATGTGAATGGGACAACCATCAGCCTGACTTTTTCCGAAACGGCCTTATTAGTTCTGCTGTTATCATCCACGAATGCCATTTTTACTAAGGAAGAATTGCTGCAGGTCGGCTGGCCTGAAAGGGTGGTTGCTCCTACCTCTTTAACGCAATGCATCAGTACCTTACGTAAAAAGCTCGAACCCTATACCGAAGTGCAGCTTAAAACCGTGGCACGCCGCGGGTATCAATTGCATATCTCTGAACAATCCCATGTAAAGATGCTGGCGATCAATGATGCGAATGCAATTCGTGATGCCTTAGTGGGGGTGTCGGTTTGGACTAAAGTTGCTGGTATTGCCCTCTTGTGCGCTATCTTGGCAATCGTTTGGTATGTGAGCGACCACCATGCGGTGGTTAAACAGGTGGCTAAATGGCATGCCGATAAATATATCAGCCTCAATATTGGTGGCACGCTGGGGACGGCGCGAACCTTCTATATTGGTGATGAGGATCGTTTACATCCTTCATGGTGGCAAAAACATTTAGCGCCAGAGGGAAATCACATCAATAACCTTAATTACTTCAGTGCATTTACCTCAACTGATGGCAAAAATTATTCGATGGCGATTTGCCCTGAGCTGGACGCCGATGCCTGCAGTGGTCACGGCATCATCAATATCACGGCGATAGATGCAAAACCCGCAGGATTAAATATGGCGGAGTTCATTCCGCTGAGCCAAATAATGGAGCAGCGCATTCGCTATAACCGTATTGTCCTCCCTGCGGATGATAAAGGAATGGGGGAGTTACTTGAGCATAATTACCATGCGGATATTTATTTTCCCGTCGCGGGCGAACTCTTAGTTCGTAACGATCTCAGTATGTCTCTGGTCTATGAAGGGCAAAATAAGGGTAAGTTTTATTCGACCTCCTGTATTACAGATCAAGATTGTTTAACGACACCGATTAAATACACTATCCGCGGTGAGTTTGAGCAGTACCAGACCACAATTGATGACCTTAAAGTTGATGTTTTTCACGTTAAAGTGTTACAAAAAGAACTGACAAAACCGGATGAAGTCAGCCATTCTGCTATGCAGTTCTACCGTGAAATTCGTAAGCATGATATCCGTGATGAAGATTTATTTTATTATCGTGTTTATCAAAATGAGCACACGGCAGTATGGATCATTCCTCAGATGGGACAAGTGCTTGCGTGGACTCAGTACACTCAGATCAAATTATAAAGTAGTCGTTAGCCAAATTTGATTAAGCCGACATAGCGTCGGCTTTTTTGTGCCTGCAGTTGAGCGCGGTCGTGATGATGCTAAGCTGCGTGTTTAAGCGTCTGGCTCAAATTGTTTGCATTAACTTTCTATCATAAAAATTGGCTTTGTTTTACTTCTTCATTCAGTGCCAGTTACACTGCCAAACTTAGCAATCACACTATAAATACAATAATAAAAAAGAGAGGAGTCATTCATGTCGGACCGTCTTATTCCCGTGCTATTACTGTCAACGTCAGTATTGGCTGGGCTCACTGCTTGCAGTGATAACACCACAGAAAACACCGTAAAAACCAGCGAAAACGCGCCAAAAAGTCAAGACGTTGCGGCTCAAATGCCGATTGGCATTAATGTCGCGGCTATGACGCCAACGGTAAAACCAGGGGATGATTTTTATTCCTACGCCAATGGCGAGTGGATGAAAACGACGATGATCCCCGCCGATCGCTCCAGCACTGGCGCTTTCCTCGTTGCCTTTGAAGCAACCGAAAAGCATAAAACCAGTTTGATTGCCGATCTGGTGAAAGCGCAACATGCGGTGGGAAGCGACGAAGCGCGTATCGCCGATTTCTACAAGGCTTACACAGATACCGCCGCTATTGATGCCGCAGGAATGAAGCCTGCCGAGGCGGATATTGCCCGTTATGAGGCTATTGCGAGCAAGCAGGATTTATCTGCGGCATTAGGTGGAAATCTGCGCGCCGATGTCGATCCTCTTAATGCGACTGACTTTTATACCGAAAACCTATTTGGGATCTTCGTAACCCAAGGTTTAGCCACGCCGGGCGAAGTCTTACCTTACTTTTTACAGGGCGGTTTAGGCTTACCTGAGCGTGAATATTACCTGTCTGCCGATCCTAAAATGGTCGACATTCGCACCGCTTACCGCGCTTACATTGAAACCTTGCTTAAAGATGCGGGTGTGAGCGATGCCGCTGTCCGTGCCGATCGTATTTTCGCCCTTGAAAACAAGATTGCTGCAGCCCACGCCAGCCGTGAAGCAAGCGAAGATTTTACTCAGTCTTCGGGTGTATGGAGCCGTGCTGACTTTGATGCCAAAGCACCGGGCATCGATTGGACTGCCTTTCTAGCGGCGGCGCAACTGGGCAATCAGCCTAAATTTGCGGCCTACCATGCAACGGCGATTACGGGACTTTCTGCGCTTGTGGCCTCTGAGCCTTTAGAAGCATGGAAAGATTGGCTCGTGTTCCACCATATCAATAGCCATGCCGATGTGTTGCCATCGGCTATCGACAACGCTTCGTTTGCCTTTAATGGCACTAAGCTTTCTGGCACGCCAGAGCAGCGCAGTCGCGATAAACGTGCCTTAGCGGCACTCGACCAATATTTAGGTGATGCCGTAGGCCATGCCTATGCCGAGCAATATTTCCCCGCCTCGGCCAAAGCAGAAGTCAGCACTATGGTGGATAACATAGTGGCCGCCTTCGGTCAGCGAGTGGAAAAACTCGATTGGATGGACCCTTCAACCAAGAAAGAAGCCCTAGCAAAAGTGGCCACTATGGCGGTGGGCGTGGGTTATCCCGATAAATGGCGCAATTACGACAGCTATGCAGTGACTGCGACCAATGCCTACGCCAATGCCATCAATGGTGAAAAAGTAGAGTACAGCCATCAGCTAGCCAAGATTGGCAAACCAATGGATAAAGGCGAGTGGTGGATGACGCCGCAAGTGGTGAATGCGGTGAACTTGCCGGTGCAGAATGCGCTTAACTTCCCTGCGGGTATTTTGCAACCGCCATTCTTCGATGCTAAGGCCGATGCCGCTTACAACTATGGCGCGATTGGCGCTGTGATTGGCCATGAAATCAGCCATAGTTTTGATAACAATGGTGCGGCCTTTGACTCGACTGGTGCTATGCGTAACTGGTGGACGCCCGCTGACTTTGCTCAATTTGATAAGCAAGGCGATGCGTTAGCGCAGCAGTTTGATGCTTATGCGCCTTTCCCTGATTTACACGTGAATGGTAAGTTGACCTTAGGTGAAAACATTGCCGACGTAGCAGGTTTAGCCGCCGCTTATGATGCTTATCACGCCTCACTTAAAGGCAAAGATGCGCCTGTGATTGGAGGCTTTACGGGTGATCAACGCTTCTTTATCGGCTTTGCGCAAACCTGGGCCACTAAGATGCGTGACGAAGCCCTGCGTGCTCGGGTAGCAACCGATGGACATGCCCCCGGCATGTACCGCGCGCTGACCGTGCGTAACTTAGATGCTTGGTATACTGCATTCGATGTTAAGCCTGGCGATAAGCTGTATTTGGCTCCAGAAGATCGCGTTAAGATCTGGTAAGTTTACTGGGTTGATTTGAAAGGAAGGGGAACACTAGCGTTCCCCTTTTTATTAACGATTTTGCAGTCGGTTGTAATCCAGCCACCCACTTTCTATCGGGTGATTGTCAAAAAAGATCTGATTGAGTTTGTCACTAAAGGCCCAAAACTTCGGATCGGTACGGCGTACACCCACCATATCTAACAGTGCCTCATAGTCTTTTTCAGTTTGCATTTTCTCTACTGTCGCCACGACGTTAGGCAAGTCTTGTTCTTTCACTCGCCAAAATTCCTCAGGATAACTGCCCAATAAGCCATGCACTAAAGTGACGTCATCTTTAGCGGGTTCGCGGTTACTCGCCTCATTAAACAGGCTCGAAATATTCCGATGAGCGCTATTGCGAACTAAGGTAAATATCTCAGCTTTACCCGCTTTTTCAGGTTCCACCATGATCATAGTTAGTTCAGGTAACAGGGTCGCTTGTGTGCCTTTTAATCGATCTAATGTGTGTAAAAGTGCTTTGCTATGTATTTGCAAGCTACTGTTTTCTATGTGATATCGATTGGGTTGAACCTTAGCAACCTTCTGCCCGAGTTTTTGATACAGCTCGCCCTTTAGATCGTCACTAAAGTAGAGTACGCCCGTAGGCTGATGAAAGGTGTTGATATCCCCTGCGATAAAGGCCGTGAGCTGAGTACCTGCCCCTTGATACCAATCACTCAACTGCTTGCGTCTTTCCTCCTGCGGCAACAGGGTCAGGAAATTCGATTCCCCCTCCATACGTAAAAAATCCATGTATAAGCGAGTTAATAGCTGGTGGCCGTAGTTACCATAAACATCGAAACCCGCGACCAATAAATAGTGGATACGCTCCAGCAAGGCATAATCGATAATCCAAGCCGTTTTGGGTGGTTCGCCGACTAAGCCTTTGACCACTGTGGCATTGTCGAAATGGCGCAGCACTGTCAGGCTGGCATTATCATTGGTGTCGTCGCCATCCCAGAGTCCGTCTATGGTGAGGTGCTGGCCGTTTTTGAATTTCTCGTTTAAGAACTGATTACGCGCCCGCATATATTTGCCTTGTTTGGCGGCATATTTCACCCAAGTTACAGCGAGTGCAGTGCTTTCTTCCTCAGCTGGCATACGTAGGTTTTCAATCTGGGACTGATAGAAGGTCCTAAAATCCGTGTCGTCCATATAATCTGGGGTAACAAAGTACACCCAGAATCTGTCGTTAATCACATTGAGCGCCACCTGACCACGGCACACTGGGCCTTTAATAAAGCCCATAATGGTGTCTTGAGCGCGGTTCAGCATAAAGCGATAGCGCGCACCGGCAGGAATTTGAATAAAAGCTTCAAAGGGATTAGCCGCAACGCTCGGCTTGTAGCTCGGCAGTTGAGTGACTGAGTAATCCGCATCGATAAACCATTGTTGCCAGTTATTGAGCAAGCCGGTATTCAAAGCGTAGGGGATGTGGGTTTTATCGACTATGGTTGCCCGATAAGGCCGAAAGCGGTAATAGACTCGCTCCACCTTAGGATCGTCGAAGGGACGACGGGAGGCGATAATATCCAGCGCTTGCCCCGGCGGCGTCCGAGAACGCACTAACTCGAAGAATAAAGGCTGGGCGTTCGGTTGATTTAAAGACTCAAAATATAAGTGGAAGGCAAACAAATGCTCATAAATGTAACGTGCACTTAATTGGCTTTTTAAACTGTCGCCGTTTAAAAACGTCTCCCAGTGGGTTATTTCTGCACTAAATTCAGGTGTAAGCGCCTGTGCAAATGGCAGTGGTGCACCTTGCTCAAGCCAGTGCATCAACACTTGATGCTCATTAGCATTCAGTGCTGGCAAGCCATAAGGCATACCTGCAAGGGGCTGGCTTTGCTCGTATTTGTCCATTTCCTCTAGGCTGGCGCACTGTTGAACTCTGTCTAGGCTGAAATCAAAACGCTTATCTAAAATCTTGTCTTCGGGCAGGGGATGCATTTGCTTAAGCGTGAGCATTCTGGCTAATACTGAGGCTTGGGTATTGGCTTCTGGGGTTTGATCGCGCTCGTTTAGCATGGGGTAAAACCCGCGTTGACGCCAAGCTTCTGGGGTAAAGGCATCGACAAATAAGCGATTAGGTGTGGCAGCGACTAAGCGTGTGCCTTGGTAAACCTTTTCCTTACTTGCCCCACGCTCTATACCTTCGCTTGAGGTCATTTTTAACTGACAGGGGGCATCGTAACAGGCATGACATACCACGCAGCGGCTATTGAGAATAGGCTCGACTTCTTTGTGCACAAACTCGGCTTGTTGAATAAATTGGTCGTTCAGCTGTACATTTTCGACGCGTTTTTGCGGTGAGCTAGTGCCAAACAGGCTATTGAAATCGATTTGCGCTACGCTGGCGCAACCTGTCGCTAACAGCACTGCGACCAACAACAACCTCTTCCATCCCCCTTTTATCACTTCCATTCACTGCTCCTTCATTTGCCACATGCTATTTAGCAGAGTTAGGCTTTTTAGCCCACTGATAAGTATCACTTTAGCAGAAGAGTGTGTTGGATTTAAAATTTGCAGCCAGATGTTGTTCAAGGAGCTGACTTAAGTAGCCCTACAGACTTTTGGTCGCTGCTCGAAACTTGGGTAAGATAGCGGCTATAAAAGCGTAACTGTGATGGCTGTATTAATTGCACCAGTATTGTTGTGGCAATAACAAAAGGATGAAGTATGACTGCTGATAACCGCTATTTTTACGAACCGAGCAAAGGCCATGGCCTTGCACACGATCCTTTAAATGCGATTGTGGGGCCTCGACCGATCGGCTGGATTTCATCACGGAATACTCAGGGGCAACCCAATCTTGCACCTTACAGCTTTTTTAATTGTTTCAACTACAAACCGCCCATCATCGGCTTTGCCAGCACAGGTTGGAAAGACAGTGTCGCCAATATTGTCGAAACAGGCGAATTTGTGTGGAACCTCACCACTCGCGGCTTAGCCGAGCAGATGAATCAAACCTCCGCCATGCTGCCACGCGGTCAAGATGAGTTTAGCTTTGCCGGACTCACGGCTAAAGCTGGCACCATTGTTAAGGCCGATTTAGTGGCTGAAAGCCCAGTAAACTTCGAATGCAAATTGTCCCAATGTATCCAGTTAACCGCCGCTAATGGCGACAAGATCGATACTTGGTTAGTGTTAGGAGAAGCGGTGGCCGTGCATATTGCTAAGCATTTACTCAATGCCGAGGGGATTTATCAAACAGCCCTTGCCGAGCCCGTATTACGTGCCGGCGGCCCATCGGCCTATTATGGGATCTGTGAAGATCTGCGTTTTGATCTACATAGACCACAAGTGTAGGGGGGTGCTCAGGTGCCGCAGGGCTGTGGGTTTTCAAACTTCGTTTGAGTTTTAGGCATTAGTTTAACTTTTAACTTTTTAAATCAAAATCTAAGTCAAAGTCGTGGGGCTTCACCCCACACCCGACCAAGGAGGACTGCTCGTCCTATCCTCCTTGGATTCTCCATGACGCCCCTAGCGAAGTTACATGCATTAGTTACCTGTCTCATACTCCAATAAAAATCGCCTAACGGCTCAGATGGGACATCCCTGTCCCCCCGAGCCTGTGCCATCATCCATGATGTCGCCACGGCATTTTTATCTGCGTATTTCGACAACTTCGCAGGGGAAGTGTATCCCTTAATTTTGGTGTTGTTCGTTAGTTATTAAAAGCAAAAAGAGTTGTGGGTGTTTTGACTTTCGAGACGTCAATTTGGATCTCATTTGGGCGCAACAGACGCCGACCTTTATTTTTAACATCAGGTCGCAAGACTGCGAGCCATTAACGGTTGATACCCCGTTGTGAAAGGTGAATTATCGATTATCGTAAATGTAGTTTGAATAACATAGGACATTGGCTTTGCTAAACTCGAGGAGACATATGTGTCCTCGCTTTTGCGCACTTTTCGCTCTTTCCCGCTCCTTCGAGCAAAGGGGTGCTTGACGGTATCGATTGACTTATTATTCAAGAATAATACATTAGTCATTATATTTTTTTACACTTGGTTTCTGTTTGCTTCCTATTTACTACGGAACAATTAGTTAAAGAAGTTGTTGCAAATTTAACCAGCACCACCTAGAATCCGCGCACTTAAATCAACCATATTGGTTGATTTTGGGAATTACTAATGCCACAGTATGATCTAGCTACAGTGAAAGCTTTGGTTCATAACCAACGTAATATAATCATGCTAGGTAATAGCAGGAGAGATAGGATTAATCTTGGTTACGAGATGAGTGATGTACAAGCATGTATTAACATGCTTCAAGAAGATGGATTCCATAGGACACATGAATACGGTGACCATACCGTAGATTCCTATAAAATCAGTTATTTACTGAGCGGCCAAGAAATGGCTGACAACCTCTACATTAAGTTCTACATTGATAGAGAGCAACAAATAGTCGTAAAAGTGTTGTCTTTTCACATGGATAGGTGATAGCGGAGCAATTATGAAGAACTGCATTACATGTGGCTCTACTGAGACGCATGAAGTACAAGAAGAGTTGTTAATGCGTTACAAGAAGGTGCAACTGAAGGTTTTCAGTAAGTTCACTATTTGTGGAGCATGTGGAGAAGAGTTTGAATCATCTGATCAAGCAGATGCTAATGACCTTGTCATGAGAGAGGCTAAGAAGAAGCATGATGGCCTTCTTGGTAGAGAAGAACTAAGAAAGATCAGGCTGTCATTTAAGTTGACTCAACAAGAAGCTGCTATCGTATTTGGGGGGGGGATCAATTCGTTTTCTAAATATGAGCGTGGCGAAATATCACAAAGTGAGAGTTTAGACAAGCTCATCAGGCTTTGTTACTCAGACAGCTTTATTCTTAGGAAGCACCTTCAATTAATTAACAGAGTTGACTTATTTAGAATAAAAAATCCAGTATGCAAGGTATTAGATTTTGTTTCTGATGTTGAAGATATGTCTCTTCATTACTCTAAAAGAAACGCTGTAAATAATGCAACTCATAAGATATTGAACTCGGGCATAAGCCACTACGGGACTTAAAAATGAATCAAGAAGCAATCAGAGAAGCAATCGATAATTTAGAGCTTCTGAACATAAAACTTCGTGGTTCTTCTTTTCAAGTAAATGAGGAAATTGAAGGTGTTATCAGAGCTGATATGCAACAGCAAAGCATGCTACATATTGAAGGAGAAGTTATTGATGATGCGTTAGAATCTTCTAATGCTCAAAAGACTGCAAATATGCTCCAAGTCAAAATTACACTTGGAACAAGGTATATATTGAAAATAGATAATAGTTTGAAAGATAAAGTAAAAAAAGGACACGTGGAGACTTCCTCAGAGCCAACAGAGCTTGCGAAAATAGAGGCTACTTTTCTCTTAGAGTATTTAATTAAGGGAGAAATCAATGACTCATCAATTAAGGAATTCTGCGAGTTTAACTCTGTTCATAATTGTTGGTCATTTTGGAGAGAGCATGTTTTTAGTGTATGTCAGAAAGCTCACATTCCAGTTTTTAGCATTCCTTTTTTTAAGAGCACTAATAATAAATAGTATTACTAGTAAACTAGTTTCAACCTAGGCTTAAATCAGATACTTGATCAATTCCTTATCATTATTATATTAATATCCCACGACTTTGATCCAAACGAAGTTTGGAAAGCTTTAAAGTCGATATTCCTAGCATTCGCTAAAACTATAGAAATAATAAACCCCAGTAAACAGGGGTTTATTATTTGAGCCTATACTGGTAAAAATTTAATGAGCCATCCATTCTTAAACTTTCAGCAAGCATGACAGTAAAAAGAAGACTTTCAGGTTTCTGAGGAGTTTAGGGAGATTAAGCACTGGCATGTAAGTGACCGTTGACGGCATGGATGCCGTCGTCGAGCCCTCATGGACGAGTTTATGGCGTGTCACTGGAATGACAATGCTTAATGGCTTAATTTGATGCTAAATCAGTTGGTCAAATTAATCAGCTATTTGGTTAAGTGATTAAGCAACAGCCAGTTAGTTCAAAGCTGGATTCCCGCTTAACAGCATTGCGGGAATGACGCTGATGAGTGGCTGGCTTTAGAGACTACAAATCCATGCGTTATTTGATAAACGCGAATGCATCACCGTAGAGATGCGCTTCTTCTACACCAATCTCACGGAAGATTTCCCGTGCTGCACCCACCATGTCGAAACGGCCGGCGATATAGATGTCGTAGCCATTTAGGCTGACAAAATCTTGTTTGATTTGCGCTAACAGATTAGCAGTTTTGCCTTGCCAATTGGCTGGCGCTTCTTCGATGACTGGGACGAAGTGTAACCAAGGGTGAGCGTCGTGCCACTCGCGGGCGATGGTTTCAAAATACATGGCATCTTGGGTGCGACAACCCCAATACAGCATTGTTTCAACCTGTTGGCCAAGGGCGATTTGGTGCTCGATGATACTTTTAATGTAAGAGAAACCTGTGCCGCCGGCGATTAACAGGCGAGGGCGAATGCTTTCGTGACGCAGGTGGGCTTCGCCGCCTGGGGCTTCGATGTCGATAGTGCTGCCATCAATGGCGCAGGCTTTCAGGCGCTCGACCACTTGCATTGGGTAGCTTTCGCTGACGGCTGCGCCAATGTGTAATTCGATCAGCTCGGCGTTTGGCGCTGATGCGATAGAGAAGGGGCGTTTATCTTTTTCACCCATGACAACACATAAGTATTGCCCCGCTTGGAAATCGAAGGCGGTTTCAGGCCTTAACAATACTTGATATACGGCATCGTTAAATGGGTTAACTTTCTCTATCTTACAACGTATGGTTTTCATCAAACTTCCTTTGCACCTTTCTTCAACAGTATGTGTCTAGGTGTCGCTTTAGAGGCCTGTTATTGGCCTATTCTCTTGGCTAAAGCCGATACTTGAGTAATGGCTTAAGCTGAATTATAGGGTTGGGCTGTCGTCTATGCCTAACTCATCCCAGATTGAGTCGATCTTTTGTTTTACTTTTGGATCCATCACGATTGGCGTGCCCCATTCGCGGTTGGTTTCACCTTCCCACTTATTGGTGGCATCGAGTCCCATTTTTGAGCCTAAGCCCGCAACGGGTGAAGCAAAATCGAGGTAGTCGATCGGGGTGTTTTCGATCATCACGGTATCGCGTTTAGGGTCCATACGGGTGGTGATCGCCCAGATCACATCCTGCCAGTCACGGCAGTTCACATCTTCATCCACTATGACAATAAACTTAGTGTACATAAATTGGCGCAGGAAAGACCAAGCGCCCATCATCACTCGTTTGGCATGTCCCGGATATTGTTTGCGAATGGAGATCACTGCCATGCGGTACGAACAGCCCTCAGGCGGCAGATAAAAATCAACGATCTCAGGATATTGCTTACGCAAAATCGGCACAAACACTTCGTTTAATGCAACCCCCAGCATGGCGGGTTCATCCGGTGGACGGCCAGTGTAAGTGCTGTGGTAGATGGCATCTTTACGGTGAGTGATGTGAGTAACGGTAAATACTGGAAACTTATCGGTTTCGTTGTAGTAACCCGTGTGATCGCCGTAGGGCCCTTCTTCCGCCAGTTCCTCAGGATCGATATAGCCTTCGAGGATGATTTCACTGGTGGCGGGCACTTCTAAGTCACAGCTTAATGCCTTACAGACTTCGGTACGTTCACCGCGCAGTAAACCGGCAAAAGCGTATTCGCTCATAGAATCGGGGACTGGGGTGACGGCGCCTAGAATGGTCACAGGATCGGCGCCGAGTGCGACCACAACCGGATAACGCTCACCGGGGAATTGTTGTTTAAAATCAGCAAAATCTAACGCGCCGCCACGGTGGGACAACCAGCGCATAATCAGCTTGTTTTTACCCAGTAATTGTTGGCGATAAATGCCTAAATTCTGACGACTCTTACGCGGGCCTTTGGTGATGGTTAAGCCCCAGGTCACTAGTGGTGCGACATCGCCCGGCCAGCAATGCTGAATAGGCAATTGGGTTAAGTCGACCTCATCGCCGGTTTTGATGATTTGTTGGCAAGGCGGATTACGCACTGTCTTTGGCGGCATATTCAAGGCTTGCTTGAACATAGGGATCTTAGCGATCGCGTCTTTAAAACCCCGAGGTGGTTCGGGTTCTTTTAAAAAGGCTAACAGTTCACCCACTTCGCGCAGGGCTAATGGGTCGTCTTTGCCGAGTGCCATGGCCACACGTTTTGGCGTACCGAACAGGTTTACCAACACGGGCATGTGATGATTTTTGGGATTTTCAAATAATAGCGCAGGGCCTTGAGCGCGTAATACGCGATCGGCGATCTCTGTCATTTCTAAATGAGGATCAACTGGGTAGCTAATGCGTTTAAGTTCGCCATTGGCTTCTAAGTGATCAATAAAGCTGCGTAAATCCTTAAAACTCATGTGGAAATAGCCTCCGCGGTGAAAATCCGTGTGGCGCGCACTATAGCATTTTTCTGTTTTAGGGTTAACCAATTCAGTGATCTTCAAGCTTAGGAAGCGTAAAATGGTTACTAGTAAGTCGCGATAGATCTCGCTTACGCCCTTTATTTCGAGGTTTATATGAATATTCCTGTATGGTTTGCTCAAGAAAAGTGTGTTCAAAGTCAATCACATGGCGCGCATAAGCGGTCGCTAAAGTGCTTGGTTTTATCGCTTGCCGTGGGGATCTCACTTTTGGGGGCGCTCAGTGTGCCGACTGTGGCTGTGGCCGGAAATAGAGGCTATTCGGATCAAGACGAACGTCATGGTCATCGTGATAGCCACAGTCGTGGCGACAGTCATTACAACAATCGTTATGACAATTATTACGACAACCGCCATGTGCGCAAAGATAATCGCCATTATCGTCCCTATTATCGACCTTATTACCCTTGGGGTTTAGGACTGGGTTTAGGGCTCGCTACGGGGTGGGGATCGGGTTGGAATGTCGGTTATGGTGTGAACACCCATTGGAACAATGATTGGGGTTGGAATACATCGCGTGACGCCTACGCTCGAAATTACTGGAACTCGCCCTATTCGGGCATAGGTTTGTCGATTCCTATGCGCTACGACGATGAACCTGTGGCCATTTCTGCACCTGTACGGGTAACAACCAGTATGCAGTATTCTGCGAGTGAAGGCCGTATGGTGTCGAGTATGCCTGTAAATATGGCCGGACAAACGACTGGGCAACTGGTGTCGCAAACTAGTAACGGCACAGGCAAAACAGCTGCGACTCCGCGTCCACGCGCACCGCACAGTGTGTCTAGCTTGCCGAGCAATGCTAGGGTTGTGCAGCAGGATGGTCGTACACTTTACGAGTGGCAAGGCACGCTTTATGCCTACGACTGGAACAGTCAAACCTATCAAGAACAGTTAGTCAGATAGATTTACATTACGTAAATGACTGAGAAATTGGAGCCCCTTAGTGGGCTCCAATTTATTTATCATCTTTTATTATCTTTTTATTGTTTATTTATCTATTAGCTAGTTGTCGTTTTATAGCATAGCGGAGAAAAAGTTTGAAAACCGTTCAAAATCCATCTGTCCAAAATCAGCATAAGGGCGCCAGTACATTATGGGTGTTACTTGCCTTAGCACTCGGAACATTCGCTTTAGGCACCACAGAATTTGCTTCCATGACCTTAGTGCCTTATATCGCGAGCGATTTAGGGGTAGAGGTTGCCCATGTGAGTTATGCCATCAGTGCCTATGCGCTGGGGGTTGTGGTCGGTTCGCCGATTATCATGGTGCTGGCCGTTAGGGTCAGACGGCGAACACTCTTGATTGCCTTAGCCGGGTTAATGGCGGTGGCCAATGGCTTAAGTGCGTTAGCGCCATCATTGAATTGGCTAATCTTTTTTCGTTTTCTCAGCGGCTTGCCCCACGGCGCTTATTTCGGCGTGGCTATGTTGCTCGCTGCCTCTTTAGTGCCACCAGAAATGAAGGCCCGCGCCGTATCGCGGGTAATTATTGGTCTTACGCTGGCGACGATTATCGGTGTGCCGTTTGCGACTTGGATGGGGCAAACTGTGGGCTGGCGCTCGGGTATTGGTATAGTGGCGATTCTGGCAACCATTACCGCGATAATGGTGTATTTTTTAGCACCTAATCAAGCCGTGCCTGCTGATGCGAGTCCCAAAAAAGAGCTACAAACCCTTAAAAATCGTGAGGTCTGGCTGACGCTCGGCATCGCGGCCATTGGCTTTGGCGGTATCTTCTGCGTGTATACCTATCTGGCCGAAACCTTAATCCAAGTGACACAAGTCGAGCCGTTTAAGATCCCAATCATGATGGCGGTATTTGGTATTGGCGCAACATTGGGCACGCTAGTGTGTGGCTGGGCGGCGGATAAGTCGGCCTTAGCAGCGGCATTTTGGTCGTTAGTGTTAAGCACTGTGGTGTTGGCTATTTACCCGAGTTTGACCGGACATTACTGGGCGCTGATGCCCGTGGTATTTTTTGTCGGTTGTGGGTTGGGGCTCGCCACTATTGTGCAAGCCAGATTGATGGATGTGGCGCCCGATGGACAGGCCATGACAGGCGCTTTAGTGCAATGCGCCTTTAATCTTGCCAATGCAATTGGCCCTTGGGTGGGCAGTTTAGTGATCCTGTCAGGACAAGGCATTGCCGCGACAGGTTATGCGGCGTCTTTGTTGTCATTGGGAGGACTGCTGATGTGGTGGCTGACCCATAGAGAAAGCCGTCGCGTCGTTACCCTAAACACAGCGAACTGCGCCGACTAGCGAGTGCTAAGGAAGAGACGCAGTGGTCATATTCTGCGTCTCGAATCCGCACATTTAGCCCCTTTGTATGGTGATATCGGCGATATAACCATGCTCTGTGGCAACTAAGGCTTGTTTGAGCATGCTAGCCGCTTCATCGGCGGACATAAAGCTTGAGGTATCTAAAGCCTTACCGCTACTGGGCCAAAAGCCTGTGTCCATGCCACCGGGATACACGGCAATCAACTTCATTGGGCTTTGTTTAAGCTCTAATCGCACCGATTCGATAAATCCCCGTACCGCCCATTTTGCCGCGCAGTAAGTGGATTCTCCCGCCTTGGCGGCCAGTGCTGCGGTGGACATGACCACAACCACAGTGACCGCTTGATCTTTATAGCGTTTCACTAATTCCCGCACTAACAAAATCGTCGAGGTGACATTGTTATTGAGCAGGCTTTGGATATCGTTGGCGGTTTGGGTTTCAATCGCACCAAAGTAGCCGCTGCCCGCACAGTGGATCACGGTCTTAGGGGCTTGCGTTAGGCCATCGAACAAGGCTTCGAGACTCGATTCACTGGCGAGATCGGCGGTGATCGCGGCGATAGGCTTGTTGGAGAAGGGCGTTAATGCATTGGCGACGGTTTGCAGACGCTCGGCATGGCGACCTGTGAGTGTCAGTGCTTCATTCTCTTTTGCGTAGAGCGATGCGAGTGCCGCGCCTAAACCACTGCTGGCGCCGGTAATTAATATCATAGTGACCTCGGTTAATGCTGTCTTGGCTTGAAAACCGCATCTTAAATTTAAGTGCGCTTCAATTCATGGGAAGGCGAGCGGTTAGATTAAGGTAAATAGCGGCTGATCGAATGCCACTTCATCGCCGTCTTTGGCCCAAATCGCGCTGACCACGCCATCGCGCTCGGCTTGGATGGGATTCATCATTCTCATCGCTTCGATAATGCAGATCACTTCACTTTTGCTCACACGTTGACCGACTTTAACCAGCGGCACATCATCGAGTTCTGCCGCCGCGTAAAAAGTGCCGACCATAGGTGAGACTTGTACAAAACCTTCTGTACTTGGTGTAATGCCTGTTTGCGAATGGCTTGTCTGCTTTGCCTGTGAATTCAAAGGCGCCACAGGTGCTTTGGGGATCGCTTGCTGTGATTGCACATTGGCTGGCATAGGGCTGTAGCGGGTGATGCGAATTGATTCTTCACCTTCGGTGATCGCCAGTTCTGCTATGTCAGATTCTTGTACTAACTCAATGAGTTTTTTAATTTTACGAAGATCCATTACCATTTATCTGCCCTTGCAAAGCACGCTATTGAATGGGATTACTGTGGCTGGTTGAGCCGTTTAATGGCCGCCGCCAGCGCAAACTCATAACCCTGTGAACCGAAACCGCAAATCACGCCTATCGCCTTATCGGAAAAATAGGAATGGTGGCGAAAGGCTTCACGGGCGTGCACATTGGATAAATGCACTTCAAAGAACGGAATTGCCACGCCAAGCAGGGCATCACGCAGGGCGACGCTGGTATGGGTAAAGGCGGCGGGATTGATAATAATCATCTGGGCATCGGTTGCATGAATCGCATTGATTAGCTCAAATTCGGCGTTGGACTGAATATGTTCGAGCTCAACTCCCGCCAACTTTGCCTGCTGATTTAACTCCGCCACTATGTCGGCTAAGGTTTGATGACCATAAACGCTGGGCTCGCGGCGGCCTAAGAGGTTGAGATTGGGGCCATTGACGAGCAAAATTTTGTGACTCATTGCGCTTTCCTTTACGGCATGCCTTGGGATTTATGCTGGGATTAAAGTTGGAATAAATTTATTTCAGTTTTCTACATAGGCCATTAACTTAACCTGTTCAAATCGATTTTGCATTATCCGTTAGTCAATTGTGTGCGAGCTGATCATGTGCGAGCCGATTATACCTTTGAAATCCTGTGCCATTGTTGGCTGGGTTCAATTGCGGTTATTTCTCTGGTACCGAGTTAGCAATTGCCTAAGTTGGCTGTCAGTTGAGTTAATTGTCACCTAAGTTAATAGTCACTCTTCTGTTGGCGCATGGCCTTAGTGGCACCTTTTTGTTTCTTGGTTTCTAATCGCCGCGTTTGGCTGCCTTTAGTGGCGCGGGTGGGGATGCGTTTTTTCTGCACTTCACCGACACTGGCAACCAAGGCGATAAATTGCTCCAACGCCGTTTGGCGGTTGGCATCTTGGCTGCGACTCGCTTGGCATTTGATAATGATTTTGCCGCTTTTAGTGATGCGGTGATCCGCCTTGTTGAGCAAGCGTTCTTGGTAAAACTCGGGTAATGATGAGCTTTTAATATCGAAAATCAGCTGCGCAGCGGTGGACACTTTATTTAAGTGCTGGCCGCCTGCACCACTCGAACGGATAAATTGCCACTCGATTTCATTTTCCTGAAGTTCCACACGGTTTGAGATTTTTATCATGGCAAACTTAGGCATTTTTCAGCATGGATTGAGAAGCCATCAATAATGACTTATGGCTTTCCAATAGATTTGTTATCATCGGGCGCATTCTTTGCCGCTGCATTGGCTAAAGCCATTGCCTGCAAAAGTGTTCTCGATTCGGAGTGCCTCTATGTTATGCCAAATCCCCGATATTGCTAAGGGTGTTATCAGTCTTTTTGCCAGTGGCCGACTATCCTCCACCGATTATCGGACCCGTTTACAGCCAGCGATTAAGAGTTATCGTAAGGATTGGGGCCAAGTTTGCCTGTATATTGAGGCGGATGTGTTACTCGAAGGCTGGGAATTTGAGTCGCTGACCGGTAGTGGTGAAGTCCAGTTACCGAATTTTGAAGCCTTAGTGTTTGTGGGCGGCCCTGATTGGGTGGGAAATGCGGTGCGCTTACTCGGGCCTTTTATGCAGGGCGAAGTGGCTTGGTTTCCACTCGAACAGAAAGCCAAAGCGATTGCTTGGATCACTAAGCGTTCGAATATTTAATGGTCTAATTTAGGCCATATTTACAAGGAATTAAGTATGTCATTATTGAAATCGCGCTCTTTTTCTTCACTGACAGTTTCTAAGGTCAGTGCGATTGCGTTAGTGTTGGCATTTACCGCTGGACTGAGTGCCTGCGCGCCAGAAGTGGGCAGTGATGCTTGGTGTAAACAGATGAAAAATAAGCCGTCTGGCGATTGGACTGCTAACGAAGCCGCTGATTATGCTAAGCACTGTGTATTTAAATAAGTGCTGTGCATTTAAATAAGCACTGAGTGTTTAAGTCAGCGTTAGCCTTTAGAGATCACAGCTTGAAAGACTTTGCTTGCGAGCTGTGAACTTATGTTTATCATACGGGTCAGATGTTCCGTTATCCTTTATTTGCTATAGGTGATATTTGAATTCTACCGCTAAGCCATTTTTTACTCGAATGGTGACCCTACTGATAGCCATTATCGTGCTGCAATTTGCTGGCGCGAATATGGGTGCGCATCAGTTACATGCGGGCAATGGTGCGGAAGAAGCTGAGAATCATCCCCATCTGCAATTTAGCGCTCAAGTGACCACTTTGGCCCAATGTGTCGATTGCGTTTGTCCAAGCGAGCAAGCCTTAGGCTTTGCGGACTCCACGGGTGTCACCAGTAATCACACGGGAGAAAACCAAAGCAGCGGATTTCATTCCCACTTAGTGAAAACCACTGAAATACAAGATTTTGACCTATGCCTCGACTGCCAATGCCATGGCGGTCATGTGGCGTTGTTATCTCAGGCAGTGAGTCAGCCTGTACAGGCGTTAGAAAGCGTCTATCTGCCTACCGATGTATCCTATTTTCCGCCTGAAAATTTACCTAAATACCGCCCTCCTATCGCTTAATTCTCTAATATTCGGCTTATTTCTCGGCCTAGGACGATTGATTCATCTGATTGGATCTCATTCTATTTTGCCGCGTGATAAGCCCGTTATGTTCATCCCCCAAAAGATACGCTTGAACTGATGCTTGCAGCGTTAACTGTTGGAGCCGTCATTGGCTTTTTAGCCGCGCACTGTATTGCTTGGCGGGATGATTCGATCGGCGCTTATTTGCCATGCCCAGAACGATATGATTGCTTTGCATTGAGCTATTTAAATGAAGCTCACATCTAGCCGTTTCGCTTTGGGCGCAAAAGTCAGCCGATCCACATTCGATATTGTTAGGATTTGCGATGAAAAAAACGATTCTTGCCCGTACTTTAGTTTGTCTGTTTAGATCGGGCTTGTTTAGCTGCGGATTAGTATTGGCCGCCGGATTGCTAGCCTTTGCCCTCGCGGCAGAAAATGACTCTCTTGAAGTCAATGTCCTTGAAGTCAAGGTCCTTGAAACCAAAGCCTCTGAAGCTAATGCCCCTGAAATCAATGCCTCTGAAGTTGAGGCATTTAAGGCGCAATCACTGGGCTTACCCGCCAAAGAAACCGACACGGCACATGTCAACTTTGGCCAATGGTTGCCTGAGTTACTCACACAGTTCAATCAGTTACCTGAAGTTCAGGCGCAACTTGTAAGGCAGCAACAGGCCAAACTGGCCATTCAGGCGGCAGATCGCGCTGTGTATAACCCAGAACTTGGGCTTAATTATCAAAATGCCGATACAGATGCCTACAGCTTAGGGCTGAGCCAAACCCTCGATTGGGGCGACAAACGCGGCGTGGCGACAAAGCGTGCCGAGCTTGAAGCGCAAATCCTGTTAGCAGATATAGGGTTAGAGCGTAGCCAAATGTTGGCCGAACGCTTACTGGCGTTGGCAGAACAGGCGCAAAGCCGTAAGGCGCTGACCTTTGCTGAGCAGCAATTAAGGTTCACCAAGGCGCAGCTCAATATTGCTGAGCAGCGATTGGCGGCGGGGGATTTATCCAACGTCGAGCTGCAATTGATACAACTCGAAGTCGCCTCTAATACTGCCGACTACGCCTTAGCCGAGCAGGTGGCCTTAGTGGCCGATGGCAAAGTAATTGAATTACTTGGGGATAATAATTTTGCTTTTAGTGAGTTTATCAAAGAGATCCATTTCTTTGTGACTCAGGCTAAGCAAGCGCCAGCGGCCGAGTTGGGCACCTCTACATCAGCCTTGCCAGCCCTGGCGAGTGCTTATCAGCAAGTGCTGCTCGCCAGAGTTAATGTTATGCAAGTCAAAGCGGAAGCTTCAGCTGACCTAACTATTAGCCTAGGCGCTGAAAAGGAGGGCACGGACAATAAGCTCGGTGTCGGCGTGTCGATTCCTCTACAAGTTCGCAATAACTACAGTGAGTTGCAAGCCGTAGCCGATAAGGGCATCGCTATCGCGGAGCAAGGCTATCTTGCCCGTGAGCGAGTGCTTACCGCTAAGCAGAAACAATTCCTCTATGCGTTACCGCGTTTACTCGAACGTTACCAAGACTGGCGTGAGTTAGTGCAAGTGTCAGGTGCTAAAGCCGCTAAATCCTTAAGCCAACAATGGCAGGCGGGGGATGTGAGTACTAGCGAGTACTTACAGAGCCGTCGTCAGTTAGCCGCCAGTTATTTGGTGGGCTTAAACCTAGAAACGGCTATCTATCAAAGTTGGTTAACTTGGATGGGCGAAAGCGGCCAGCTTATGCCTTTTATCGAAAAGCTCATTATCGAAAAGCTAAATGCAGTCCCTTCGATAACATCTAATGCCGCCGCACGCACAGTAAACCCATGAGGTCACAATAATGAATTCAAATACTCACCACGAAAATGTCCTTCAACTGGATGCTGTAATGACGCCTAAAAAGCGTCGGTTTAACCTATCAAAAATTGCGCTCGCATTATTCGTGCTGAGCACGCTGGCATTTCTCGCTCAGCCTGTATTGGCTGGCGGTGATCACGCTCCCGTCGCTAAGGCAAGCGGCGATTCGGTAACGCAAACGGCGCCGACGGATGAACACGGCGAACAGGCGTTGAAATTGACCGAAGCGCAGCAAGCCTTGGCGGGGATTAGCTTGTTACCTTTGTCGAGCGATAGCTTGAACCTCGCCAATTTGAATCTCGATATTAGGGCGACGGCGACCTTAGTGGTGGATCGCGATCGAACCGCGACCCTTGCGCCGCAGCTCGATGTGCGTGTGTTGGCGCGCCATGTGGTGCCGGGACAAGAAGTGAAAAAAGGTGAGCCTTTACTTACCTTGGGTGGCGCAGCCGTTGCGCAGGCACAGGCGGACTACATTAATGCCGCTGCCGAATGGAGCCGAGTCAAACGCATGAGTGAAGGTGCGGTTAGCGTCAGTCGGCGGATGCAGGCGCAGGTGGATGCCGAACTTAAACGGGCGATTTTAGAGGCAATTAAGATGACGCCCGCGCAAATTCGTGCACTGGAATCGACGCCCGAAGCCATAGGCAGTTATCAACTCTTAGCACCAATTGACGGCAGAGTGCAGCAGGATATCGCCATGCTAGGTCAAGTTTTTAGCGCGGGCACACCCTTAATGCAACTGACCGATGAATCCTATTTATGGGTTGAGGCGCAGTTAACCCCAACTCAAACTACGTATATCCAGGTTGGCAGTTCAGCTTTAGTGCAAGTAGGGGATAAGACGTTGGCAGGTAAGATCATCGGTCGCTCCCATGAACTCGACAGCGTAACGCGCACCGAGCAAGTGCTGGTGAGTATGCCCAATCCTGATCATGTGTTGCATGCGGGGCAATTTGCTGAACTCTACTTTGCTGGCTCTACTACCGATCCAAACGGCAGTGGCATAGTGCTGCCCGATACGGCGTTGACCCGTGGCGGCGATGGCGATTGGCAGATTTTTATTCAAGATGAGGATGGCTTCGAGTCCATTGAGGTAGAAGTGGTGCAGCGTCAACGTGGTCTGAGTCTAGTGCGTGGACCTGAGCTTGAAAAAGCCCAACAGGCACAGCTCAAGGTTGTGGTGGCTGGCGCGTTCTTCTTGGCATCCGAGCAGGCGAAAGCGGGCTTTGATATTCACGCCCACTAATATGAGCGCCCTTATTTTGGAGATTTTCTATGTTGCAAAAGTTAATCGAAGCCGCGATTAAAAATCGGCTGTTAGTGGTATTGGCTCTGCTCGCCGTGATTGTGGGCTGTGTGGCCATGTTACCTAAGTTGAATCTCGATGCCTTTCCTGATGTGACTAACGTGCAAGTGACCATCAATACAGCGGCCGAAGGCTTAGCTGCAGAAGAGGTGGAAAAACTTATCAGTTATCCGGTGGAATCGGCCATGTACGCCTTGCCAGCTGTGACTGAGGTGCGCTCGTTATCGCGTACCGGCTTGTCGATTGTGACTGTGGTATTTGCCGAGGGGACGGATATTTACTTCGCTCGTCAGCAAGTGTTTGAACAGTTGCAGGCGGCGCGGGAGATGATCCCAAGCGGCGTCGGAGTGCCGGAAATCGGCCCCAATACCTCGGGATTAGGGCAGATTTATCAGTATATTCTGCGTGCAGAACCTAACTCTGGCATTAATGCCGCCGAGCTGCGTAGCTTAAATGATTATCTGGTGAAGTTGATATTGATGCCCGTGGGCGGCGTGACTGAAGTCTTGTCTTTTGGTGGCGATGTGCGCCAATACCAAGTGCAGGTCGACCCGAATAAACTGCGTGCCTATGGCTTGTCTATGGCGCAGGTGACAGAAGCGCTAGAGAGCAATAACCGCAACGCTGGCGGTTGGTTTATGGACCAAGGCCAAGAGCAACTTGTGGTGCGCGGCTATGGCATGTTGCCCGCAGGAGACGCTGGATTAACGGCGATCGCGCAGATCCCTCTGACCGAAGCCAGCGGCACGCCAGTGCGTATTGGCGATATCGCTCAGGTGGATTTCGGCAGCGAGATCCGTGTCGGGGCTGTGACTATGACGCGCCGCGATGAATCAGGCCAAGTGCAAAATCTCGGTGAAGTGGTGGCTGGTGTCGTGCTCAAACGCATGGGGGCAAACACTAAGGCGACGATTGACGATATTGGTGCACGGGTGAGCCTTATTGAGCAGGCCTTGCCCGATGGCGTGTCCTTTGAGGTGTTTTACGACCAAGCGGATCTGGTCGATAAGGCTGTGACCACAGTGCGCGATGCGCTGCTAATGGCCTTTGTGTTTATCGTGGTGATCTTGGCGTTGTTCCTCGTCAATATCCGTGCGACCTTGTTGGTGTTGCTGTCGATTCCAGTGTCTATCGGGCTCGCGCTTATGGTGATGTCCTATTATGGTCTGTCGGCAAACCTGATGTCGCTCGGCGGCTTAGCAGTGGCGATTGGTATGTTAGTCGATGGCTCTGTGGTGATGGTAGAGAATATTTTCAAACACTTAACCCAACCGGATCGCCGCCATTTACCTGAGGCGAGGGCGCGTGCCGATGGTGAGGACGATCCCTATCACAGTGAGGAGGATGGCGCTAAAGCCAGTGGTGATGTCAGCGAATCGAATATGGTTATTCGGATAATGCTCGCGGCAAAAGAGGTGTGTAGTCCAATCTTCTTCGCCACCGCCATTATTATCGTCGTATTTGCGCCGCTGTTTGCACTCGAAGGCGTTGAAGGCAAGCTGTTCCAGCCGATGGCGGTCAGTATTATTTTGGCTATGATGTCGGCGCTGCTGGTGGCGCTGATCGCCGTGCCAGCCCTTGCCGTGTATCTGTTTAAGCGCGGTGTGATGCTTAAACAAAGTGTTATTTTAGCGCCACTGGATGCCGCTTATCGCAAGTTACTGACGGCAACGCTTGCTAGGCCAAAGGTGGTGATGCTCAGCGCCTTGGTGATGTTCGGCTTGAGTCTATTATTGCTACCAAGGCTGGGTACCGAATTTGTGCCTGAACTGGAGGAAGGCACGATTAACTTGAGGGTGACGCTGGCACCGACGGCGAGTTTAGGTACTTCGCTTCAAGTAGCACCTAAGCTTGAGGCTATTTTGCTAGCATTTCCCGAGGTGGAATATGCCCTGAGCCGCATTGGTGCACCTGAATTGGGCGGCGATCCCGAGCCTGTGAGTAATATTGAAGTCTATATTGGCTTGAAACCGATAGCAGAGTGGCAGTCGGCAAGCTCGCGTTTGGAACTGCAACGCTTGATGGAGGAAAAGCTCAGCGTGTTCCCTGGACTCTTGTTGACCTTTTCGCAGCCGATTGCGACTCGGGTAGATGAATTACTTTCGGGGGTAAAAGCCCAGTTAGCGATCAAAATCTTCGGCCCAGATTTAGCAGTATTGTCACAGAAAGGCCAAGCGCTTACCGATCTTGTCGCGAAAATCCCCGGTGCCGTGGATGTGTCGCTTGAGCAAGTGAGCGGTGAGGCGCAATTAGTCGTGCGCCCCAAACGCGAGCTATTGGCGCGTTACGGCATCAGTGTCGATCAAGTGATGAGCCTCGTCAGCCAAGGTATTGGCGGCGCGAGTGCAGGGCAAGTGATCGATGGCAATGCCAGATACGACATCAATGTGCGACTCGCGGCCGAGTTTCGCCAAAGCCCTGATGCGATTAAAGACTTATTACTCAGTGGTACAAATGGCGCCACAGTGCGCTTAGGGGAAGTCGCCAGCGTCGAAGTGGAAATGGCGCCGCCGAATATTCGCCGTGACGATGTGCAGCGCCGTGTTGTGGTGCAGGCCAACGTGGCGGGGCGCGATATGGGCTCGGTTGTAAAAGATATTTATGCCCTAGTGCCAAAGGCGGATTTGCCAGCGGGATATACAGTGATCATTGGCGGCCAGTATGAGAATCAGCAGCGAGCGCAGCAAAAGTTGATGCTAGTGGTGCCGATTTCTATCGCCTTGATTGCCTTGTTGTTGTACTTCTCCTTTGGTTCATTCAAGCAAGTGTTGCTCATCATGGCGAACGTGCCCTTAGCTTTGATTGGCGGCATAGTGGCCCTGTATGTCAGTGGCACTTATTTATCTGTGCCTAGCTCTATTGGCTTTATCACTCTATTTGGGGTAGCGGTGCTCAACGGTGTGGTGCTGGTGGATTCGATTAATCAGCGCAGGCAAAGCGGCGAAGCACTCTATGATTGTGTTTATGAGGGCACGGTTGGGCGTTTACGGCCGGTATTGATGACGGCACTGACCTCGGCCTTAGGTTTGATCCCGATTTTATTGTCATCGGGTGTCGGCAGTGAGATCCAAAAGCCCTTGGCAGTGGTGATTATCGGTGGCTTGTTTAGCTCGACGGCGCTGACCTTACTCGTCTTGCCGACCTTGTATCGCTGGTTATATCGCGGCGATAAGCGCATTGATGAGCTCGGTTAATCACAAGTAAGCCGTCATCGTGGGCAATAACTTGTTATGTTTCGGGTTATTGCCTTCGTTGTAGACAGGGTTATCACATTGACTAAAACTCTAAAAATCAGTGAGCTAAAGAGTGATAGATGGGCTAGTCTTAGAGTCGACATTAAGGACATTCATTTCTGGAGAACATTATGATTGCGGTAATTTTTGAAGTCATCCCGACAAAGGAAGGGAAGGAAGAGTATCTGCACGTGGCGGCTGAAATGCGCCAATATTTAGAAGGCCGCAAGGGATTGATTTCGATCGAACGTTTTCAGAGCCTAACCGACGATGGCAAAGTACTGAGCCTGTCGTTCTGGGAGGACCAAGCTTCCATCACCCAATGGCGTAATCAGATGGCCCACAGCATTGCTGAGCAAACGGGTATAGTGCCCTGTTTGTTTAACTCTTATCGCATTCGGGTGGCAGAAGTAGTGCAAGATTACAGTGAAACTGTGCATGTTGAAGCTGAGTAATCACTTATCTCGCTGATGTAAAAAACAAAACCCATCTCTAGAGATGGGTTTTTTATGCGTGACACTCAAGTTTGAGATTATTTTTCTTGTTGAGCTTTCAATAGATCGCGGATTTCAGACAGCAACTCTTCTTCTTTGGTCGGTGCTGGTGGCGCTTTAGGCGCATCTTCTTCCTTGCGTTTTAGGGTGTTAATGGCTTTTAAACCCATAAAAATGGCGAAGGCGATAATCGTAAAGTCGATAATAGTCTGAATGAATTTGCCATAGGCAATGACCACAGAAGGCGCATCGCCTTGAGCTGCCTGTAGCACTATGCTCAAATCACTAAAATTCACGCCGCCTAGGATGATGCCAATTGGTGGCATGATGACATCGGCCACGAAGGACGAGACGATTTTGCCGAATGCGGCACCTATGATAATACCAACGGCCATGTCGATCACATTGCCACGGGACGCAAAAGCCTTGAACTCTTTAATTAAGCTCATTAGGTTTCCTCCAAAATTGAGATTAAATGTTAAATTTTATTGTGCAAACTGTATCAGGAAAACCTAAGGTCTTTTGCAGCCTGTTACCTTGCCAAGCTTATAGGGGCTTATGGATTAAGGCAATTCTGACATAGAGGATTTATCCTCAAGGCAATGATTTACACTTTACAAAGTAACAATTGTTACTTTTTTGGGCGTTCGATTTATTCAGCTAGATCGGCATGGCCGATAAAATCAGGGACTTCTAAGACTTGCGATCCCCAACGTTTAAATAGGGAGCTATAGATGAATTCGATAAAGACGCGGTATTTTCGCGGTAGATACGCCCGCTGTGGATAGCTAAGCACTACCTTAGTTTGCACCATTGGATAGTCATCTAGTAGCGGGATTAAATCGCCTTTTTCTAATGCGACTTGGGCTATGATGGACGGCACCGCAGTGATCCCAAGCCCCGCAATGGCGGCCTCGCGAGCGAGGGTGACATTGTTTACCGTCAGTTGAGTCTTGGGCTCGGCGACAATCCAAGTTTTACCATCGAATAATTTCCACGCACCTTCGATATGCGCCGACTGCAAGCGAATCGCTTTATGTTTGGCTAAGTCCTGTGGCACTTTGGGTGTTCCATGGGCAGCTAAATAAGCTGGGCTTGCCATGAGCGATTTATGGGCGTTGACTAAGGCATAGCTTTGCAGGCGAGTGTCACCCGAATCGGCAATTTGAAATAACAGATCTATGCCTTCTTCTATTACATCAACCTTTCGATTGGTGAGTTCAGCCTCTATGGTGATTTCGGGATAAAGCGTTAAAAACTGCGCGAAAATCGGCCCTAAAAACAATTGGCCTAATTCAATTGGGCAGACAATTTTTAGATTGCCTTTAATCAATTGCTGTTGGGCGCTGAGCTGATTTTCGGCGCTCTGCAGATCGCTGAGGATCTTATTGATCCTGTTGTAATAACTCGATCCTGCTTCGGTGAGTTTTAGGGCTCTCGTGGTGCGAAAAAGCAGTTGTGTGCCGGTATCGGCTTCGAGCTCGGCTATCTTGCGACTGACGGTTGCCTTAGTGAGCCCAAGGGCTTTAGCTGCGCCAGTAAAGCTGCCTTGCTCGACCACTTGAGCGAAAATTTGCACGCGATTGAGATCCATCATTGTTACACCTGTGAAACAGTGGGTTGATTTTTTACTGACTAATAAACTTAGTGAGACAGTAGTACACTAGATATCACTAATCAAGGAGTCATTCATGTCCAAAAGTAAACTCATTATCGCCGTTCCACTGTTACTCGCTGCAGTTGCGGGAGGCGGTTATTACTGGTGGACACAGGTACGTTTTATCGAAACCACGGATAACGCTTATGTTGAGGCCGATATTTCCCATATCAGCGTGAAAGTGCCCGGCTACGTTGTGTTAAGCGATGTAACTGATAACCAGCATGTGCAAAAGGGTGAGTTATTAGCTCAGCTGGAAGATAACCAGTTTAGTGCCAAAGTAAGTCAAGCCGAAGCCTCACAGGCGAGTGCGAAGGCGGACTTGCAAACTTTAGCCGCAAAGGTGGAGTTGCAACGGGCTTTAATCACTCAAGCCAGCGCAGGTGTGGTAGCGGCAAAGGCTGATAAAATACGGGCACAACAACAATTGAGCCGTTCGAAAAAGCTCAAAGTCAGTAATTACAGCTCCCAAGATGATGTCGACCAACTACAGGCCGGATTTGATTCTGCCGCCGCCCGTCTCGATGAAGCTCAAGCCGTGCTAGTGGCAAAGCAACGGGAGTTAGCAGTTTTTAATGCCCAATTAGATCAGGCGGGCTCAGTAGTAGAGCAGGCCGATGCGACTTTAGAACTGGCGAAAATTCAATTAAATGATACCCGCGTGACCGCACCTTTTTCAGGGGTGATTGGTAAACGTGGCGCTATGGTGGGGCAGTATGTGCAACCCGGCCAAGCACTCTACAGTTTGGTTCCGGATGGGGCAGTGTGGATCACGGCGAACTTTAAAGAGACCCAGATCCAACATATGCAACCAGGACAGTCAGTGCAGGTCAGTCTCGATGCGTTTCCCGACAAAACCTTTATAGGTGTTATCGATAGTCTGTCACCGGCGTCCGGAGCCAAATTCAGTCTACTGCCGGCGGAAAACGCCACAGGTAACTTCACTAAAATCGTGCAGCGTATTCCCGTGCGTATTCGCTTAGATTTAACTGAGGAAGAAGCACACATGCTACCGGGCTTAAGTGCAGTCGTAAAAGTGGATACGGCATCTGAGTCATCAACATCGGCAATCGCTGCAAATACAGGTCCTTAGTATGAGCGCAACTGGCTCTATCACTGCGTCTGCCGATATGGAGGCGCAGGGCATCAGTGTACCTAGAAAGCCTACCGATTATGAGCGTGGCAGTCGCCGTTCATGGATTGCGGTATTTGGTGGTTTGATCGGCGCCTTTATGGCGATCCTCGATATTCAAATCACCAACGCATCGATGAAGGAGATTCAAGGCAGCCTTGGGGCAACGCTCGAAGAAGGCAGCTGGATTTCAACCGCGTATCTGGTTGCTGAGATGATCGCGATCCCGCTCTCTGGCTGGCTCAGCACAGGATTGTCGGTCAGGCGTTATCTGTTATGGACCACGGCTGCTTTTATCTTTGCTTCTGTGCTTTGCTCAATCGCGTGGAACTTAGAGGCCATGATCGCCTTTCGGGCGCTACAGGGCTTTTTTGGTGGTGCGCTTATTCCGTTAGCCTTTAGGCTTATTCTTGAGTTTTTACCCGATAACAAACGTGCTGTCGGCATGGCGTTATTTGGCGTGACTGCCACATTTGCGCCTTCAATCGGCCCGACCTTAGGCGGTTGGCTGACCGAGCAATTTAGCTGGCATTATCTGTTTTATATCAATGTGCCACCGGGTTTGTTGGTGATGGCCATGTTGGCCTACGGTTTAGAGAAGCAGTCGGTCGTTTGGGATAAGCTGAAGAATGTCGATCTGGCGGGCATAGTCACTATGGCGCTGGGGATGGGTTGCCTTGAAGTGGTGCTCGAAGAAGGTAACCGCAAGGACTGGTTTGGTTCAGAACTCATTCGTAATCTGGCCATTATTGCCGTCGTGAATCTGGTGTTGTTTGTTTGGATCCAGTTAAGGCGTAAAGAGCCGTTAGTGAATTTGCGCCTGCTCGGTAAGCGTGATTTTGTGCTCTCCACCGTGGCGTATTTTTTACTGGGGATGGCACTATTCGGCGCTATTTACTTGATCCCGCTTTATCTATCACAAGTCCATGATTACACACCGTTAGAGATTGGTGGCGTGATTATGTGGATGGGATTTCCGCAGCTATTGGTCTTGCCCTTAGTGCCGAAATTGATGGAGCGCTTCGATAGTCGTTATCTCGCTGCCTTTGGCTTTTTAATGTTCGCCATTAGCTATTACATGAATAGCCAGATGACCGCAGATTATGCCGGACCGCAGATGATCGCCTCGCAAGTAGTGCGGGCATTAGGTCAGCCTTTTATTCTGGTGCCAATTGGAATGCTTGCGACCATGCATTTAAAACCCCATGAAAATGCCTCGGCATCGACGGTATTAAACGTGATGCGTAACTTAGGTGGTGCTTTTGGTATCGCGCTGGTGGCGACCCTGACTGACACTTTGTCGCGCGGGCATTTGGCTCATATTAAGGAATCTTTACCCGCAGTGAGCACACAAGCACAGGATTATTTAACCCAAAGCGCAAGCATGTTGCAGGCGGGAGGTTCTGATCCCTATACCGCCGCCGCGCAGGCGAAAGCTTTACTGGGCAAAACCATGAGTCAGCAAGCTTATATTCAGGCCTATAACGATGTGTTTTACATCATGGGCGCTCTGCTACTCATCGCCGTATTCGCTGTGCTGCTGATCCGTAAACCGACAGGGCCTGTGGCCCACGATGCCATGGTTGAGTAATAACGTTTTTCGTTATCCTGTTGTTGCCATAGATTTCCCCAGATCTATTGGTTTGCGCAACAGTTTTGCGCCTTAGTCCTCACGGATTAAGGCGCTTTTTTATGGTCTTTATGCTGTGGTAGACTCAAAGCTCTTTTTCGATGATTTGCAGAGGGATATCGTTTGCAGTGGCAAAATCTTACATTTAATCAATTAAATGCCAATAGGCTATATGACATATTGAAGCTAAGAGTCGATGTGTTTGTGGTAGAGCAGGCCTGTGCGTATCCAGAGCTTGACGATAAGGATAGGCATCCAGAAACCCAGCATTTGATCGGTTTATCGCCAGACGGGGAACTGCTTGCCTACGCGCGTATTTTGCCGCCGGGGTTGAGTTATCTAGAGGCGAGTATCGGCCGTGTGGTGGTATCGCCAGCGGGTCGAGGCAAAGGGCTAGCCATGCCTTTAATGCAGCACGCCATCGAATCTGCACTGACGACATGGCCCGATGCGGGGATCCAAATTGGCGCCCAAGATTACCTCAAAGCTTTCTATCAAAAACTCGGCTTTGTCGCCTGCTCTGAGATGTACTTAGAAGATGGTATTCCCCATTTGGATATGCGCTACCAATCAGCATAAGCGGCTATCAATATGAGTTATCTACATCAATTATCAACATAAGCGATCAACAAAAGCTAGGCACATAAGTATTCAACATTAAGCCAATAAGGAACCGAGATGTCGACTTCAACGGACTATAGAATCAATCAACAGCAAATTGCCTGCGTGGCGAGTTTTCTGGCTAAAGAGGGCAAAACCGAAGCACTAATCGCTGCGCTCGCGAGCCTTATTCCTGATACGCGCCGCGAAGCGGGTTGTATTCGTTACGAACTCAATGTGAGCCGTGATGAACCACGCCGCGTGACGTTTGTAGAGAAGTTTGTCGATATTGCCGCCTTTGATGAGCACTGCGCTAAAGATGCGATTCAACACTATTTCCACCAAGTTATGCCCGAATTAGTCGAGTCATACCATGTGGAAACCTATCATCAAGTGATTGTTTAACCATGAGATAAACGATTAGGAGCTTGCAGTGTTGATTAACGCTATCGAGCCAGTATTTAGATCTCTATCCGAATGGATCTCATTGATACTGCAAGTGACTAATGGCCGCAGCTGGAACTATTGCACTTTAACTCTTTAGTGTTAAAGGGTGTATTAGTAAGGACAAGGTGAAGTTGCTGGCTTAAGTTGCATTTGCCATCAATGTACCGAGTAGTTATCTACGACAAGAATGACAACCTAGACTTTGATTGTATGACTTCACTGGGATTAATAAAGCTGCCTTGCTACTTTGCTTAATTGAACCCATTCGAATTTCATCGCAGAGTGAGTTTTATATCCATTCCAATCTAAAAAGCCGAGTGGTTTATCACTCGGCTTTTAATATATATTAGATATCGCTTTATTTAGTGAAAAACACTAATGTCCAAGGGACTACGTATGCTTGGAGTACTGTGATCACGCCAATGAAAGTACAGAAAAATAGACTGTGCTTTAGCGTAAAGCGGAAAAGATCTGACTCTTTACCTGCCAATCCCGTTGCAGCGCAAGCAACGGCAATAGATTGTGGCGAAATCATTTTGCCCGTTACACCTCCCGTAGTGTTTGCGGCGACTAATAACTCCGGTGTTACACCTATTTGGTTTGCTGTATTGGCTTGCAGCGCGCCAAATAGGGCATTTGATGAGGTGTCTGAACCTGTTAAAAACACACCTAACCAACCTAAGAATGGCGAGAAGAAGGGGAATGCTACGCCAGTGCCAGCGAGCACGAGTGCTAAGGTTGAAGATAGACCTGAATAGTTTGCAACAAAGGCAAATGCTAATACTAATCCAATCGACAATATCGGGAATTTTAATTCAATTAAAGTGTCTTTAAAGGATGTCAGTGCATTACTTACTGACATTTTAAGGACCACAATTGAGATCATTGCTGCGATTAAAATTGCAGTTCCAACAGCGCCCAATAAATTAAGTTTATATATTGCTGCATAAGGGGTTTCCTTAGCGACAATAGGCGCACTTTTGATAACGAGATTATGCAAATAAGGTACTTCAATACTGATAGTGGCAAAACTTAATGCCAGTTGTACATCTTTAAGACTCCACAGAGTTACAATTGCCGTGAGAATAATAAAGGGAGACCATGCTTTAAATATCTGGCTATTAGAAAAAGTAGATTTAGGGGTAGTAACTCTTTGTTTCATGCCTGAGAAAGTGAATATTTCTTTTGGTTGCCAGACGTTTAAAAATAACGTTAAACAAATTAGACTGACTAACGCCGAAGTAATATCGGGTAATTCGGGGCCGATAAAGTTTGAGGTTAAAAATTGGGTGATCGCAAATGAAACGCCTGCTACTAATGTTGCGGGCCAAGTTTGACGTATTCCCCTGATGCCATCCATCATTGCGATGAGCCAGAAGGGGACAATAATTGATAATATTGGCAACTGACGGCCAGCGAGTTGTCCAATATGGAATGGGTCTAGTGATGAAACCTGACCCGCTACGATAATTGGGATACCCATAGCTCCAAAGGCGACGGGTGCCGTATTTGCGATTAAGCAAAGTCCTGCTGCATACAATGGATTGAATCCAAGCCCGACAAGTAACGCAGCTGTAATAGCAACAGGTGCACCAAAACCCGCAGCACCTTCGAGGAAGGCTCCAAATGAAAAGCCAACCAATAGCATTTGTAATCGTTGATCTTCCGTGACTGAGATGACTGACGAGCGAATAACCTCAAATTGACCTGTTTTAACGGTGATTTTATATAAAAATACTGCGGTAATAATAATCCAAGCAATTGGCCATAGCCCATAACTAAAACCATATATAGCAGAAGCAAGCGCGATACTAATAGGCATTTTGTAGGCGAGTATCGCGACTGCTAAGGCAATTAATAAGGTTAATGCCCCAGCGATATAGCCTTTAAGTTTTAACACAGTTAAGGCTAGGAAGAAAAACACAATAGGCAGTAAAGCAACCATTGCGGTTAGCCACAAGCTACCGAGTGGCGTGTATGTTTGGGTCCAGGTCATAGGGTGGTTTCCGTATTGTTATAATATGTTGATAAATCGTGTCGCAGTCGCAACATAGCAGATACTAGTGTTTAGTGATGTAGGATCAATCTTAAATGTTGCAATAAGTGATATGGGTCACGAGATGTGTGGATAAATGATGACGGGGAAATACCTGAATAATAATCAAGTAAAATATTGATTGTTTTAGCTATATTCACCAAACATCTAATTTAGGTTGTATTAATATTTGTTGTGTTATCAAGATTATTTTTTTGAGTCGTGAAATTAACTAGAGTATTGTGATTTTATGAAAAACTAGGCTGTACTTTTTTAGTTTTTTGGTAGTGTTTATAACAGATGGTTTATAAATATTTGTTTATATTTATATATAGAAATTAATAGCAATCAATGCAATGCAACTAATAATGCAGTTATCTTATTGTGGCCTGAATTGAGCTATAGATGTTGCCATACTCTTGTCTATGAGTTTGCTTGGCTGGAAATTTACCTTGCTATATGTGGCTGCGAGTATGACAGTAGGTTGAAATTTTTAATTTTGCAGCACAGTTCGTTAAGGAAGTAACATGAAACAAGTCAAAGTATTAGGCAGTGGTTGCGCTAAATGTAGCAAAACCGCTGAGATGATTGCGGACATATCAGAAGAAATGGGTGTGGATGTTATTGTAAAAAAGGACACAGATCCTCAAAGCCTATTGAAATTTAAAGTGATGAAAACCCCAGCGGTAGTGATCGATGGTGAGCTCGTACATAGCGGCTCAGTACCGACGCGCGATGAAGTTGAGGGGTGGTTAAGGGACTAGAGCTCGCTGAATAGTTGCACGGATTATGCTCGTTAGAAAGCGCTTAAGCTAAAAATGCACACCATTGTCATCCTGAATCCTTGGCAATGGTGGTGTAATATCATCAGTATACGATTAATGATCGTTAAATATAATTTGTTTAAAAACAATGTATTGATGCTTTGTGTAGTAATTTTATTATGGGGTTTTATTGGCTACGGTTTAGTCGGCATTGCATTATCTGGGCGAGTTTATTAAGTCTATGTCGTAGGAGATTGTTTGCAGATTTCGACTTCTTTTATCAGTATCACTGCTATGATTTTGATTCAGTGACCTCGTCAAGTTGCGGGATGAGTGCCAATGCAAAAGTGGCTTAGGGTATTAACACGTTTCTACAGTTGGTTATTTTTTACTGCACGTCTGTTTCGTTTAGGGCTTTTTCTAACGCTAAGTTTATTAGCTTTACCTTTATTTGCTGCTCAAACATCTCCCGGATTAACCCAAGTATTAACGCCCGCTACGGATTGGAAAAACTCCGCTTATATCACCCAAGCATTTAGTGAAGTCGCCCTACAAAATGAGTATGACCTTGCTAAACATAGCGTGCGTAAGTGGCGCATACCGGTACGAGTGTTTATTGAGCATCAAGTGGGTGATAAGGCGCTGCACACTCAATTAGTGTTGATGCACTTAACACACTTAGGCAAGATCACCGGCCTCGATATTCAACGGGTAGATACGCTCTCTGAGGCGAATCTGCACTTAGTGTTTACCCGTCAATCCCTATGGGCAAGTGAGGTGATGCGCTTAATGGGACCGAGCTCGGCGAAAAATGTCCATGGCTCTGTGTGTATGGCAAAGTTTGCTCTCAATTCACGGCAAGAGATTGAACGTGCTTGGATTATTATTCCTGTAGATCAAGCCAAAATGCACGGTAAGTTAGTGGCTTGCGTAGTGGAAGAGATTACTCAAGTGCTTGGTTTACCTAATGATTCAGAGAAAGTATTTCCCTCCATCTTTAACGACAAAACCCCGCAGGACTTACTCACCGGGCTCGATTTTATTTTGCTTAAATTACTCTATAGCCCAAGTATTAGCGCTGGAATGACGGCCGCAGAAGTCAAACAGCCTTTGCAGATCTTGCTCGAACAATGGCTGCGCGATGGCACTATTGCTAGCGCTGGCAAAACGGTACGTCAAGGTCAGTTGTACCCATTGTTAGGTTATTGATGACTAAGCATTACAGCTAAAGTTGACATTGCTCGCACGTGACTAATTAATCCTTTTTGTTTTAGGAATAAGGGCATAGTCTATCTTTATATGAGATAAACACCTTGGAGGGACACCATGCGAATGACATTGCAGTTTTTAGGGGCGACAGCGGAAGTGACAGGTTCGTGTCATTTACTCTCGGTTGATCATGAACACTTATTGCTCGACTGTGGTTTGATCCAAGGTGGTAAATCTGATGAGTTGCGTAATCATGATCCCTTCGCATTTGATCCTGAGTCTATTTCTGCTGTCGTGCTTAGCCATGCCCATATCGATCATTCTGGGCGTTTACCACTCTTAGTCAAAGCGGGTTTTGATGGGCCTATCTACACCCATAAAGCCACGGCAGAGCTGTGCGCTATCATGCTCAAAGATGCGGCTATGCTGCAGACCCGCGATACCGAAAGAGTCAATAAAAAGCGTGCTAAACATGATCTTGAACCCCTAGAACCGCTATTCACCGTTGAAGATGCTGAACTCGCGATAACTCAATTTGTACCATTGGAATATGGTCAAGTGACTCGGGTTATTCCCCATGTGGATATTTGCCTCTCAGATGCAGGGCATATTTTAGGTTCCGCCTTAGTCGAGTTGTGGTTAGGTGAGGGCAAATCCCAGAAGAAAATCGTCTTCAGTGGCGATCTTGGCCGTGCAGGTATGCCGATTTTACGTAATCCTACCTTAGTGGATACGGCAGATTTAGTCTTAATGGAAAGCACCTATGGCAATCGTTTTCACCGCAGTTGGACGGATACCTTAGCTGAATTGAAAGCCATTTTTGCTAAGACAGTCAACGAGAGCCAAGGCAATATATTGCTCCCTGCTTTTTCGGTTGGACGAGCACAGGAGTTATTATATCTATTTCATTTATATGCTAAAGAATGGGATCTCGGCCGTTGGAAAATCTGCCTAGATAGTCCGATGGCAATTGAGGCGACCCGCGTTTACGTTAATAATTATCCGCTGATGGATGAGGACTTTAAACGCTTTACCCGCCAACATCCTGGGCAGCATCCGCTGTTGTCGAATGTCGAATTTATCCAAACGACCGAAGAGTCGATAGCGCTGAACGACGTGCATAAGGGATTGATCATTATCGCAGGGAGCGGCATGTGTAACGGTGGACGTATTCGTAGCCACTTAGAGCATAATCTATGGCGCCCAGAATGTGATGTGATTATTTGTGGTTATCAAGCGCTTGGAACACCGGGGCGCGCCCTCGTCGATGGCGCTGAGGAACTGTCTATTCATGGTAACAGCATTAAAGTAGCGGCTACGTTACACACAGTGGGTGGACTTTCAGCCCATGCGGATCAAGCAGAGTTATTACGTTGGTATCACCATTTTGAAGGCCAGCCGCCGTTAATTTTAGTCCATGGAGAACCCGAGGCGCAGCATGGATTAGTCGATGTGATTAACCAAGATCCTCAGACTAAACCAAAGGCTATAGCAATTGCGACCCAGGGTGATCGATTGGATTTAAATGCACTGCCGCAGTTAGTGTGGAAGCCTTAAAAGAGTTGAAAGTACAAGTTCAAAAGTTGGGTGGAAATGCCATTATTTTCTACACGTGTGGCAAAGCGAGTTATCCTGCCTGTGAGTTGTATTTTGAATGTAATGGTGAAGGTTTTTCTATCGAAGATTAGTGTTTAGTTTTATAAAAAGCTCACATAGTTGTGAGCTTTTTTATTTTAAATCAATCAGGTTACTGTATTAGTCCGAGTTGTTGTCAAATTCAGTATCATCGAGTAACTCAAAGGCGGGGACGACATTCGGTACGTCTTTAAATAAGCGAGTGAAATGGCGCTGTACACCTTTCAAATCGATTCCTGCTAAACCTGATGCAAAACCAAACCAAGCATAAAGGCCACTAAAGTTATCAAACATGGGCGGTAGATATTTAGGCGTAGTCAGAATGCCCTCTTGGCAAGCTTGGTATAACACGGGGATATCTTCGATCGCCAATTTACCGAGGAATAGCATAGGGATGAGTTCAGGAAGGCCTGAGGTTATGGCGCTGCGGATAAAGTTAATGTTTTCCACATAGCCACGTACATAGGAAATATCCTTAGTGAAGAAACTGCCGCCTTCCACCATACCCCCACGGAAAACCCTTTGGGTGACACGGTAACTGTCTGTCGCACTTAGATTCAATCCTCTGAAATAATTGAATACCTCTATAAAGTCAGCACCATTTTCAGCCATATCGACCGCGGCAACACGGTCACTAATTCGCCGAGCCCGTCCTGGATTTGAGCTTAGCGTCAGCATTTCCAGTAAAACGGCTAGACCTTCTTGGGTTGCTGCTACGCGCGGAGAACCGACACTGAGCCAAGTGGCGTGGGGTTGAGCTCGGCCGTTTAGCGTCGTGCCAACATGCACCCAACCTTCGTGAACTTCATATACATTAAGATCCGATTCGCTGAACATTGCTTTGCTATTGAGCTTAACAGTGTCGCCACCGACTGCAGCGTCAGAGACGATACCGTCACTAAGGCGTACACGCATATCATCGCTATGGAAGTACTTTTCTAAACGTTGGCTGAGAACGTTAACCGCTTCTGGCGCGCTAATAATTTTAGGGTGGTGTTTATTCATGTGCCTCGCCGCGGGCAGCGAGAAAATGTAGCTGAGTTTATCGCCTAACTGGCGCAAGGTATGGCGATCGCCATGCAGTTTATGGCTAGCACTGCCGTACAATTCTTGGCTGAGCTTACCAAAGGTTGGCGTGCCTCTGCTCCCCAACATATCAATGACAAGGCGATACTGATCGACGTTTGCCACTAATATCTTGCCGAGTTTGTCTCGTTTACCCAAACGTCTATGGATGTCCTGTTTTAGGGAGGCTAGCTCAGCTTGGGTTTTAACAGGATCAAAAGGTAAAGCAATGTTTTGATAAAACTCTTGCTTGATAGCCGGAAGTACCGTGCCCTTATTGGAGAGAAAACGTTCCTCCATTTCCCGCGGCCATTTAATGGCATCTAAAATTTTTATTGGCGTTTGAATGCGAATTAATTCATCGGAAAAACGGCGTAGATCTTGTTGATATTGGGCTAACGACTCAGACATTCCCGTATATCCTGCAGGTAATTTCAGCGAGAGAGATGTGGCTAATCATAGCCTTAAACCTCATTTATTCATATTGATTCGCAGGCTAGCTGAGAAAATATACCGATTAAATAAATTAGCTGTTATCGATTTTGTGAATCATTTTGGTGCACTTGTTACAATTCTAGCGCTATGTCTATGGGACATAAATAAGTAACCATCTGTTTAATAATATTTTATTGATATGACATTAAAGCTGCTTTGTTCTTGATATAGAAATAGATTGATTGGAGCAAAGCATGACAGCGATGAGTTATTTGAGTGTGTTCAGGCTGAATGCTTGTTAATCAAAACTCAAGCCGACAAGAGTGGTAAAAATGACTGTGATGACGCGATATTAAATCTGGAGGTTAGTGAGCTAAAGCAGAGTCACACCCAGCATTATTGGCTGGGTGAGATATTCGATTTTAGTGGGCCAAAACTCAGCGAGTTCGAAACAAATGATCACCGACTGAGATCATCATCCCATCATTTTGACCACTAGATAGCGAGATAGAATTGGCTAGAAAAAATCGTCATCTCCTAATGCACGTTTTAACTCCGCCCGCTCGAGGTAGTCTTCTAAACGCTTTTTGACTTCGCGTCTATGCTGCATTGCCTCGGCGGCTTTGCTGTTTCTTGGTGTGGTCATTGCCTCAAGTTCAGTATCGTTGGGCACGACTTCAGTAATATGAGCCATAACGAATTCCTCTTGTTGTTCCTAACGACTTTCTAACTAAAAAGAGTATGGTAGAAAAGCAAATAATTTTGTGAGTTAGGGTGAAAAATTCTTCCCGTGAGTCGGATGATTCAGCTTACTGCTGTTTGGCGTAGGCCCGAGACAGCAATTGAATATTTGATTAATTTAGTTTTTGCTTATTTTGTGATTAAGAGCACTGTATAGTCATAGATATATTCGGGTTAATTCCGAGTTAAATAGTAGGATAAACTTGAATTTAGTCATAATTACAACAACACTTGTACCAGTGTTTGTTGTTAATCGTTTGCTAGGGAATTGGCTTACATGGACAAGGATCAGTTTTCTAAATCACTCCCCCCATCTAATAATATCTACTTTAGCGTGCTGAGCTCTAGCTGGCTGATGATAGTGGCAGCCTTACTTTTCATGGGGATCTCTTGGTATGTGCTTGAGCAATATCTTAGGGACAGAGGTGAAGAGCGTTTCGAAAATAGCGTTCAAGAATTAACAGAAGCCGTAAATCGCAGAATGCTTGCCTATGAACAAGTCTTACGTGGTGGCGTTGGCTTATTATTATCGTCGAGTAATGTGACACGTCAGGAATGGCAAACTTATGTCATCAATGCTCATTTATCTGAGTATTACCCTGGTTTTCAAGGTTTTGGCTATGCTCAGTTACTTAAGCCTGACACATTAGATGCCCACGTCCAACAAGTTCAGGCCGAAGGCTTTAAAGACTATAAAGTGTACCCAGAAGGAGTTCGTGATCAGTATTGTGTGATCTTGTATTTAGAACCTTTTGATTGGCGCAATCAAAGAGCTTTTGGTTATGACATGTGCTCCGAGGCTAATCGGCGCAAAGCCATAGAGCACGCCATTAGCACTGGTCAGCCAACTATTTCTGGCAAGGTCGCCTTAGTGCAAGATACGCCCGAAGATGCTAAAGCGGGTTTTTTGATGTATTTGCCAATTTATCAAGGGATTGTGGCAACGGAGGCAGAGCGGAAACAGCAGGCGATTGGACTCGTGTATGCGGCGTTTAGGATGGACGACCTCATGCAAGGAATTATGGGGGATCGATTCTCAGGTTTGAAGCTCGCCATTTATGAAAGCCCGCAGGCAAATGCCGACAGTTTAATGTTTACTAGTAGTAAAGTTCTGCCAAATCAAAAAGATGTGTTTTATCAGTCACAGACCGACTTGATTGGCGGTAGGCAGTGGCGCTTGGACATTTCATCACAATCGCGTTTTATCTCAAGATCGGAAGAGACCCAAGGTATCTGGCTGCAATTTATCGGTTGTGCATTCATTTTGGCGCTGTTTTATTCTGTGTTAATTATGGCGCGTAATCGATATAAGGAGTCTTTACTGACTTCAGAGTTAATTGCTAACGAAAAACGCTTTAGATTAGTAATTGAAGCCTCTCCAAGTGCGCTATTTATGGTGGATAAATCTGGATTTATTACTTTAGTGAATACCCATGCTGAACGTTTGTTCGGCTATACCAGAGACGAGTTACTCGGTCGTTCCATCAATATGTTATTGCCCGAAACCCTAAGGGATGCTCATCAGCAGCACATGAGTAACTATTTAGTGCAGCCTATTGCGAAAAATATGTCGATGCGGGATGACCTGTTTGGCTGTTGTAAAGATGGCAGTCGACTCGCAATTGAAGTGGGGTTGACGCCTATTCATTTTAGTAATGGCATTTCTATTCTCGCGACAATTAACAATGTCTCTGAACGTAAACGTATTGAAGTTCAGCGTGCAGAACATATGCTTGAGCTTGAGCGTATCAATCAAGAATTAGACAGGTTCGCCTATATTGCTTCCCATGATTTGAAATCCCCCTTACGTGGTATCGAGCAGCTAACCTCTTGGTTATCTGAGGATTTAGTCGATAACACCAATGAAAATGTACAGAAATACCTAGGGCTTATCCAAAGTCGTATTCATCGAATGGTGTTATTACTCGATGGACTATTGATGTTTTCTCGGATTGGTCGTGTCGATACCGAAACCACTGAAGTGAAAAGTCGGCAATTGGTTGAAGACATGTTTGCGCTCGTCGCGCCGCCACAGGGATTTGAATTAGTCCTAAAAGGTGAATTTCCGAATTTTTATACCGTAAGACCATTGTTGGAATTAGTTATACGAAATTTAATCAGTAACGCCATAAAACATCATGACTTAGGTACAGGTGTGATTACGGTTTCATGTGAGGCGTTTGATCAGCAGTATCGATTCAGTGTGATAGATGATGGTCCGGGGATATCAAGCTCATATCATGAAAAAGTCTTCGAGATTTTTCAAACACTTAAACCAAGGGATGAAGTTGAAGGCAGTGGTTTAGGCTTATCACTTGTGAGGAAAACGGTTGAAAGTTTAGGTGGAGAGATTCAGCTTAAATCGCAGGGCCGAGGTTGTTGTTTTTGCTTTAGTTGGCCTAAGCAAATAGTGAAAAAGGAGCTTCTATGAGCGCAGCAAATCACTATCAACAGGTCACCATTTTATTGGTTGATGACGATGACGTGGATTACATGGCCGTGCAGCGGGCGATGAGACAATTGAGGTTACTCAATCCCTTAGTGCGTGCTCGGGATGGGATCGAAGCATTAACTATTCTAACGAGTTTAGACACGATCAAAGGTCCGTATCTTATTTTGCTGGATCTTAATATGCCAAGAATGAATGGGTTTGAGTTCCTTGAGCGAATACGTTCAGATCCTTCTCTTTCTTCGTCTGTCGTTTTTATGCTCACCACGTCGAGTACCGATGAAGATAGGATGAAAGCCTATAGCCATCATGTGGCTGGTTATATGGTTAAAACTGATATGAAAGATGGTTTTAACAATATTTTTAATATGCTTGAAGGTTACTGGCGAATAGTGGAGCTCCCATCCGCATAAGGTGAGTATATGGATTTACTACTGATCGATGATGATGAAGTTGATAGAACTGCGATCATCCGAGCACTCAGACAGTCAAAGTTGACTTTTAATGTGGTCGAAGCAAATTGTGCATTTGATGGTTTAAATCTCGCATTAGAACGTCATTTTGACGGTATTCTATTGGATTATTTATTACCCGATGCTAATGGCTTAGAAGTGTTGATCAAGCTCAATGCCATGACGCAAGATCAGACCGTAGTCGTTATGCTGAGTCGCTATGAAGATGAGAAACTGGCTCAGCGCTGTATTGAACTAGGCGCGCAGGACTTCTTGCTTAAAGATGAGGTCAACTCGCGGATACTAACCCGTGCAATTCGTTATGCGAAACAAAGATCTTCAATGGCGTTGGCGTTACGTAATAGCCACCAAAAACTAAAAGAGCTAGCTGAACACGATTCGTTGACTAAGCTGGTTAATCGCTATGGTTTTGAACTTTGTCTTAATCGAGCGATAGCAAGGGCCAAACGTTGTCACGACTATTTAGCCGTTATCTTACTCGATTTAGATGATTTTAAAGCGATCAATGACACTCTAGGCCATCAGACGGGGGATATTCTTTTAGTTAAAGTAGCCGCTCGATTAAGTGAAGTACTAAGAGATGGCGACATTATTGCCCGTTTAGGTGGGGACGAATTTGTCGTGCTAGTCACTGATAATGATTATAAATATTTCCCTATGATTGTGGCTAATCGATTGCTCAAAGTGTTTGAGGACGTGTTTTGTCTCGGTGATAACGATGTGCTTATTGGTGCCAGTATCGGTGTGGCTTTTTATAATGAAGCGGCTTCGAATAGTTCTGAGCTGATGAAATGTGCCGATATTGCCATGTATCGCGCTAAAAAAATGGGCCGAAACCAGATTCAGTTCTACTCAGAAGCTTTAGATAAAGAGGTACGTTACCGTAATCATATCGAGTCGAGTTTGCGTACTGCCTTAAAAAGAAATGAATTTAAGGTTCATTATCAAGCGCAAGTGAATGCGAAAACCCATCAGCTGGTGGGGATGGAAGCCCTCGTCCGTTGGCAGCATCCTGTGGATGGTATTATCGCCCCAGATCAGTTTTTACCCATAGCCGAAGAGATAGGATTAATGGAGGACATTGATGATTGGGTGCTTGAACAAGCCTGTATTCAGGCACAGGTTTGGTTAACCCAATTACAGCCAACAGGGAGAGAATTTACCATTGCCGTTAACCTGTCTGCATCGCAAATTGGAAATGAGAACCTGTTTGATAAAATAGCGAGTACGCTGACTAAGACAGGACTTCCTGCTGTAGCATTAGAGCTTGAAATTACTGAAAATTGCCTTATTGAAGATCCCCATGAACATGCCAAAATGCTCGATAGAATCGCCGAGTTAGGGGTGCGTTTTGCCCTCGATGATTTTGGGACGGGTTTTTCGTCCTTAGAACATATCAAATTGTTTCCCATTAGCGTGCTGAAAATCGATAAAAGCTTTGTCGCTTCCTATGATAAGGATGATAAAGACACTTGTTTGCTCGCTGCATTACTTAACTTCGCCCATGGGTTTAATGTCATATCAGTAGCTGAGGGCGTTGAAACGATTGAGCAGGCTGAGTTTTGCACTTCTCGCCATTGTACTGTATTACAAGGTTATTTGTTTTCTCGTCCCTTAGATGCAACGGAGTTTGAGGCTAAGTATATTCTGCCGCTGTTAACTTAAACCGAGTTCCGAGTGTGATAGGTCTTGAAGTATTTCATTAGCATAATGATTTCGTCTGGTGAGGAATATTTTCTTGCTTTACACTGAGCAATAGACAAATATCAGCCCCTTTTTCTGTCGCTGTGCTTTTGGTGCCGCAGAACGGTTTATTCACTCATGCTTAAGTTGGTCACTCAGCAATGAAAATAGGTATTTTATCCCAATTCCCCCAGTTGTATTCAACACAACGTTTAGTCGCGGCTTGCCAAAGTCGTGGACATGAAGCTGTCGTGATCAATACGCTGAATTGCTACATGAATATTAATTCTATTAAACCTAGCATTCATTATGAAGGTACTGAATTAGTTGGGTTTGATGCCATCATTCCGCGTATTCATGCTAGCGTGACTTTTTATGGTTGTGCCGTTGTACGTCAGTTTGAAATGATGGGTGTATATGCCGCGAATGATTCAATCTCCATTGCGCGTTCGCGGGACAAATTGCGGGCACTGCAACTACTTTCCCGCAAAGGGATTGGCATGCCAGTGACGGGTTTTGCCAATAAGCCAAATGATATCCCAGATCTCATCAATATGGTGGGCGGCGCTCCGTTAGTCATTAAATTACTCGAAGGCACTCAAGGGATTGGTGTCGTACTCGCTGAAACTAAAACGGCTGCTGAGAGCGTGATTGAAGCATTCTTGGGGCTCAAAGCGAATATCTTAGTACAGGAATACATTAAAGAATCCAATGGTAGTGATATTCGTTGTTTTGTTGTCGGTGACAAGGTTGTTGCTTCGATGAAACGTCAAGGTCCCGAGGGTGATTTTCGCTCGAATCTGCATTTAGGGGGTTGTGGTGAGGTGGTAAAAATCACCTCTGTTGAGCGTAAAATGGCTATTGCCGCTGTGAAGGCGATGGGATTGGTTGTCGCGGGAGTAGATATTTTACGTTCTAACCGTGGTCCACTGATCCTTGAGGTTAATTCGGCGCCAGGCATTGAAGGGATTGAGCAAACAACAGGGATTTCAGTGACTGAGCCTATTGTTGAATATATTGAGAAAATGGTTGCGGCCCGTAAAACAAACCGGTCAATTATTGCCTAGTAGGTGATTGTGATAAAACGACGCCACTTTTTAAGGTGGCGTTTTTTATGTTTAGAGCTTATAGATCAAAACTGTAGGAATATCCGAGTACTAGTTTGGCATCATCATCGGTGAGATCGGTATCTGAGACCATAAATGACACTGTGCCTATGCTGGTATCTGCGCTGAGAGTCACGTTATAGTCGGCATAATTATCTTCGCCAAACCAAGATTGGACGACATCACCGTTTGAGTAACCATAGTGCACTGATAAACTCAGCTTTTCAGTGAGAGGAACGGATACCGTCGCGGCAAGATAACTGAGATCTTTATTATCTAAAGGATCGGCGGCCAGATCGTCACCGGCATTGATGACTTGGGAGTAAGCAAGTTCGAGCCATTTCCACGTGACAGCAGCATGGAGCTCACCAAAATCAATACTGCCTGGCGCGTCTGGATAGGCGTAGTAGAGATAGCCAAAGTCGTAGCTGATGTCTTCGGTAATACTGCCGCCATAACCCGCATATAGATCAAGCTCGTAGCTAGTATCATCACCAAAATCCACATTCGATGCCCAAGTTCCCGCATAAAATCCAGAATCGTGGCTGTAGTCAAGGCCACCTTGGATTGCGACCGCATCTTTAGTTTGGGTCGCACCGCGCCATAGATAATTAGAGGTACCGCCAATGTTGCCTGATACGGCTGCAAAGGCGTTGCCTGCCAGTAACATTCCCGTCGATAAGGCCAAAACGCTGTACAGTGATTTCTTCATGCTCATCCCCTCGATTGACTTATTTATCGATTCACCATTGGCACACTCAAAGTCAGCTGTGTTCATTAGTGCATCTTGGTTTTTTTCTAAGGAAGGATTTGCTAATCACATGCCACTATTACAATGCCATGTAAAACAAGGTATTAGAACTTGCAATGTTAATGAAATGTTTTTATTTGCCAGTTTGTGGGGCAGAGGCGCACTTTTGTTGTGCAAAAAATATTCAGTGCTTCACTGGGATTGGGCAAAAAAAACGCCTCACAATGGAGGCGTTGTATTGAATTTTATAACTTAGTTTACGCTGTCACGTAGGGTTTTACCCGCTTTAAACTTAGGCACTGTCGCTTCAGCAATTTGAATTTCTTTACCCGTTTGTGGGTTACGGCCAGTGCGAGCGGCACGAGTCGCTGTTTCAAAAGAACCGAAACCTACGATGGAGATTTTGTCACCATTTTTCATTGATTCGGTAATAGCTGCTTCAAAAGACTTCAATGCGCGTGCTGCTTCTACTTTCGTTAGATCGGCATTTTCTGCAATTTTGGCGATTAGTTCAGTTTTGTTCATTTTTATTGTCTCTTCTTTCCGTAGATTTATTTGAAATAAGCGTGCCTAACATGCCATAAGGTTTAACACTTGGAAAGCCTTTTGCGTCTAGCGTGCAGCAAGATGTTCAGTAAAGCGCAGAATATTTACTCAGTTCGTGACTTAAGTTTTATTCTGGTTTTATTCTTCTAACAGTTGATAGAGTAATTTTTTAACAAGTTTGGGTTCAAAGGGTTTGTCACATAAGGCATTTACACCCGCTTGGGATACATTGCTGAGGTGGGTATCGTTGGCTTCGGAAGACACCATCAAGATGGGAATGTGTGATTGTTGGCTTTCATTGCGGATAAATTGTGTCAAAGCTAGCCCATCTACACTCGGCATATTGTAATCAGTGATCACTAAGTCGAACATATTGTGTTTCATTAACGCTATGGCTTGCGCGCCATCCTCGGCCTCGGTAATTAGCTTCATCCCTAAGTTACCAATCGTACGTTTAATGACGTTTCTTGCCATACGGCTATCATCGACCACTAATACACGCACATCTTGTACATCGAAATTACTCAGGTCGAGTTCATCGTGGCTGAGTAAATCAATCGTGGCATTCAATGCTGTACCTAAATGGTCGGCACTGAAGGGTTTAGGTAGAATCGCTACTACACCCGATTGGCGGAATATTTCAAGTTGCTCACGGCGGCACTCACTCGAGACCAGCATAAATTGGATATCTTTGCAGTCAGCGTTGGCCCTTAAGTAGCCCAAGAGATCGATGGCAGTGCCATCATCGAAATGCATGGCGCTCGCAATAAGGTCAGGTTTATGGCGAGCAATAATATCTTTAGCCGCTTCTATGTTTTCTGCGGTTTGAATGCTGAGAATGCCTTCTTGTTGTAAGCGCTGAATAATAATTCGACGCTGTGTCTCTGAAGGTTCTACCAAAAGAATGGAAAGTTCGCTGGGCGATAAATGGCTCATAGTCTACTTCAAGTTAAAAGTCGTAAGTATTTTACTGGGTCGCTAAGCTACGCTGTTGATAACAGCTTAGCAACAAAGTCCATTACTGAGTTTGGCGGGTCAAATAGTGTCTCGTGACCTTAGAAAATGCGATCCAATACTGCACGAGTAAAATAACAATAATGCTCACTGTGAGTGGCAACATAGGAATGTTGTGGCCAGAAACAACTACTTTTACATCCTCAGGGGTAATGCGATAGGCAATAATTGCTGTAATCCCCAGTGCCGAGAATCCTAAGGTTTGCATGCCAATATAAATCTTCAACACTAAGCTAGACCACGGCGCCCGTATGAGTATGCCAACGAGCACGGGGAGGACACCTAGGGTGAATACATCAAGGGATTGAGTCATCACAGTACGCCAAAGTGCAGCAATGCTGAAGAGGCAATATAACGTGATCAGTAGTATAAGACGTTTAGGCATAGATTGAAGTGCACACCAGTAGCAAAGAAGATGAGCAAGTGTAGGAAATGCCCTAATCCGAGTCCAGTATAACCGTAATATCGTGTAGAATATGCCTTTTTACTAGAGGCTCTAAATAGGTGACGTTTATGACAGAAGTTGAGTTTTGGGGTTTAGTCACGCGAACGGAAGCGGCGCAATCACAGGAGTCTTTGACTCAAGCACTGAAGCAGAAACTTGCCGAATTGAGTAATGAAGAGTTAAAAGCTTTCGATAAAATCTTTGGTCAGCAGATGCGCCGTAGTTATTTGTGGTCTGTTTGGGGGGCGGCCTACATTATTACGGGCTGTGATTCTGAATATGCTTTTGCCGAGTTTAGGTGTTTTTTGATTTCACTTGGTAAAGAAATTTTCGAAGGTGTGGTTAATCAGCCTGACGCCCTAGCACGTTTAGTCGCTTGGCCAGAGCGAGATGCCTATGCTTACCCTTTTGTAGATGAATACGACCTTATCGCAGGGCAATTATACGAAGATAGAACCGGTGAGGAACTGCCCTTTATGCCATCGGGCAAGGCGACGCCCGTGGGTAAAAAATTTAGCACTAAGCCCAAGGATTTAAAGCTGCAATACCCTGAACTGAGTGCCCGTTTTCCATTTTAATCTTGGCAATACCTTACGAGCGTAAGCAAGCGTTGGTAGTGACATCGAAGGTCATGCCATATTTAGGGCAGATGTCGCTCATAAACTCATGTTCTTGCGTGGTTAATTGTTGACTAAAATCTTGCTTAAGCTGCTCTGTCATTTGATGTTCAGCCGCATTTTGCGCCTGAGCCAATTTACTCAAATGAACAGTAACAGCTTGTTGCTGGCTGATGGTCAATGGTGCAGCTTGGCTTGAAAGGCTGATACTCGTTCCAATTGTCAGCAGTGCCAATAAAGCGAGTTTTCGTGAATATGGGTTGAATAGATAAGCCGTTTTTAGGTTCATAGGTAAGCTCCAAGTTAAAAATTACGTTTAACACGTTAGTTCTAAATCGTGCATCCTTAGACGGTAAAGAAAACGAGTTGTACTGTGAGGAGCTGAGTTTATTGTATAAATATTGAACCTATGCTGAATGGTTAGTTAGTGCTCATTCTTCATTTCTTCGCATTGAAATCCTTGCTTACGAGTATCGAACTGGCACATAGATCCACATTCCCAAGGCACATTGTCGTAGAAGGCAGATTGTTCGCGTGCAAAATCGCGGCAGGTATTATAGCTGTCAAAGTTATCGGTTTTTTTATATTTTCCTGAATCATAGCCATGGTTGTAGATAAAGGCTGACCAAGTTTTAGGGCCAGTATTTTTGTCACTCGGGGAGATAAACCAAATCGCACTTACGACGCAGGTAAACAGGATAAGAATGAACACAGGTACAACAGGGAATTTCATTTTTTATTAAGTGGGCAATGTAAACAATAGCGGAAGGATAACGCTTTTTTTGTCGTTATGCGCGTGAAATGTTCACAAATTGATAACTATGCACTTACTTGGTGCAATCTCGATACAAAAAGATACGTATCGGTTGTGATGGTTAAACAATATTTACTCAATTATACAAAAGCTTACGACACATTTGCTGTACTTATATCAGTTTTGCGTTAAGCTCTAGTTCAGGTTAGATTTTGTACTGTAGTTCTCAAGAAAGTTATCTAGGCCTTGGAGGCAAACATGAAAATTCAGTCCCTTTTACTCGCAGGTGTATTAAGTTGCAGTGCGGCTTGGGCGGCCGATGAAGCGCCTGTGGATCCCGTCACCGAAGATGGTGTGGTTAAAATTGTTTGGCAAAGTCCTAAAGATTATCGCGATATAAAATCATCAGGGGAGCTCCAATCCCGTTATGAGAAGCGATTATTTGAGACCTTAACTGAAAACATCAATAAAGAAGCCGCGAAGATTTTAAAACCAAATCAAAAGCTTGAAATGACCATTACCGATGTTGATCTTGCGGGTGATATGCGTCCAACATTTGGTGCGACCGCCAATGATTTACGCATTATCAAAGACATTTATCCGCCGCGTATGACTTTTTCTTATCAAGTCATGGAAAACGATAAAGTGATTATCGCGGGTGATGAAAAACTGTCGAATATGGGGTTCATGGATGGGATCCAATCTTTAAATGATAAACCTTTTATGTATGAAACCAAAATGTTAACCGAGTGGTTAAAGAAGACGATTGCACCACAGCTTTAATATCTCATATCGGTCGCTAATGCTGAGGATTTAAGCTGTTTAGCTATGCCGTTAGGGTCTGAGTGTCGATAATCAGATGATTTTCTAACAGGTAAAATCCGTTATTTGCGGATTTTGCCTGTTTTTTTGCCCTAGCGCTTAAGGTAGATAGACTGTGTTCATGGGCGTTAAAGGTGAGTGCGGGGGGTAAAATGCCTACACACAGACTGATCAATTGATGGTAACAGGCTTCACCTTTTCTATCGTCGGCGAGCATTTCCTGGGCCTGCCAGTGATCTGCGCTATAAAACAAATGCTTATGGGTTTCAAAATCCGCTAGAATTCGCTGGCAACGGCTGATCATATGCTCACAGGTGCTGATAATTACAAAGTCATCGCCGCCGACATGACCAACAAAGCAATTGTCGCTTTTATACTTCAGTAACAGATTCGCCACTTCACAAATCACTTCATCGCCACGGCAAAATCCATAAATATCGTTATAGGGCTTAAAGTTACACAGATCAAAATAGGCTAGATAAAAATGTTTCTTTTGGATCTTAAGGCGTTTTAATTCCTCTTGAATGGGCACATTACCCGGCAAGTCTGTCAGAGGATTCGCATGGTGCGCCATCTTAATTCTGTGCTCTGTGATCCTTTGTAGCAAATCCTTGGTATGGCCTATGCCGAGTAGTTTTCCACGGCGAAGGATAATGAACTGTTGCGCTACCGTATTAGCACTCTCTGAGGTCAGTAATTGACTTACGGTGGATAACGGTTCGTTGGCCTCAATCTGGATAACTTGCGGGTCCATCACTTCACTCACAGCATGATTTTCATGTAAGGCGCGACCATAGGGTGTGCTGAAGAGTTCAAGTAAGGTCGCGCGGCTGATAATACCGAGTGGCAACTGGTTATCGACCACTACAACCGCCTGTAATGCAGGTTGCGAGATAAAGGTGTCACTTAAAAATTTGAGTTTAAGTGTAGGCACTACGGTTATGGCGCTCGTGCACAGGCTCTCGGCCGATTCGCTGTATCTAGGTTGAATTTGAGTATTGCTCGGCACTAAGGTCGCTTTCATCGCGCGGCAGGGGAGCACTTCTGGACGACCGAGTAAGTAGCCTTGGCAATAGACGATACCCAGTTGTTTGAGTACGGCTAATTCCTCTTGCGTTTCAATTCCTTCGGCTATCACTTTGCAGGTTAAGCTTTGGCATAACTCCACAATCGAGCGGACAAATTCCTGTTTTACGGGAGTCGAATCAATCTGATGGATAAAGTGACGGTCGATTTTGACATAGTCAGGTGACAATTCTGACCAGAGTCTCAGACCCGAATAACCTGCACCTAAGTCATCGATCGCCGTTAAAAAACCTTGGCTACGATAGTGATTTAAGCAGGATTTGAGTAAATCGATATCATCGGCGGGATATTGCTCTGACAGTTCAATCACAACCTGTGATGGCGCTATGCCAAGTTGTTGCAGCAGTTGTAAGGTCATGCCCTTGGGGTGGGCGGGATCTAACAATGCCTTGGGCGAGATATTGATAAACAGCTTGCCTTGAAACTGACGCAACTTAAATTGCTCGAGTGAAATACGGCGACAAAGGGTTTCTAGCTCGCTTAATTTACCTTGATGTTCGGCGGTCTGAAATAGCGGGACTGGGGAGTATAACGGGCTGTGTTCAGGGCCACGGCTTAACGCCTCAAAACCATGAATTTTATGTTCTAATATATTGAAAATTGGCTGAAATAAGGGACTGATTGCCGCTTTAGAGATTATTTTATCGAGCTCTTTAGCCAGATCTAAACTTGTCATTACGTCAGCCTCTTCGTCTATGTGAGCGGAGTCTATGACTTAGAAATGACAAAATGATGACAGTTTTGGGGAAGCTTAGTGCTATCTATCTGTGTTGGTGGGCTTGATTGGATATGCCATGGAAAGAGCTGAAATCTAAGGTGAGTTCCAGCTCCTAATCTCGGTTTAGCTTTGCTTCTTAAAGGCCTGCAATGTTTGCAGTAATGCGCCTAACTGACGCACATAGGTTTCGAGTTCTTTAGGATCGAGCGTTTGATGTCCTTCCATGCGAGTTAAGTCATCGACCAACTCTTGCACATAGGGCAGAAAGCGATTACTCGAAGCGATAAAACCTTGTTCTGCCGTGAATATGCTGGTGAAGTTTCCATGGCCAGCTTTCTTTAGCTCATCTAACTTAGCGTCGGCGTCTATGGCTTGGCGATAGGCGATTTGAAGATTTTCTTTCAGTTGCTCTACAACCTTGGTATGTGGCATAACAGCGTCTCATTGCAAAATTTGCAGGAATTATAAGGGGCAAAGGATATGGCAACAAGCCAATGGCGACTAATTGCATCAATCTGTTTTATGGCGTTAGCGGGTTTGAGCGCAAAAGTGGTGGGCGCAGAAACCGATAAACCACCATTTTATCAAGTGCAATGGCAAGGCAAGAGCGCGTATTTGCTGGGTTCGATTCATATTGGACGTGCCGACTTTTATCCTTTACCCACCCAAATTGAAACTGCGTTGGGTAAAGCTAAGGGCTTAGTCGTAGAAGTCGATATCAATAAAGTCGATAGCACAGCCTTACTGCAGCAATACGGCCGCGCCGATAAAACTAAGGGTTTAGATTGGCAGAGCCGAGATAAGCAAACGGTCGAGAGCATGACGCCCTATTGCGCGGCCACGGCAAATGTTTGCCAGTCGATTCAATCTTTCGCACCTTGGCTGCAGGCTACTCAAGTTAACTTATTGCGTTATAACGACTTAGGTTACAGCACGGATTATGGCGTTGATATGCAGTTGATGGCTCGATATGCGACTTTGCCTGTGTATCCGTTGGAAACCGCCGAGTCACAATTTCAATTGTTAGCGTCTTTTAATAGTCAAGAGCAGTGGTCTATGGTGCGTGAGGCGATTAGCGCATCGGATGCGGAGCTTTTATCGTTAATAACGGCTTGGCGTTCAGGTAATGAAACTGAGCTTGATTCCATAATGCAGGAGCAAATGGGCGGCGAGGGCGACACTAAAATGCTAGAGAAAATCCTCTGGCAGCGAAACCATGCGATGGCCGATGGCATTATAAAATTAATGGGCTCGATTGACGTGGCTTCACCTTTGTTTGTGGTGGTTGGTGCTGGCCATGTGGTGGGGGATAAAAGCGTGGTGCAATTGCTAGAACAAGCAGGCGCCAAAGTGAGCGCCTGCTGGAAACAGACTTGTCAGTAATCGTTTAGGCAGCGCGTTTGTAATGACGCGCGCTCACACTGCAGAGCTTTGCCCTAAAAAGTGCACATATCGGCCCAGCGAAATATAGGGTTCGCGTTGCGAGTACTCCAGCTCCATTTGTAGCAGCTTGTGATAGTCGAAATCCGCGGGCTGACTCTTTTTCAAATAGTCGTGGATTACACGCACGCCAGACTGGCTGATGAGCGACATTCGCCACTCGCTAAACCAATCTTTAACTTCTTGAATATAAAGCGGATGAGTGGGAGTTAGTCGCACTTTCTTCTTCACTTTTAAATCAGCGGCGACGTAATCGAAATTGCCCGACACTAAAGCATGAAAGCGCATGGCTTCTTTGTTGTAAAACATCAAAGAGAATAATCCGCCGGGTTTTAGCATAGTAAGTAAACCCGCTACAGTGGGCTTAGCATCCGTTAACCATTCAACGACCGCATGACACAGTATAATATCGAAATAGCCATGGTTATCGACCGATAATGCTTGGATAGGCGCATGGATAAGCTGGATAGCTAATGGTTCAGGTGAGGCATCAATTTGTTCTTTGGCTTGAGCCAGCATCTCAGCAGAGATGTCGCAGAGTACAACTTCGTGGCCGAGGCGCGCTAATCTTTGGCTAAAGTAACCAAAACCACCGCCCGCATCTAATACTCTGAGTTTTTTATCCCCCAGTTTTGCCAGCGCGGGGACGAGGTCGCGCCATAGCACAGCGGCACGAATTTCGCCCTTGGGCGTACCATAGATGTTTTTCGCAAATTTTTGCGCGAGCTTATCAAAATTCTTATCTTGCACGTGATAACTAGGTTAAAGAGAGTGGAACGATAGTGTGGCACAGTCGTAAATTTTTCGCACTCTGGAGATGTTATTGCCGAGTTGAGATGGATAAATTTGCATCGTTAATTTTTAATCTATTGATTTTATTAGTAGTAATTATTCCTACTAAACTTAGGGATACACAGAACTCTGTGCTCTGGGTTATAATCACGCCGTTTTCGCCAAACCTGACTCTATATACCCAAGCGACCTGAAGATACGAGTTTCAGAGCGCCTAGGATGCTTCAATTCAAGGCGCATCAATGACAGAATGTCGGCCACCTTTTGAATTGATGCAACACGGAAGTGAAGCATCCTAGGCGCTCCGTCCCGGCGGGTTTTAACGCACTTTATGCTGTGTTGGTTATTTTGAACTTAGCCCGCTAGGTCCGCAAATAACCGCAATCGCCATGGATGGCGTTAATGCCATTTATGCAGGAGCAATAAAGGGCCTTGCCTAAAGTGCGTTAAATTCCCGCTGAATCCTGCATTTTCAGGTTGTTTGGGTATAGTTGTCCATTCGGAGAGTCAGCATCAGCCCTTATTAAGACGCAGCACTGCCTGTTTTACACTCGTTATCAACTTGATTGAGCAGACGTTACTCGTCTGTGCGGGGTAATTTATGGCAATGCATTTATGTGCCAAGGGATAGTTAATTAAAAGGTACTCAGACTTGAATAATGCATATTGTGTTGAATTGAACGCGATGCCGTCGCTGTTTTCTCTTTATCGCAAGATCTTCTTTGGCCGTAAGCCGGGTTGGGATCAGCAACCGCTGCCCTATATAAAGGTGACTGCGCCGCATGTGACTGTGTCTGAAACTAAAGTAAGCCAATATGCGCAGGTGTGTGGTTTTCAATTTGACGGTAAAGTGCTGCCGCCAACCTATTTGTACGTGATGGCATTTCGCCTGCATGCGGTGATTTTTACCCACGATGGCATCACTTTCCCACTGCTTGGGATGATCCACCTAAAGAACCGCATTCAAGTGTATCGCCCTGTAACGGTTGACGAGACTTTCTCCCTCGAGTGTGCCTTGACCACAAGCCGTGAGACGGATTCTGGCTTAGAGTTTGAATTTGTGTCTAAGGCGTTTGTGGGTGAAGAACTCGTTTGGGAATCGCTTTCCACCTATTTATATCGTATCGATGTTGCTGGACGTCGGGTTCGTCCACCTAAAGCCATTGATATGGCGTGGGAAACGCCACAAAGCTGGAGTTTGAGTGAAGATTTAGGTCGTCGTTATGCTAAGGCATCTGGTGACTATAACTTGATCCACTTGCATCCTGTGCTCTCAAAGCGTTTTGGTTTTGATCGCGTGCTCGCCCATGGTATGTGGTCTAAGGCCCGTTGTTTGGCGGAGTTGATGCCAAGCATTGGCGATCGTCCATTTACTGTGGATGTGACCTTTAAACTGCCACTGTTGATGCCTGCCGATGTTGGATTTGGCTATGAGCAGAATGCTAATAATATGGTATTTGAATTACGTGACAGCAAAGGCCGTCGACCTCATTTAAGTGGCGATGTGCAGTTTTAAGCCGCACTCAATAATACATACAACCACGGCGCCTTCTGGCGCCGTTGTTGTTTATGGTTGTTGCTTTTGAGAAACAAAAATCAAGGTACGCTGTGACCCATAGATGCCTACCAGATACTGAACCATTGCTAATGACTGAGCTCGATCTCATTGGCGGCGACGGCGCTCTTGAGCCGCTCGAACGCAGGACAGATTATTTGATGCAGATTAAGGAATCGCTCATTAACCCTTTCGATGGCTATATATCTTAAAGCCAATCACCTAATATCCGCCCTATTCAATGAGTGTTGTGCTTAGCAACCCCTCATACTAAACCAAAGCGTATTTGAAAGGGAGAAATCGACGCATGCTGACAGATATGGATATTTCGAATCGCGCTAGCCTAAAAGACATTAATGAACTGGGCGCCGACTTAGGTCTATTACCCGAAGAGATGATGCAATTTGGTCACACTAAAACCAAGGTCGAGCTCAGTGTGTTGCAGCGTTTAGCTGGGCAACGCAAAGGAAAATTGATTATCGTCACCGCAGTCACGCCTACGCCTCACGGTGAAGGTAAAACAGTGACGAGCATTGGCTTAACGCAAGCGTTAAATGCCATAGGTAAAAAGGCCTGTGCCTGTATTCGCCAGCCCAGCATGGGGCCTGTATTTGGGGTGAAAGGTGGTGCTGCGGGTGGCGGTTATGCGCAAGTGGTACCCATGCAGGAGATGAATTTGCATCTCACGGGTGATATTCATGCCGTGAGCAGTGCCCACAATTTAGGGGCTGCAGCGATTGCGGCGCGGCTATTTCATGAAGCGCGCTTAGGTAAGGCGGAATTTGAGGCGCAATCTGGGCAAGCGTTTTTGGATATAGATCCCAGTGAGATCCGTTGGCACCGAGTGGTCGATCACAACGATCGTTGTCTTAGGCAAATCCAGGTGGGCTTAGGCGATAATAATGGCCCAGAGTACGCCTCCAGTTTTGATATCACCGCCGCCTCTGAGTTAATGGCGATTTTAGCCTTAAGTCATAATTTGGCGGATATGCGGGCGCGAATAGGTCGTCTAGTGCTGGCATTAAATACTCAAGGGCAAGTGATCACAGCCGAAGACTTAGGTGTCGCTGGTGCGATGACGGCCATCATGGCGGATGCGATAAAGCCGACGTTAATGCAGACTTTAAATGGTTCACCTTGCCTGATCCATGCGGGACCCTTTGCCAATATTGCCCACGGTAATTCATCCATTATTGCTGATGATATCGCCCTCAGACTGGCGGATTTTGTGGTGACTGAAGCTGGTTTTGGATCAGATATGGGCTTTGAAAAGTTCTGTAATATCAAAGTGCGTCAATCGGGTCAGGTGCCCGCTGCCGCTGTGCTGGTCACTACTTTAAAAGCGCTGAAGGCCAATAGTGGTTTGGTGTCTGCGTCAGATATCAATCTACCAGATCAGGCTCGACTCGAAGCGGGCTTTGAAAATTTAAACTGGCATATCAACAATGTGGCTCGATATGGTATTCCTGTGGTGGTTGCCATTAACCGTTTCGCCATTGATACTGATGCCGAGTTGCAATGGCTAACTGCGGCTGTTAACGCGAGCAGCGCCTTTGGCTGTGAGGTCAGCGATGCTTTTAGCCAAGGGGAGGCGGGCGCTGTCGCCTTAGCGCAGACTGTGGTTCGCGCCGCTGAAACCGAGAGTCAGTTCAAGCTGTTATATTCAGATGAAGCCTCATTGGAGGCTAAGTTATCCACCTTAGCCGAAGTGGGGTATGGCGCAGCGGGCGTTAGCCTTTCTATCGAGGCCAAACAACAGGCGCAGCAGCTGGCCGTATTAGGTTATGGACATTTGCCCCTGTGTATGGCCAAAACGCCGTTATCAATTAGTCACGATCCTAGCTTAAAGGGCGTTCCTCAGGACTTTGAGATCCCAGTGCGTGGTTTAGTCTTGCATGCTGGTGCGGGGTTTATTACCGCCTTGGTGGGGAATGTGATGACTATGCCAGGACTTGGGCTGAAACCGGGTTACTTAAAAATTGATATTGATGCGCAAGGTGAGATAGTCGGCTTAGGCTAACACTTGATGCAGAGATTTATAGGCCAGAGATAAAAAATAAGGGCGAGCTCATTGCAACGCCCTTCTTCTCTCATTTAACGCTGGTTTAAAGCGGTGATTTCGTAGTTTGATAGATATGCACATCACGCTGTGGGAAGGGAATACTGATCCCTTCGGCGTCAAAGCGCATTTTCACTTCGCGGGTAATGTCCCAATACACTTCCCAGTAATCTTCCGGTTTTGCCCAAGGGCGAACGATAAAGTCGACCGAAGATTCGCTCAATAGATGTAGTTTAATCGTCGGTTCTGGCAATGGTTGTACCTTAGGATGCGCTTCGACGATGGACTTGAGAATCGCTTCAGCCTGTTCGATGCTGTCGCTATAACTGATCCCAAAGGTCATATCGACTCGACGTTGATGCTCAGCTGTGATGTTGTTAATTGTGTCACCCCAAATCTTATTATTAGGAATAATAAGACGTTGGTTATCCATGGTTTTAATCGTGGTGGAGACAAGGCTCATGTGACTGACGCGTCCGGTGACGCCAGCGGCGTTGATCAAATCGCCCACATCATAGGGACGGTAAATTAAGATCATCATGCCTGAGGCGAAATTCGACAGGGTATCTTGCAGGGCAAAACCAATAATAACACCCGCGATACCAAAGCCTGCGAGCAAGGGACCAAGTTCGATCCCAAGCTGTGAAAGGGCGATTAACAGCCCGATAGTAAAGACGGCTTTACCTGATAGCGAGGTGAAGAAGTCTTGTAATAACTTACTTAAATTCAACTTAGAATTGCTAACGGTATTTTTCACTATCTGTTTGGCTAACTTGCCGGCGAGACCCGCAATAAACAAGATCAAACAGAAAACAAATAACTTAAACACGACGGTTGGGCCGTGATTAATCGCTTGTTCTTGTGCCGTATTTAGCCACTGCTCAACGAGACTTGATGCCACATCAAAGTTCAACACATCTTGAGTTATATCACCTGAAACACTAAAGAGTGTCTTTTTCAGCGCGGCGGTATCATGGCCTAAGGCGTCGAGTAGGCTGATGTCGATATTTAAGCTCTGACTATTTTGTGCTAAGCGTTCCTTTAGCATCATTACGTGGCTGGTTTGTGCCGAAGTGACATCTTTACCTGCATTAGTTGCGGTATCGATTGCTGTTTGTAGTTGTTGCTGGGTATAAGTCACTAAACTTTCTAGCGTATCGGCACGAGCAACTAAAATTTGCATCAGTGATTTTTGTGCTTCGCTAATATCTTGGCCAACTTGTTCGAGCCAACTGAGCGTCTCGAGTTGTTGCTTGTAATAGGTGTCTTTTTCTAATTCGCGCTTTGATATTTCCAGCAGAGTCGCATCATCTGTGCTCGAACCTAATTGCTGTTCCAATTTACTAATGTTGTCATCGATATAAGCATCAATTTGTTGGATGTAGTTAAGTTGTCCTTGGATTAATGGCTGCAGAAAAGCCTTGTCGATTGGCGTTGCTTCGAGCAGATCTTTAATCTTATTACGTAACTGTAAGGTTTTGTTTTAAATTCGATATTCAACAATTGTCTTCAATTCGCCTTTGGCATTTTTTAGTTTACGTATATCCGTATCGATAGCCTGTTGCAGCATTGCCAGTTCTGCCTTGAGCGTTACAGGAGTGCTTAATGGGCTTTCGATTGCAGCGACAGGTTCAGTTTGCGCTTGGGATGAAAGGCTCAGTAGTGGTATTAGCAGGGCAAACACGAGAGCGAGGTAGCGGTGCATAGGAGTGATCTTAAGTAGAAATATGTCTGAGTATGATAGATGTTGCCGGATTTACTGTAAAATATCTGCGAGTGAAATAGCCCTTGGAATTAAACTTTTTGGGAAGGGTTGATTTGAGCTTAACCTTGAGTGCGGTGCTTTATCTGCTTTTTCCGACATTTTGGGTATTTACAGGCCGAACTCTAGTCGGTATCTGGTAAACTTGCGCATCGTTATTTAGGAATCGTGTTTTCATGTTGTGTTCCCATTGTAATCAGTACATCAAGGTCAGTGACATTAGCCAGCAAAGAGGCAAAGGTTTCGACGCTCAAGTGCGTTGCCCCCATTGTTCGGCTTGGTTAGGCCGCAGTCCAACATTGGCTAAACTCAAGTTATTAGGATTTTATTTGAGTGTATTTACGGCGGGATACAGTTACTTTGATGCCTCTGTGCGGTATTTTGCGATCCCTGTAATGATTTTTTCGTTGATGTTGTTGTTTGTGAGCCATTTTATGGATCAAGTCATCACCATTGAAGCGCCAGAGCAGGTCGATGATAGCGATCAAAGACAGAAGTATCGTTAGGCTAATAAGTGGATTCGTCATGGATAGGAAAATCGGCGATACAATTTTCCAGAGACGAACATCATTTGAGCGCCTTTAGCAGGCGCTCAAAATGCAACGAAGAGGGTTTAAGGGGTGAACTGCAGCCGCGGTTAATGAGTCTTTGTTTACTGCACGACTTGTTCTTGACTCGTTAAAGAGTGCTCAACGTAATAAATACCACCAAATATCACCGCGCTGAAGATGACTATCCCTAAGATAAGCCCTAAGTTTTCACGAAAAAATGCTAGCATAATAGTTGCCTTTAGGTGGATAAAACGGAGCCATATCGAGCTTGATTTCGTCATTGTGCTCGCAGACATAAAAACTAAATACACTATAGTTACACTCACTTAAGCTAATCTTAAATGCGTTTTTTTACCTGTGTCCTGGCAAGATCCTACCGCTATTGAAACAAGAAGTTATTGGTAAGACTGGGTACCTCAAATATCTTGTAACCTTTTGCAAAGCGATTACCTTATTGCAACTTGCTATGGCACTGACATAGACTTATGCAACTTTTTAACTATGGGGACGACTGAGTGAGACTTAAAAGTCACATTAGACGCACAATTTCGATATGGCTTGCTGCCGTACTGATATTGCTGTCTCTTGCTGCCTCAGCCCATAGTGTGACCCATCTTGATGATGGCGCTAAGACTCACTGTACTCTGTGCTTCCATCAGCACCAACTCAACAAGATTTTATTGACCCATCCGCTGACGCTGAATTTAGCTATACAGCATTTAGATGTGGTCGAATTTATTTTACCTTCCTCTATTTTTGAACACGTCAGTGTTTATCGCAGTCGTGCGCCTCCCTTCGCTCTCTAAATCAACTTAAAATTTTAACTTATTGTATTTCTTGATGACTTTATATCGGTCGTCGAGTGCTAGTTGTATTTTGGAGATATCATGAATGTTTTAAATACCCGAATTTCTTTGGTGGCTTTGGCGTGTGCGCTCGTTTCGCCTAGCTTATTTGCAGAAGACTCGAGCTTGACCAACCCTAATATCAGTGGTGTGCTAAATGGATATTATCAGACGGGAGAGCGCCCATTAGCCGAGAGTCCAGATGGCTTTGGTTTAGGTGAAACTGAACTGGCGATGAGTGCCAATATCGATGATATGTTTTACGGTAAAATCACCGCAGTAGTTGAAATGCATGACGGTGAGACTGAACTGAATCTGGAAGAAGCCTTTATTCAAACCATGGCAATGCCAGCGGGGTTTTCTATCCGTGGTGGCCGTTTCTTATCGGACATTGGTTACCTCAATAACCAACATTTACATACTGATTCCTTCACCGACCGTCCTGTGGTTTACCGTGCATTCTTAGGGGGACATTATTTTGATGACGGTATACGTTTTAACTACGTAGCGCCGACGGACTTGTATTGGACCATGGGCGTTGAAGCCTTTAAAGGCGATAGTTTACGTGCTGCCGATGAGCATGGTGAGCGTGAGTTTAAGAAGGTCGGCGTTTATACCTTGTACTCAAAAATTGGTGGCGACATAGGCGATAACAGCTCATGGCAAGCGGGGTTGAGTTACTTGCGCAACGAAAATGGCCAAGTGACTGCCCATGAAGAAGGGGAACATGAAGATGAGCATGCCCATGGTGATGAGCACGAAGGTCATAGCCATGCCGCATCTTACACAGGTAAAAATACCTATGGTGCTGATTTTGTTTATAAGTGGGCGCCTAACGGTAACTACAAATATCAAAATCTCACTGTGAGCGGTGAGTACTATCGCGTGAGCGATTTTACACCTATCGATTTACATCCTGAGGATGCACCGAGCCAAGATTACCACCAAGGTTGGTATCTGAGCAGTGTGTACCAATTCACGCCGAGCTGGTCAGCGGGGGTGCGTTATGGTGAAGCTGATACCCAAGAGCTCCATGGCGATCATTTTCATGGGCAAAAGTTGAAGGAATCTGAGGTGAGTTTGGCTTGGCATTCTAGCCACTTCTCGACGGTTCGTTTCCAGTATACCAATCAAAAGGGTACTAACTTCGATGGAATAGAAGACGATAACATCTTCACTATTCAATACATTATGTCTCTGGGGGCTCACGGTGCGCATCAATTCTAATTTAGCTAAATTGGCCGCAGTGGCCTTATCTGTCACTTATACTGGTTTGGCCCATGCCGAGCTGAATGTGTTTGCCTGTGAACCTGAATACGCGGCATTGACCAAGGAGCTTGCTCCAACGGCTAGCATCTATTCGGCAACGACGGCATTACAAGACCCTCACCAAGTGCAGGCGCGTCCGAGTTTGATCGCTAAAATGCGTCAGGCGGATCTTGTGGTGTGCGCAGGTGCCGATCTTGAAGTGGGTTGGTTGCCTATGCTGCAGATGAAGTCGGCAAACGCAAAAGTGCGCTCGACCGAGCAAGGCTTATTTTTCGCTGCCGATCAAATCGAAACTTTAGATAAACTGGCCAGTGTCGATCGCAGCATGGGGGATGTGCATGCTCAAGGCAATCCACATATTCATTTTGACCCGACGCGACTGTTAAAAGTCGCCACGGCACTGAGTGCTAAGCTGACTCAGCTAGATCCTGCTGGTGCGGCAGATTATCAACAGTCACTGGCAGATTTTACCACTCGCTGGCAAGCCGCAGTCCCGCGTTGGGAAGCGCAAGCTAAGGGATTACAAGGTAAAAAAGTGATCGCTTACCACTCAAGCTTTAGATACTTATTCAACTGGATTGGTATCGAGCAAGTGGCAGATTTAGAGCCAAAACCGGGTTTAGCTCCCACTAGCGGTCACTTAGCGAGTCTGCTGACGCGCGCCGAGCAGGGGGATATTCTGGCCGTAGTTGTGGCATCTTATCAGGATGAACGCGGTGCAAAATGGCTGGGTGAAAAAGCGAACTTGCCCGTGGTAATGCTGCCTATGTCTGTGGGGGGGAATGATAAGAGCCAAGATTTATTTAGCCTGTATGACAGCGTGATTTCCCTCTTAAATGGAGTGAAATAAACCTATGTTTGATCTTGAGCTGATGTCGATTCTGTTACCTGCATTGGCAGCGGGGATCTTAGTGTTGTCGACGCATATTGTACTTGGGAGACAAGTGCTTAAGCGTGGCATCATCTTTATCGATTTAGCGATAGCGCAAGTTGCAGCCTTAGGTGCCATCGTCGCTCACATGGATCACAGATTAGAAGATATCCCTTTTTCTAATGTGTGGATGCCCGCTGTATTTGCCCTTGCTGGTGCAGGTTTTATCGCTTGGTTAGCTAAGCGGATGGCGGGTGAGTTAGAGGCTATGATTGGCTGCTTTTACGTCTTGTCTGCGGTAGCCGCAATGCTGTTGCTGGCAAACGACCCACATGGCGCCGAGTTGTTAAAGCAATTGATGTCAGGTCAGATCCTGTGGGTGAGTTGGTCACAACTGATTTTGCCGGCTGTAGTGTATTCACTGGTGTTATTAGCGATATTCCTGCGCCCCCAGATGTTGGACGGGGCAGGATTTTATCTGCTATTTGCGCTAGTGATTACCTTATCGGTTGAATTAGTAGGCGTTTATCTGGTGTTCAGTACCTTGATATTGCCAGCTTTAGCGTTGAACAAGTACCGTGGTAAAGGTCGGCTATTTTACGCTTACCTCGTCGGTTTACTGGGCTATGTTTTGGGCTTAGTTCTGTCGGCGACCTTAGATCTCCCTAGTGGTGCGGCAATTGTCGCAACTTTGGCCGTGAGTGCCTTAGTTATCCGCTTTGTGTTAAGTAAAGTCTCACCTCAGGCAACTGAGCCTGAAATCTTACCCAAGCACCACGCTTAGTTCGATATTAATCTTAAAGCCCATCGATACACTGGAGGTTCAGTATATCGATGGGCTTTTTTTGCTTGCTTGTTAGCAAGTCAGCTTACAGATGTAAACAATATATTGAGTCCCAAAGCCATGGTGGCTATACTGTCGCCACTTTTACAGTCGGAGTAAATCGTGCTTTTAATCGTCAGATCAATGTTGTTGGCGGTATCCTTGTTGCTTGCCTTTATTTTTGGTGGCTTAGTGTGTTTATTAAGGCCTCGCCATCGCGACAATGTACATATGTTCGCCAAGATCTTCTCATCGGTTGCGCCAATCCTTGGGATTAAAGTGATTGTTCGCCGGCACGAAGATGTGCAGGATGGCCCGTATATTTTCTTAGCAAATCATCAGAATAACTTTGATCTCTTTACTCATACGACAGCAGTTCCTAAAGGTACAGTGAGTTTAGGCAAGAAGAGTTTGGCGTGGATGCCGCTATTCGGTCAAATCTATTGGTTGTCAGGTAATATTCTTATCGACCGTAAAAACCGTCACAGTGCCTTTGATACTATGGCTAAAACGGTTGAAAAAATTAAGCAGAAGAATCTATCCGTATGGATTTTTCCTGAAGGTACACGTTCGCGTGGGCGTGGTCTGTTACCTTTTAAAGCGGGAGCTTTCCATACTGCAATCGCGGCGGGAGTACCAGTGGTGCCAGTGGTTGCTTCGTGTCAGAGCCATATTAAGTTAAATCGCTGGAATAACGGTGTCGTCATCATCGATATGATGGCACCTGTGCCGACCGCAGGTTTAGATAAAGCCGATGTGAAAAACTTCTCTGCGCAAATTCATGCCAGTATGTCGGCGAGATTTGCTGAGATAAATCAAGAAGCGGCAGCACTTATGGGTAAAACTCTCGCGAGTGATGACGTATAATATACCCAAGCTACCTGAAGATACGAGTTTCAGAGCGCCTAGGGTGTTTCAATTCAAGGCGCATCAATGAAAGAATGTCGGTCACCTTTTGAATTGATGCAACACGGAAATGGAGTGCCCTAGGCGCTCCGTCCCGGCGGGTTTTAAAGCACTTTATGCTGAGTTGGTTATTTTTAACTTAGCCCGCTAGGTCTGCAAATAACCGCCTTACCTAAAGTGCGTTAAATTCCCGCTGAATCCTGCATCTTCAGGTTGTTTGGGTATAATGCCAATTTGAGCCAGATTTACCTTAACGGAGACAAATCCATGTCTATTGAAAGTCAGTTAAAAGCCCAACTTGCAGAGAATCGTGACATAGTGCAAGCCCTGCTTGACGATGGCTCAGAGCCTGATGCGGAATATGTTATTGAGCATCACTTTTCATCGACCAATTTTGACCGTCTTGAAAAAGCGGCTGTGGACGCCTTCAAATTAGGTTTTGAGGTGAATGATGCCGAAGAAATGGAACTGGAGGATGGTTCAATTATCTTCTGTTTCGATGCTGTCGCACACCACAAACTGGATGTTGAATTACTGGACAAAGCGGCCGAGCAATTGCTGCAATTAGCGGTAAAGCAGAAAGTGGAATATGACGGTTGGGGTACCTATTTCGTCGGCGATGAAATGGATGACGAAGAAGATGAAGACGAAGAAGATGATGGTTTTCCTCATTAATTCGTTGGCGGATCTCGAGTTTAATCTTCACTCGTTTTAAATAAAAATGCCCATCATTGATGGGCATTTTTATTGGGTATACTTAGGATTTACTTGTTTTACTCGTATGTAAAACACTGCAGTTACGGCCTTTTTGTTTCGCTTCGTACAGGGCTTTATCGGAGCAGGAGATCCAGCTAGAACTGCTGGTAATATGGGAGCCAATTTCACATACGCCTAAACTTACCGTCACAGTAATCTTAAGGCTTTCATACACTATGACGGATGCGGCGATTTTCTCCCTGAGTCGCTCGGTAAAGTTCATCGCATCTGCGCCGCTGGTTTTAGGCAATACAACCGCAAATTCTTCGCCGCCATAACGCCCTGCACAGTCGGTATCACGTAAGGATTGGCTGAGTAAGTGCGCAATATGCTGAATGACTTTATCACCCGCCACATGACCATAGCTGTCGTTGATATGTTTAAAGTTATCGATATCTATCATGACTAAACTTGCCATACCTGAGTAGCGGGCATACAAGTCGTACTCGTGGTCTAAACACTCTTGCCAATGACGACGATTATGCAACTGAGTTAGACCATCGGTTTGGCTAAGGCGTTCGAGTTGCTCGTTGGCAGCTTTAAGTTGCAATTTGTTGATGGCGATATCTGTCACGTCATAAATAATCACACTGATATGGGTCACTTGTCCCGTGAGCGATGCCAGCGGCAGCAGGGTCACGTTCTGGTACATATAGTCTGCACGGCCTGTAATCGGGCGATAGTTTTTAAATTGGAAAACGTACGGACGTTGTTCCCAGCTAATAAAAGCACGGTTTTTAAGCATGAAAACCGATTCCATTTTCTGCTTTAACCAAGTGGCAGGCAGATCGGGGAAGCGGGTAAATAGGTTTTGACCTTTGATCGAATTAGGGGAAACACCGCTGTGATTCTCCATAAAACCGTTCCACAGCTGGATATTGTAATGGCGATCTAATACCACTAATCCCACCTCTATGGTTTGTACCATATCGATGAGCCAGTGTAGTTCGTTCATTGCGCTTTGGTCATTTGACATAGGATAAAATCCAACTGGTTAATCGAGTAAATAGCCGAGTTTATAGCTAAGTGTGGGGATAGAATCCTCGGTGAAGAGCAGTAGCAAATCGCATTGAATATTATGATCTTCAATCCGATAGTTGATCTCCATTGCCAAAGTTCGGTGCCATTTCTCTGAATTATCATGGATCAGATCGTTAACCGTGCAGTGCCGTCCCAGCACGACAGGGTGAGCCTGACTAAATTTCATGTCGAGCTGTTCAGAAATGCCGTTAAGGAAAGCGCCTATCAGTACGTTTCCAGTATCAATTAGGACTTCTATCTCAGTATTTTTGTCCTCTGGATTAGCTAATCCCATCAGCTTGGCCATGTCTTTAAAGCTGGAATCATGGAACAAAAGTAGGGCCTCTCCCGCAATACCCGCTCCGATAAAACCTTGGCAGAGCGCGGATACGGTTGAGCTTTCTTCCGTGGCTTTGAGCGCCATGGTTAACTCACTGACTTCAAGCACGTTCACATTAGGGATAGGTAGTAACACGAATACATCGAGTAACTTAGCTAACAGATCGGCGGCGCGTCCCATGGCAACGTTGGCTATTTCTTGGCAAGCGTCGCGCATGTCGACTTTGATCATCGGGACTTCGTCGGTGAGATCTTTCTGCGTCAGCGTTAAGATGCCGTAATCTTGCAAAATGTTGCTGATGGCATCGGCGCTCACCGGTTTTTGAATAAAATCTAACGCACCCAAGGCTTTAACCCGCTCGTGAGCTTTGATTTGAATATCGCCAGATACCACAATAATCAGCGCGGGTAAGTCCTGTTGCTGCACGGTTTGCAGTACTTCATAACCGTCCATTACAGGCATGTTGAGATCGAGAAACACCACTTCGCCTTTTCCAGCGCGGATAGCATCAAGGCCTTCGGCACCATTGGTCGCATAAGTTATTTCCACATCCCACTCTTTGGGTAGTGTGCGGGCCATTTGCTTACGTGCCATGGCGGAATCGTCACAGATGAGTACAGATATTGACATGCTGACTAGTGATCCTTATTTGCCCATTTATTGAAGATAACACTTATTTTTTAGGTCTGACTGACGAATTGCGTTCTTCGGGCAAGTCTGATTAATATCTTTTATATGTAACTTATAGATATCATTGATAAATTTATATTTTCTGATGTCATTAAAATTTGAATCATTGTTGAATCAAATCATGCAGAATCTTAAATCGAACTAGCTAATGTTGAGTAAATAACAAGGATATAGTGACTAAAAAAGGACTATAGAATCCATATATTGCTGCCCAATCATCCTTCGTTGCAGGTAGCATTGCGATACTGGTGTCGATTATTAGCAGTTAAATAGCTAGCGGTTAAATACGTTTAATTATTGAGCTTGCTAAGTCTATCTAATCGAAAAATACATTAGGATTACTGCACGTAGTGATGACAGCCTAACATAAGTTGCCTTCAATCCATGATGGAATTGGCAATATTTTGACTTAAGTCAAAAAACAGACTCATGTTATATCTTTTAGTGAATTATGCCAAACGTGTTAACATTTATTCTGGACTGACCAGTAACGGAATATTTCATGAGTGGCCAAAGTGTGCAAGTTAAAATCGATGATGGCATCGCCTACGTGTTGCTTAATCGTCCTGAAAAAATGAATGCTATTAACTATTTAATGTTTAGTGAGCTTGACTGCGCGATTAAAAGTATTAAATCCAATCGTGCGGTGCGAGCCGTGATCCTCTCGGGAGCGGGTGGGCATTTTAGCTCTGGGCTCGATGTCAAAAGCGTCATGTCGGCACCGATGCAGGCAGTTAAGTTACTGTTTAAGGGTTTACCGGGGAATGCGAATTTGGCACAGCGGGTGTCACTAGGTTGGCAAACCTTGCCTGTGCCAGTGATTGCCGTGCTTGAGGGCTGTTGCTATGGCGGCGGTATGCAGATCGCTTTAGGCGCAGATGTGCGTATTGCTAGCCACGACAGTAAGTTATCTATCATGGAAGCGAAATGGGGACTCGTGCCAGATATGGCGGGTTTAGTCGCATTAAGGCAAATTATGCCTAAGGATCAAGCCATGTTACTTAGCCTGACGGCAAAAGTGCTTGAGAGTCATGAAGCGCTGGCCTTAGGACTCGTGACACAAGTGAGTGAGACGCCCATGGAAGCCGCTGAGCAATTGGCGCGGCAACTGATGCAAACCTCACCGGATGCAGCTGCGGCCATCAAACTTAGCATTAATCGCAGTTGGACTGCTTCTATCCGTAGCCTGCTGTGCCGCGAGTCTATTAGTCAGATTCGGTTATTGTTAGGCAAAAATAGCAAGATAGCGGCGACGCGTCAGCTGAAAGATCCGCAGAAACCCTATCGGGATCGTCAATCGGGTTGGTAATGCTATTTTGTCTGAATTAGCTTGAATCGCCGTTTTTACTGCGCGCCGCTCATTCGGGCAGAAAAGCCTTTGATCGCATTTAAGCAATTCTGCCATGCGCTCTCGTTATCTAAATTGAGCGCTAGGGTAGTTTGGCGATAGTTAGGGCTTTCTAAGGTCACCGCGAGTTTTTTGCGATTGTCGGCTGTTTCTAATGAGGCTGGGTGACCGTCTGGTGATTGAATATCTAAAATGGGCAGCGTAAGTTTTGCCAGTTGCTCCGCGAGTGCTTGATTACGCTGTTCGTCTTCTCGATAGGGATTGATGACAATCAGCACATCGGGATCGGCAATCTTCTTCTGGCTTAATAGGCTAATCAATAATCCTGCACTTTGGTCGGCGGTGATCAAAATACGTTTTCCCGCATAATCTGCACCGACGGCATCTAACTGCGACATGCTTTTGACGAGAAAATCTTCCTGCTCTTGCTGGTGCTTGCTGTTATCTTCGGGCTTGATTTTAGGGCTTGGTTTGTTGGACGGTGAGCTTAATTGCGCGGCGCCAGGCGAGGTCACTTCAGTGGCGGCGGTAGCAAAGTTAGCTGCGGGCATTTCAGTTGGCGGAGTTAAACTTAAGCTGGCCCAACCGGCAGGATTGATATTGCGGCGTACAAACGCCATCAATCCAGGCGCGTCTGCGGTACCATTGGTGGCGGGCAGGATTATCGCCGCACCAAGTTTCTTTTTACCTTCCCATGGTCGCACTAACAAATCGTAGGGCTTATTATCAATCGTGATTTGTTTAATTTCATTTGTGGGTAGATAGCTGTGATTCGACTTTTTGGCACTGATTTCGGCTGGCGCAGATGTTGGCGGAGTTGTTGTCGTGTCTGCCGCGTAGGTAGCGATGGTTGTGATGCCGAGAATGAGGCAAAAGAGGAGTGAAAGAATGCGCGGCATAGAATTGATAACCACCTGTGTAGTCTCATAAATTCATCAGTGTTTGAGTATAACCTGAACAATTACCAAAAAGTGAATTTTCCTCGCCAAAGAATTGCACCTGTCATTTAGTATAAAAAGCCACTTGTAATAAGAGGCCACTTGGAATCGAAAGCCACAGGGCACAAAAAAGCCCAACGCTGAGGCTGGGCTAATTGATGGAAACCTGCTGTTCCGCTTGGATCTATACGTGGCTGACGAGCACCATACGGATCGCATCGAGTTGTAACTGGCTGGCATCTAGATAAGTGTTTAACTCTTGCATCTGATTACGCAGGTATTCCAATTCTTCCTCACGGATATTGGGGTTCACCGCCTTGAGTGACTCTAAACGATCAAGCTCTGCGCTCAGTTGCTGAGTCATTTTCTCTCTGGCTTGGGCGACCATCTCATCGACAACCACTTGAGCATATTCTTCACCCTTAGCAAATAACGGATGCAAAATAGGCTGAGATGCCGTGACTAACTTGCCGCCAATGTGACGATTCACCGCGCTCAATTGCTTATCGAAACTGGCGTAATCCACTTTAGCCGACAGATCGTTACCATTTTTATCCAGCAACACGCGAATGGGTGTTGGTGGTAAATAACGATACAACTGGCTCGACTTAGGTGCAGAAGCATCGGCCATGTAGATGAGTTCTAAGAATAAGGTACCTGCTGGCAGGGCTTTATTCTTCAGAATTGCGACGCTGGTGGTGCCGGTTTCTGAACCTGTGATCAGATCTAGCCCCGTTTGCACCAGTGGATGCTCTTGGGTGATCAGCGCAATATCATCGCGAGATAACGCTGTGTCACGGTCGAAGGTTACCGTCACGCCATCTTCTGGCAAGCCAGGGTAGGTTGGGAACATCATGTGCTCACTCGGGCGCAGAATGATCGAGTTTTCACCCTTATCTTCTTGATCAACACCGATAATATCCCACAGACGGATCACTGAACCGATCAAATGGGTATCACCATCATTCTGGGCGAGGCGCTGGACGATAGCCATTGCCTTCTCGCCGCCGTGTGAGTTGATTTCCAGCAGCTTGTCGCGGCCTTGCTCCATGGCGTGCTTGAGTTCTTTATAACGGCTCTGGGTGTGATTGAGCAGGTTTGTCAGCTCGTCGCTGTCATCAACCACAAGCACGTTTAACAGATCTTCGGCAAATTCACTGTAAAGCACATGGCCACTCGGACAAGTCAGTTCGAAGGCATTCAGCCCTTGGTGATACCACTGCATCAAACGTTCTTGGGCGGTGTCTTCAAGGTACGGTAAGTGAATTTGGATATCATTTTTCTGGCCGATACGGTCTAAACGACCGATGCGCTGTTCCAATAGATCTGGGTTTAGCGGCAGATCGAACAGGACTAAGTGACTGGCAAACTGGAAGTTACGGCCTTCAGAACCAATTTCAGAACAGATCAACGCCTGTGCGCCGCCTTCCTCTTGAGCAAAGTAAGCGCCAGCTTTATCGCGCTCGATAATTGACATGCCTTCGTGGAATACCGTCGCTTGAATCCCTTCGCGGGTGCGCAGGGCTTCTTCTAAGCTCAGGGCGGTTTCCGCTTGGCTGGCGATGATCAGCACTTTTTTGCTGCGGTGTGATTTTAAGAACTCAATTAACCAATCCACACGGGGATCGAACTTCCACCAACTGGCGCTGTTATCTTCAAATTCTTGATACAGTTTTTCAGGACTCAGGGCTTGCGCCGCTTTCGCCTCTAATGACTTGTGTCCGCCCATCATGCCGCTGACGCGTGCGGCTGTTTGATATTGATCTGGCATGGCGTGGGGATAAGCGTTAAAGAAACGCTTTGGAAAGCCTTTTACCGAGGCGCGGCTGTTTCGGTATAACACGCGGCCAGTACCGTGACGGTCAAGTAATTCTTGCAGTAATTCGCTACGGGCGGCCTGTTGTATTCCTGCATCAATACCGTCGGCTTGGATTAAACGAATACTTGGGCTGATGTCTTTCTCGCCCAGTAATTCGGTCAAGCTGTTGATGGCGGCATCGGGTAATTTAGCGTTACCAGCCAAGGCTTCGGCGGCAATGGCGACGTCTTTATAGCTGTCTTCTTCGGCTAGGAAGGCATCGTAATCGTAGAAACGATCCGGATCGAGCAGACGCAAACGGGCGAAGTGACTCTCATGGCCGAGTTGATCCGGCGTTGCGGTTAACAGTAAAACGCCTGGGATGACTTCGCTTAATGCTTCAACCACTTGATAGGCGCGGCTTGGCGCTTCTTCGGTCCATTCTAAGTGGTGCGCTTCGTCAACCACTAACAGATCCCAATCGGCATCTAGGGCTTGATCAAGACGTTTTTTCTTACGCAGTAATTCGAGTGAACAAATCACTAACTGTTCTGTGTAGAAAGGATTGTCGTGATCGGCATAGGCTTCTACACAACGGTCTTCATCGAATACCGAAAAGCGCAGATTAAAGCGGCGCAGCATTTCCACTAACCACTGATGGCGCAGAGTATCGGGCACGATAATCAGAATGCGTTCGGCGCGGCCGGTCAGCAGTTGTTGGTGAATAATCAGACCTGCTTCAATGGTTTTACCTAAACCCACTTCATCGGCCAGTAATACCCGCGGCGCATAGCGACGGCCGACTTCATGGGCAATCCACATTTGATGCGGAATAAGTCCAACACGTGGACCTTGCAGACCCAGCAAATCCGATGAGGCCAGTTTGTGGCGCAACATTTGGCATTGATAACGCACACCAAAACGGTCGAGGCGATCGATTTGGCCAGCAAATAAACGGTCTTGGGGTTTGTTGAAACGAATATTGTGGTTCAGCAGGGTTTCACGCAGTGTAGCTTGCTCGCCTGTCTCACTGTGAATGCCGTGATAGATCACTATCCCGTCTTTCTCGGTCAATTCACTGACCGCAAGGCTCCAGCCTTCATGGCTTTCAACCGAATCGCCGGGATTGTATATAACGCGTGTCAGAGGGGCTTCTGCTCGGGAGAACATGCGGTTCTCACCCGTGGCAGGGAATAATACAGTGACCATACGGCCTTCTACTTGAACCACAGTTCCTAAACCAAGCTCTGACTCGGTATCACTTATCCAACGTTGACCTAAGGCGAACGGCATCTTAAATTCTCATTTCTAGGCGGACTCTAACAAAGGGCGCGTATGTTATACCAATACTCGTGATATTTAAATCGCCCTCTCACCCGTTAGAGCCTAATTCCCAGAGTGCTAGATTACAAATTGTACAAGCGACAAAATTGTCGTGGCAGTACATGAAACTGTCACGCTAATGTCACATCCGCGGTTATACACTGCTTCGAGTCTGTAAGGTAAACAATGGTTGCTGTATTGTTATCTTGTGAGTTTGGTGCCAATATCAACTTAAGGTTTAAGTGCGAGTAAAGTGCTATCAACTTGAACCTTATGATCATTCTTTGCCATATGCTTAGCCAGTAATAGGAGCCGTGTAACTTTTATTGAGACTCAAAAGTGTGTTTAAACTTTAATGAAGCACTCTGGAGGCGCCATGGAACAAGACGACAGAAAGTTGTTTGTACTGGATACCAATGTGTTACTACATGAACCTTTGGCGATCTATTCGTTTAAAGAGCACGATGTGGTCATTCCGATGACAGTGCTAGAAGAGTTGGACCAGATTAAAGATCGAAAGAGTGATGTGAGTCGTGATGCTAGGGTTGCTATCAGGGCATTGGAAGATACCCTAGGCGGTGAAACTACCCCTGAGCAGATTATCAATGGCGTTCCTTTACCCAGCCGAGAGGGTCATGCCGATGCCGTCGGTTCGCTCTCAATTTTCCCTGATCACCTTGTCGATTTTACCTTAGGCGCACTGCCTGGAGATGGAAACGACAATCGCATTATCAATACCGCGCTACATCTACAAAACCTACATCATCCCCGTACCGTTGTCTTAGTCACCAAAGATATCAATATGCGCCTTAAAGCCAAAGGTGCGGGTATTCAATTGGTTGAGGATTATCGAACTGACCAGTTGATCGATGATATCCGCTTCCTCAGTAAAGGCTTTTACCAGTTCGAAGGTAATTTTTGGGAGCACTTGAACAAGGTCTCCACCGAGCGCCACGGTAGACATACAGTGCATGAAGTACCGCTCAAAGACCTCGAAAATGATAATTTTTATATCAACCAATATCTTATCGATACAGAGTCTGATTTTTGCGGTCGTGTTATCGAGCGCACAGACACCCATTTACATATTTTAGATTTAGGCCGTGAGCGGGTGAAAAACCTCGAGGCATGGGGTGTTAAACCTAAAAACGTCTATCAAGGCATGGCATTGCAGGCGCTGCTCGATCCCGATATCGATCTGGTGATCTTAACTGGCCCTGCGGGTTGCGGTAAAACCTTGCTGGCCATGGCGGCGGCGTTGGAACTGGTGGTCGAGCGTAATCGCTACGACAAAGTGATTGTCACCCGTAACACCCCTGAAATCGCCGAATCTATCGGCTTCTTGCCCGGCACGGAAGAGGAGAAGATGATGCCGTGGCTGGCCGCGATTACCGATACGCTCGAAGTGCTGCATAAGAATGATGTGAATCCCACGGGCAGCATGAACTACATCATGGAGAAGGCTAACATTCAGTTTAAGTCGATAAACTTTATGCGCGGGCGGTCGATCCAAAACTCCATAGTGTTATTAGATGAATGCCAAAACCTCACTGCCTCGCAGATCAAAACCATGATCACCCGTATGGGCGAAGGCACAAAATTGATTTGTTGCGGTAACTTAGCGCAAATTGACTCTAACTACTTAACTGCTGTTACCTCAGGTTTAACCTATATTGTCGAACGTTTTAAGGACTTTGAAGGCAGTGCCAACGTGTATCTGAATGGCGTGGTGCGTTCACGCTTAGCGGAATACGCTGAAGAGCATCTGTAAAGCAGGTCAGTTTAATTTAGGGTAATGACTAAGGCCTCAGATATGGAGGCCTTAATTTTGTGGAGTAGTAGATTTTTAATCGACTTATCAGTGGTATGAGTAGGCTTTATCTGACAATTATTTTATGTGATTGGCAGTTCCTTCCTGCTACTATATGGAGCTCATAGTTTTTGCCGCCGTAGGCTGAAATTAAGCGCTGCAATCAAGGGTAGTGGATGAAATCGAGTGAGCCGGATCTCCAACTAAAATCGCCGATCCAGAAGAACTACAACCGTGCCGTTTTTTATACGTACATCGGCGTTATCGTCATGTCTTTGTTGACCGCATGGATGTTTTTCGACCGCCAAAAAGCACAGCAGATGGAACAGCGTGAAGAGCAGGTTCAGCGCCATGTATTGCAAATCGATTTGCTACTTGAGTCGAGCATTAGAGCGGTAAAAAGCTTACGCAACGTTGCTGTGGATCATTTACGTTTGGGCGAACTCGTACGTAAAGAACGCTTACCCCAATACGGTAAATTCAACGAAAGCGGCCAGTATTTTACCTTAGAACCTAGCTACGCCCAGAGCGGTGAGCCTTTTACCAACATGGGTAGGATTACTGGTGCGGGTTCCCTCGACGGCCGCGACGACAAGTTCTATCAAGAGCTTGAGATGTTGTTTGAGCTGTCATTGTCATTCCCCGTCGCCAAAGAAGCCGCCCCGAAAGCCTCGGCGATTTATTACCTGTCGAAACGTAGGATCATGTCCTATTTCCCTTGGTCGAATGACGATCAACGTTTTAGGGACGAATTACTCAACAAGAAACAGTTCCAATACGCCACCCCAGCAATGAATCCGCAGCGCAGTGTATTTTGGAGTGAAGCCTATGTTGACTCCACGGGCAAAGGCTTATTGACCACTTTAGGTGTGCCCATTTATTTGGATGATGAGTTCATTGGCTCAATCAACTTAGACATGACGCTTGCCTCGTTAGCGCGGCAAATTCGGGTTTACTTTAAGATGCCGGGCACAGTGATTTTGCTCGACCAACAGAACAATATTTTATCCCACAGCGATTTTGATAGCTCAGATATCAATCGGGTTTATCACATCAGCCAACGTATTCCCTCTGAGCTGCATTCTTTACCCGAGTCGGAATTGTTCGATGCCCACGACGGCATCATTCGTAACGGCTATTACATCCACTCGGTTGCCCTGCATAACGCGCCTTGGCGTTTACTGTATTTGCAGGATGAAGACGACCTATTCCAAGACTCGTGGGAAAAACTGCAGCTGACGTTTATTTTAGTGGTTATCGCCCTGTCGGTGTTGGTGACCATAGTGCATTGGCAGACGCGTCGATCTTTTGTGAGTCCAGCCTCGCGACTACTGTCGCACCTTGAAGGTTGCTCCCAAGAGCCGCGTAAGCCACCGGAGAAAATCACCCGCGGCTGGGAACCTTGGTTCTTGTTGGTCAGTCGGATCTTTGAGGAAAACAAACAATATACCCACCATCTGGCTGAGCAGAATAAGCGGCTCGATAAGCTAGTGGCGCGGCGTACTGAACGCTTAAAAGACACTACAGAGCGGCGTGAGCGCGAATATGCGCTACTGCGATCCCTGCTTGACTCAATTCCTGAAGCGATTGTCTTTAAAGATAAAGAAGGCAACTATTTAGGTTGTAACAAGGCGGCTGAACGCATGCTGGGTTACACAGAGAGCGAGATGATAGGTTTATCATCTGAGGATCTGACCTCGCCTGAAATGGGCATACGTATCCGCGCCGAAGACGAACAAGTCTTAAAAGATCGCACGCCGCTGCGCTACCAAGAAAAGGTCGAGCTTGCGGGTAAACCTGTGCTGCTCGATACCCTCAAACTGCCTTTTTACAATCGCCGCGGCGAACTGCAGGGATTGATTGCCGTGTGGCGTGATGTGACGCGGGAATACGAATCCGCCGAACAATTACGCCTGTCCGAAGAGCGTTATCACTTAGCTATGGATGCGGTGGAAGATGGCCTGTGGGACTGGTATTTAGACTCTGAACAGATCATTTGTAACCCAGCCTATTATTCTATGTTGGGTTATAAAACCAATGAATTCCCAGCTTTAGTATCGACGATTGATGAATTATCCCACCCCGACGATCGGATTCGCGTCGAGGAATACCGTGCTCAGTATCTTGCTGATCCCGTCGGTGCTTTCGAAATTGAATTCCGTATGTTAGGTAAAAATGGCGGCTATCACTGGGTGTTATCCCGTGGTCGTGTGGTGGAGTTCACCGCCGAAGGTCAGCCCAAACGTATGCTTGGTACCCATAAGGATATTACCCGCCATAAGAGTAACGAAGTGGCGTTGCTTGAAGCCAAGCAAGACGCCGAACTCGCTAACCTCTACAAGAGTGAATTCTTGGCCAACATGAGCCATGAGATCCGCACGCCGATGAACGCCATTATCGGTATGTTGCAGTTGGCGCAGCGCACTTCGTTAACGGCGCAGCAGAAAGATTACCTCGAAAAAGCTGGTTTCTCGGCACAATCGCTGCTGAGGATCATCAATGATATTCTCGACTTCTCTAAAATTGAGGCGGGTAAGTTGGAGCTTGAGCGGGTGCCGTTCCCGCTGGATAAAGTGCTCGATCACGCTCTGGATCTCAATGCGCTTAAGGCACAAGAACAAGGCGTCGAATTACTCTTATATGCCCCAGTGACGGCGGGACTCATTCTTAAGGGCGATCCGCTACGTTTAGGCCAAGTGCTGATTAACCTGTTATCGAATGCGGTGAAATTTACTCAATCTGGCGAGATTGAGCTGGGTTGTGAAGATGTCGGCGAGCGGGATCATCGGATTACCTTGAAGTTCTGGGTGCGCGATACGGGTATCGGCATAGGTAAAGATCAACAGGATAAGCTGTTTGATGCCTTCGCCCAAGCCGACGGTTCGACCACTCGTAAATACGGTGGCACTGGCTTAGGTTTGTCGATCAGTAAGCATCTGGTGTCTATGATGGGCGGCAAGATGCAAGTGCAGAGTGAGCTTGGGGTCGGTAGTACTTTTAGCTTTACCATCAGTTTTGAAATTGCCGAAGCCGCTAAGATTGAGCCTTTGGTCGTGCCGGAAAAACTCAATAGTCTACGCACCTTAGTCGTTGACGATAACCCGACGGCACTGCAAATTTATTCGACCTTGATGCGAGATTTCCACTTCGAAGTTGATACCGCCGCCAGTGGTGCCGAAGCGCTTTACAAACTGTCGCGGGCACCAATCGATCTGTTATTGCTCGACTGGATGATGCCAGAAATGGACGGTAGCGATGTGGTCAGTGCCATAGATACTATGGTCGCCGAAGGCCGCTTAGCGAAACGGCCTGTGATTATCATGATGACGGCCTATGCGGCAGAGCCCTTACAGCATGAAGTCGATAGTGCCAATGTGTTTGCTGTACTGCAAAAACCGTTTAAGGCATCGAGTCTGTTCGATGAGATCATTGCCGCCTTTGCCGATGAACCGAGATTGAATGTGGTTCAGCCTATGGTTGAAGTTCAAGTTGAGGAAGGGGAGCACACAGGTTTAGTGCTGCTGGTGGAGGATAACTTTATCAACCAGCAAGTGGCCACCGAACTCCTTAAGAGCGCTGGCTACGAAGTGGTGCTGGCCGACAACGGTCAAGTAGCGCTGGATACTATCGACTCGCGGCCGTTTGATGCTGTGTTGATGGATATTCAAATGCCAGTGATGGACGGGTTAACGGCCGCAAGGGCATTGCGTGAGCGTTTTAGTGCCGATGAACTGCCTATCATTGCCATGACAGCCCATGCAATGTCGGGCGACAGGGAAAAGAGTTTAGCGGCGGGGATGAATGCCCACATCACTAAACCCATAGTGCTCAACGAATTATTTGAAACATTAAATCACTGGATCAAACACAAGAACCAGCATCAGAATCGTTAATTTATTTGCTCGGGGCCAGTGATGGCCTCGCATTATTTACTTTAAATCAATCGCTTGAGATAAGCAGTCATCAAAGATGCTTATGACATAAATGACTTAATAAGGTAAATAACGCAGCCAGCCGAATCAGGAGGAAAGATGAAACCCCAAAGTGTAGCCTTAGCCTTATTTATAGCGCTGTTAGGATTTCCCACCGTTACGGTCGCGGCAGCCGCGCCTAGCGCCAAGATCATTAAGCAGGGCCAAGAGGCGAAAGGGTTTCTTAATCTCTATTACGAGGAGTCTGAGGGAGAGTTATATCTTGAGGTCAATCGTTTAAATCAACCTTTTATCTTAGTTACTAGCCTGCCACAGGGCGTAGGCTCAAACGACATTGGCCTCGATCGCGGCCAACTGGGTCAGACCCGTATGGTGCGGTTTGAGCGCCAAGGTCCCTATGTTTTACTTAAGCAACTTAATACTCAATATCGTGCGAATACCTCTGATGCCGCCGAGCAAAGAGCGGTTGAAGAAGCCTTTGCCGATTCTGTGTTATGGCAAGGCAAAGTGATTGAGGGCAAGCCAGATTTGGTAGCGATCAACGATCTGGTGCTCAATGATTTACACGGGGTGTCTTCCGTATTGCAACAAACAGAGCAGGGCAATTATCAGCTCGATTTGAGCCGTTCTGTCATCTTACCCAAAGGGATTAAATCCTTTGAGAAAAACGCCGATGTGGATGTGCAACTGACGTTCAAAGGCGATGTTGCTGGCGCGCAGGTCGCACAGGTAACACCCGATGGCACCTTAATGTCGGTGCGGATGCGTTATTCCTTTGTTGAGCTTCCCGATGCGGATTACCAGCCGCGGGCTTATCATCCTATGAGCGGTTATTTGTCCGATGAGTATCGCGATTATGCCACGCCCTTTAACCAACCTTTAGTGCAGCGTTTTATCCTGCGCCACCGTTTACAGAAAGTGCATCCAGGCCCAGCGCCAAGCGAAGTCGTTAAACCTATTACTTATTATCTTGATCCCGGTGTGCCAGAGCCGATACGGTCGGCGTTGCTCGATGGCGCGCGCTGGTGGGAGACGGCTTTTACTCGCGCCGGATTTATCAACGGCTTTAAAGTTGAGTTATTGCCTGTAGATGCCGATCCGCAGGATATTCGCTACAACATGATCCAATGGGTGCACAGGGCGACGCGGGGTTGGTCCTATGGCGCCGCACTGACCGATCCTCGCACCGGAGAAATCATCAAGGGTCAAGTCACGCTCGGCAGTTTGCGTGTGCGTCAGGATTACTTGATTGCTAAAGGCTTAACCGCAGGCTGGCAGGATAGAGTGGCGGCCGAGAAAGCGGCGACAGCCTTGTCGCTCGCGCGTATTCGCCAACTGGCCGCCCATGAAGTCGGCCATACCTTAGGGTTAGATCATAACTTTGCCGCTTCGACTAATCAGGATTCCTCTGTGATGGATTATCCCCATCCGAAAATCCAGCTAAAGGGCAATGATATTGATATTTCAGCACCTTACACTACAGGTGTTGGCCCTTGGGATGATTTTACTATCGCCTATGGTTATAGCGATCAAGGTGATGCCCGTACCCAACAAGCACTGCAAGTCGACTTGCTGGCCGATGTGGCGAAACGTGGCTTACGCTATATTGGTGAGGCCGATTCTCGCCAAAAGGATGGGAGTCAGGCCTATGCCAGTTTGTGGGATAGTGGTGACGATCCGATCGATCAGCTGGGTAAGTTAAATAAAATTCGCACTAAGGCGATTGCGGATTTCTCCAGTGCGGCCTTGTTACCCAATGAGCCATTGGGCGAGCTAGCCGATGCCTTTGCGCCAATTTATTTACTGACGCGTTATCAAATCGATGCGGTCGCGAAGTTTATTGGTGGCACTGACTATAACTATCAATCTATCGGTGAAGGCAGCCGCTGGAGCTATATTGCGCCGCAGTTGCAGTTAACGGGCTTAGACGCGCTACTTAACACGCTCGATGCGGCGAGTTTAACTGTGCCGCAATCCTTGCTCGACAGTTTAGTGCCAAAGGCGGGGAATTATCATGCTACGCGGGAATCCTTCGACTCAGGTCTAGGTGCAATTAACGATCCTCTCGGTATGGCTGAAGTGTTTAGCCGTCATACTGTTAGCTTGTTATTGATGCCTAAACGCTTGAATCGTATCAGCCAAGCATCCATGGCAGATAGTGAGCAGTTATCGGTGACGACATTACTGGATAAGTTATTTGCGGCGACCTTGTATCAAGAGGATAAGCTCGCGCTGGTCGAAGGCGTATGGATGCGAGTGAACGCTGTGGTGATTGATGAAGTGCTGGCAACGCTGCACGATCCTCAAACCTCACCAGAAGTGAGGGCAGCGATCAACGATCGCGCTCAGTTTGTGATTAAGCAATTGAAAGCGAAGTCGAATCGAGCGAATGTGAGTCTTGCGGCGCACTATACTTGGTTGCAACAGGGTCTTGCTGCAGGTTTGACCGATGCTAAGGTTAAGCTTATTCCTAAGCCGTTAACCTTACCGCCGGGATCACCGATTTAACCCGATGAACATAGGTGCCATTAGGCGCCTATTTCTTTTGGATTTTTCGGATAAAAGTGATCAGCTTTACGCTCTAGATGAGTAAAGCGGCGGGTGTTTTTGTAGGGCAGTTTCATAAAGCCCGATACGCCGTGACCTTGGATTTTTCCGACATGATGCAAGATGCGATCGAGGCTCGCGCGAAATGCCGCCTGCTTACGTGGATTGAGCAGCTTCAAGTAACTGTGGATTTTCAAGTGATTCGGCAGCGCCTCAAAAATGATGCAGCCTGTGTGGTGAATTTGGTTGATGCGGGCTAATTCTTCCATGATTTCATGGGGTAATTCGAGGTTCTCATCGGGATCTTTACCGTCTTCAAAGTAAGAGTGCAATCGTGACTTATCTTCTAAGGTGGGTACGTCACCGACTTCGAAGGGCAACTGCAGATCGGCGCTGGCGACAAATGGCTCGCTGATATCTGTTCGCTCGATATGCAGCGTGTCTTTGGCGTTAAAGAAACAGGCCTTAAATACCCCAATACGTTTAATTCCCCGCGCGAGATCCACCATATTGTTGACCGCTATGATCAAGGCACTTTTTTGTTTTGCATCGTAAATAGCAAGATTGGAGTCGATAAACACGCCGGTTTCCTGCCAATGAATAGCCAGACCACCCACGATCGGATATTGCGCTAAACGACCCACTGCGGCGATAAAGCCTTTTTCGGTATCGCCCATGCCAGCGAGGAAGTTGCGGTAATATTTTTCGAGCTGAATATCATCCATCTTAGCGATGGGATCTTGGGCGTTGTGTTCCTTTAAAAAGGATTTACGCGAACTGTAGCTGACGGTTTCAACATCTTTGTCGCGGGATTGTACCCAAACAGGAATTTCACCCTGTAAATCAGCTTTGGGCAGTTCAGGTAAATGTAATCTGTGGCTGTGGCGCATACTTTTTAAAAAGTAATCGCCGGCAATGTTGCGCTGCTGCGGATCAGTGCTGAGCATGCCCTCTAAGGTACGGGCTAATTCTACCGGTAAGCCAATACTGGTGGGCGAGATCACCTGTGCACCGAAGCGGCTTGCTTGCCCAGAGGCTAGGGCATACAGAGTCGCGGCAACTCCTTGCTCGTCAAAGCGCGGGCTGGAGAGTGCTCCATTGAGTTGCTCTTCGCCGATAAAGTACACATCACCCATGCGGGCGTTGGTATGTTGTTGATCGCTCGACATTAACGCCATCACATTGTCTTCGACGGGTTTGTTATGTTCATCCCGCTGCGCAAATACCGCTGAGCCCCAATCGATTAACGATAAGTGTTGTTGTTCAATATCGTAAACCAGATTCGAAGGTTTGATATCGCCGTGCACTAAAGGCTTGCCTGTGCGCAGGTAATACAAGATATCGGCGAGTTGGCGGGCGATGCTCATGACCATAGCGGTCGGTAGGGCGCCCATGCGGCGGCAAAGTTGGTCGAGATCTTCCCCTTTTGCCCGTTCCATCACGAGTATTCCCTGCTTACCTACTCGCTCAAATTTGATCGCCCCTGGCACATTAGGGTGCTTGAGTAAGGAGAGCATAAAGGCTTCTTCTTCGAGCCGATCTTGAATGTGTTGTGGCAGATTAATCCGTGAAAACTTAAACACATGGGCATCGCCCGCTTGATTGATACCCGCAAACACGAAACCGTAGGCGCCTTTACCGACCAATTCGATATCGGTATAACCTAATTTACTCAGCTGTTGTTTACAGAGGCGGATCCACGCCTTGTGTTTACGGGCATCATTGGCTTTGAGCAAGTAAATGGATTGCTCTTCAGAAATATAAAAATGCTGCAGCTGCGGTGTTTGCAAATTGTGCTCCTTGTTTTGTTCATTTAACCAGTAAGCGGGGGAGATAATCAAATAGCGGGTGGCTTTATTTTAGTATTTTGAATGGCATTGATGATCAGCGTCAGGCGCGGCTTACCTATACGATCATTTCGTCACTGACTTTGACTTACATCAAATTAAATCCTCGCGACTATAGGTAATCTTTGGGGCATTAGATGGAATCAATTTTTGTTAATTAACCCACAGACAAAGTGCAGCTAAGGAGGGCGTATGCCCACCCAATATAAAGCCTTGTTGATTGAACTTTTGGAATATCCGCGTAAGCGTATTTTACAGTCAATGGAAGTGACCCATTGCCCGCATGCGGTATTTTTTAATGATAGAGACGAGCAATGTTTAACGTGTCATCAGGGCATGGAATGTATCTGGATGAACCAGAATGACGAGCTGGTGGCCGTGAACGAAAAATCGATTGCCGAGTTAAAACAGCAGTTGTTGATCGCCGTGGACTTTATCGACTCATCTTTAAGCCCACATCATTTATCACGCCGTCAATGCCAATGCGATAACTGTGTTTGGCTGCGTAAAGTGCAAGCCACTTTAGATCAGTAAGTTAGTCTTTACATTGCTGAGTTTGCCGAATGGCAGGAGGTTTTGCATCCACTTTAAAATGTCATTAGAGTAAGGACAACATTAGCGAATAGAGATAAACCCATGGAACCCGGTTTTTGGCATGAAAAGTGGCAGCAGCAACAGATAGGTTTTCATCAGCAAGATATCAATCCTTTCCTCGTTAAGTATTGGCAGCAGCTTGCATTACCTGCAGACACCAAGGTTTTTGTGCCCTTATGTGGTAAGTCGCTAGACATGTGTTTCCTTGCAGAACAGGGGCATCAGGTCATAGGTTGTGAGTTAAATGAATTGGCCGTACAGCAATTTTTTAGCGATAACCAACTCGAGATGACGCAAATGGCCGTGGGTGAACACCAGCATTATCAAACTGAACAGATCAGCTTGTATCAGGGGGATATTTTTACCCTCCCTAAGGCTATCACTCAAGAAGTGACGGCATTTTATGATCGCGCGGCGTTGATCGCATGGCCAGAGAGCATGCGTGCACAATATGCCAAGCAGTTAGCGAGCTTATTACCTAGCGGTAGTGTCGGTTTATTAGTGACTTTAGATTATCCGCAAGAATCCCTTATCGGCCCACCTTTTGCTGTATCCCCTACTTGGGTAGAGCAGCATCTGAGTGAGGATTTTGATATTGAAGTATTAGCGTCGCAAGATGTGTTGGCCGACAATCCACGTTTTATTAAGAAAGCCGTGCCTTGGCTTAATGAAGCGGCCTATTTGTTGAAACGTAAGTAGGCTTGACTCGGAAGTTGGATCTGTAACCCCATTGAATTATTCGCGGCTTTCGAGCTTGGAGTTCAGTGGGGCTTGTCATTAAAACATCATATCTAAAGATTAGGCTGGCAAGATTATTTAAGACGAAATGACAGATAGAAGACTTTGTTGCCGCTGGATTTTGGGATTAAGTTTGCTTGAGTCAGCGTGTATTTAGCTTGTCGGAAGTTTGTTGGTGAGTGACTTACCCTTTACCACGCTATTCGCGATGAACTCTATGCGACTTCGTAATAATTAGGCTCAAGCTCTAGTTGATTTTGAATGATCTGCACTGCCATTCTGGCGCATTTACCACATTGATCGGCAACACCTAAGCGCTTTTTTACGTCAGCAAGCGAGCTATCGCCCTGGCTTACTGCGTTTTTAATTTGCGTATCAGTGATCGCATGGCAAAGACAAACGTACATATATTAGTCTCCAATCGAATTGCGCTAATTCTAAATGAAAACGCTTATCAAATGCAATCATGTTTTTTTGGGTGATTTTCATACTTTAACGCTTTTGTTACATGGCGCACGTTTTATCGTCTATGCTAGGTGTGTTTTAGCACTAAAAAGCTAGGCAGTTTTAGAAGTAGGTTTAGGAATACAGAGTCAGGGTGATGATGCCTCACGGATGGATAACTCATGGATGAATAACGAAGAATTAATCAAAGATCCATAAGGTTTCATGAGAACTAATCTACCAGTTACACAGCGAGAATATGATTATCCAGCGGATTGGATTTTATTGTCGACTACGGATACTCAAAGTCATATCACTTACGCCAATCAATCTTTCTGTACCGTTGCCGGTTACGACCTCGATGCCATGCTAGGCAAGCCTCACAACATGGTGCGTCATCCAGATATGCCTCCGCAAGCGTTTGAAGATCTGTGGCGATGTATCAAAAAAGGCGAGCCTTGGAAAGGGATAGTGAAAAACCGCTGCGCCAATGGCGATCACTATTGGGTCGATGCCTATGTCTCACCGATTTCAGTTAATGGCAAAGTCGTCGAGTTTCAATCTGTACGCACTAAACCCACACGCGATCAGGTTAAGCGTGCAGAAATAGCCTATGCAGAGTTGAACAAAAAGGCAGCGTCAGTGCGTTAAAACGTACCTTGGATATGCCAGTTAAATTGCTGTTACTCGCATTGGTTGCCATGCTACCTATGTTTTACCTTGCTCTGCAAATTGGCTTAATGGGCTTTATTGCCCTAGCGATAAGTCTCCTAGTATTGCTGGTGGGCGGCAATCTGGTGCTGAGTCGCTATTACGCGATAGTGGCTAAGGCGAAGCATATCTACGATAACCCCTTGATGGCGCATATTTATAGTGGAAGCAGTGATGATCTTGGCGCGATTGATTTAGCACTGCAAATGCAGAATTCAGAGCTTAAGTCGATTCTTGGGCGTGCATCGGATTCCTGTTATAACGTGTCAGAACAGGCCAAAATATCTGCCGCCAAGGGCAAACAAATCCAGAGTACCAGTCAGGCTCAACTATCTGAAATAGAACAAGTTGCTACAGCGACGCAGGAAATGACCGCCACATTAGGCGATATGTCCTCCAATTGTGCCGATGCGGCGAGTGCCACACAAATGGCATCCGCTGAAACTATCAATGGTGATAAAACGGTGTCGAGTACTATTCGCTCGATTCAAGCTATGGCGGAGCAACTGCAACAAACGTCAAAAGTGATTACTGAGTTAGAAGCCCATAGTAAAGATATTGGCACTGTGCTCGATGTGATTCAGAGTATTGCGGGGCAGACGAATTTACTGGCATTGAATGCAGCAATTGAAGCGGCTAGAGCGGGTGAGCAAGGTCGTGGCTTCGCTGTCGTTGCTGACGAAGTACGGGCGCTGGCACAACGTACTCACGATGCCACAAAAGAAATCCACAGTATGATTAATCTGTTGCAGCAGGGGACGAATAAAGCTGTTATCAGTATGCAGCAAGGAGTGGTTGCCGCTTCCGAATGTATTTCAACGGCGGATTTAGCGGGTATGGCATTACGTACGATTCGTGAGGCCATTTCGACCATTACCGATATGACGCACCATATTGCCAGCGCGGTTGAAGAGCAATCGAGTGTGGCAAATGAGATGAATCGCAGCGTGGTGAATGTGTCGCAATTTACCCATTCTAGCCATCAACTCGGCAGTGAAATGGTCGGCTTGAATGACGAAGTGACCCGCGAGATGGATTCTCACTCGGTATTAGTCGATCAATTCTTAAAGCGCAGTTTTAGGGTTTAACTGCCTAAAATTTAAGATAAAAAGGCAATAGTCTGACTATTGCCTTTTCTTTTACTGATTTCTAACTCAATTTCTTATCTTTGATCTAATAACCTTTACTAAAGTCGACTCTATTCTGCAGTGGTTCACCCATGATGTAGCGGCGATAGTTTTGGCTAAAGATATCGACGATTTGTGCAGGATGGCTTGGCGCCGAAATATGCGGCGTGATCACGGCATTTTCCTGTTCCCAAATAGGGTGGCTATTGGGCAAAGGTTCCTGAGCAAATACATCGAGGATCGCTTGCTGACTAGGATTAGCGATCAGCTGGGTATTTAGTGCATCGAGATCGAGTGCATCACCGCGGCCAACATTAAACAGCACTGCATCAGCTTTTAACATAGCTAACATGTCAGTATTGAGAAGATTGTACGTTGCAGGAGTGCTTGGCAGTAGATTTGCAACCACATCGGCCTGTGTTAACACTTGGCCTAAATTGGACATAGCTTCTATGATATCAAAACCTTCTACGGCATTACCGCTGCTATTGATACCAGTAACATGCATGCCAAAGTGTTTTGCCGTTTTCGCTAAATGCTGGGCAATTGAGCCTGTGCCAAGCAAGAGCAATCGCATGCCCTGTAAACTTGAGTGGCGGTGCTGGGGTTGAATCAGCCACTGTTTTTGTCCTTGTTGCTGGCGATAAAAACGATGGCCGCGGATATGCGCGAGTAAATAACCGAATAGATACTCGCTCATCAGCGGGCCGAAAATGCCTTTAATATTGGTGAGTTGATAGTCTTTTCTGCCCCTTGGACTCATCAGGGCATCTATGCCAGCAAAGCTTGATTGTAACCATTGCAGATTTTTAGCATGGGGTAATAGGGGCGCGGCGAGTTTAGGTTCGGCTAACCAAATATCTGCATCAATTATGCTCGCAGGATTATCGTCGAGTAACGTTAAATCTGGGAGACTCTGCGCCTCAATTAAGTCGCGGTACTGTTGATTTGCCTTTGTTAGCAAGAGTAACTTGTGCCCCATGGCGTCTCCCTTTATGCTTGGTTATTGTTATTTTTCAATACGCTGTCGCGGCCACTCAGATGGATTGCGCTGCATCTTTTTAGGTTAAGTCTATGTTTGATCAATTAGTCGCCATTATTGCCCAGTTAGGTAATATGCTTCGCCCTTGGGCCTTCGATATTGCTACTGCTATGGTGGTGTGTCTTATTTTGGTTTTTTCAGCGGATGTAAATCGTATCTTAAGGCGTCATTTGTTGGGGCATTCTTTTGTGCTGCGAACATTTGTTTTTATTATTGTGAATGCCTTTGGCTATGGCCTATTGATCGTGAAAGCCACGCCTTGGGTGGCAAGACACATAGTGGCTATGCCATCCCATTGGATGTTTCTGTTAATTGTGGCCATGTTTATTTTTATCGGTTATTGGGCTCAGCGAAATAGCCAAGCTTAATATCGTTATTATTTTTGCCGTTACTCAAAGTAGCCAGAGTAATCGGCCATTGCCTTTTGAGTTAAGGCTTGCATGGCGCGATCGGGGTAATTGCTGAACACGCCATCGACGCCTATCTGCTTAAGTGCATGAATATCATCAATATGATCGACAGTATAAACATAAACCTTGGCACCTCGGTTATGGGCGTCGTCTACTAGCGCTTGGCTGATAAAACTCACATCTAAATGCAATGAATAGGCATTCAGTTCGCTTACCACGGCAGCCCCATCGAGTGGAATACTGGCAAGCAGTGGTGCGACTAACGCATCCGGCAACGCCTGTTTAAGTTCATGTAGATAGGGGTGATTAAAGGAAGAGATCAGTAACTGCTCCTTCGTAAATCCAAGCTGACTCATAGCCTTTGGGTATAAGTCGATTAACGGCGTGACGGTATTAATGCCTTTTAACTCTATATTGACTATGCAGCGCCTCGCAATCAGCTCAAGTACTTGCCATAGCGTCGGAATGGATTCACCTTTCACATTGATGCTTGCTAGATAGTCCTTGCTCACTAAGTGAATGACGCCCGTGCCCGAGCTTTTATTATCGAGTCGTCTGTCGTGAAATACGACTAACTCACCTTCGACATTATGTACATCGAGTTCGACGGCTTGCGCACCCAATTCTAACGCTTTAGCCATGGCGGCTAAGGTATTTTCGGCCTGATAACCGCTGGCGCCGCGGTGAGCAAAAATAAGCATGGTCTACGATCCTATTAGCTTCTAATAATGCCTTGTTGCTCGCGATTTTGACCATTCTTAATATGGATTTCCATCTGCGGGTAGGCGAGTTCGAGATTGTTTTCTTTGAGTTTTTTAGTCACTCGTTTATGTAAATCATGGCGCAGTGGCCAGCGTGCCGACATATCTTTCGCATAGGCGCGCACTTCATAATCTTGGGTATGTTTACCAAAGCCGGCAAACCAGACTTCAGGTTCTGGGCTGGCAAGTGCATCTTCACACTCTTGCACCGCTTGATACAGGGTCGCTTCAACTTTGGCCGGGTCTGAATCCCGCGCCACCGACACATAAACAATGACCCGAGTAATAGGATCTGACAAGGACCAGTTGATCAGCTGCTCTGTGATAAAGGCCTTGTTCGGAATGATAATTTCCTTTCTATCCCAGTCAATAATGGTGGTCGCCCGAATTTGGATTTTACTGACTGTCCCTGTTAAATCACGAATTGTCACTGTGTCGCCAATCCGCACGGGTTTCTCAAACAAAATGATCAAACCTGAGATAAAGTTGGCGAAAATTTCTTGCAGACCAAAGCCTAAACCGAGAGACAGTGCGGCAATCAGCCATTGCAACTTAGACCATTCCATCCCGAGATTAGAGAAGCCGATTAATAGTCCGAGGAAAACCACCAGATAACGACTGACGGTTGTGATCGCAAAACCTGTCCCGGGCGAGAGATCAAGCCTTTGTAGGATCATTAGCTCAAGTAGGCCGGGTAAATTGGTGGCAATCATTAACGAGAAACCTACTACTATCAGCCCAAACATCAGTGATTTCATGGTAATGGGCAATTGTTGTTCTAAGCCATTCACACTGGTATTGGTCGTCCACAGCGTAATGCCATCGAGGAAGGAAAACAGCGCCGTATGGGTTTGAGTCCACAGACCAATCAAACTGGCTAAAAAGGCCAATAACAAGAGTGAACGCACTAGGCCAAGGGATTGGCTCGAAATGGTTTCGAGATCGACTACGGGTTCTTCGTAGGTATCGAGTCCATCGACGGAAGGGTGATGCGTTTCGCCTTTTTCCCTTTGTGCTAAGCGCTCTGCACGTTTTGCTTTCGCGCGATCGAAGGCGATACGGCGGCGTTCGATTAACATCCACCGTTTGATCAATTGGTATAAGAGCAAGAAACCCAGACCAAGCACGATCGATAATTGCAGTTGTAACAGCATTTGGAAAGCGGTGAAGTAGTAACCCCTAAAGGCTAACACTGCGCTTAAAAGCGGCACAGAAATCAGCAAGGTCCAGAGCATTTTCTGAATGAGTTTTTTGTTTTTACCGTCTTTTTTGGCATCTGAGTTTTTACGGCTCAGGATTAAAATATCTTTGTATAACAAGAATAAAACGATACAGAAAATAATGAATGCGCCGCGGCCTATGCTATTACGCACCAGTGATGTGTCGAGTACTTCGGTAAAGCCCATCAGACCCAATAATGGGCTAGCAATCAGCACAAAGTGTCTGAGCCGTGATTGTCCCGCTTGGATGAGTTTTGAGGGGCGTTTGAAATGGCCGACGAGTACGCCTTTGTCGAGCGTCAGAATAAAGATGAAGCGATATAAGAGATACACTAAACCAATCGCCAGTATGCCCATACCCACTGCTTGCACAAAATTGCGATCGGAATGATAGAAAATCAATCCCGCCATGATCACTGGGAAAGGTTTTATCAACGCATAGCTGATACTGCAGGCGAGCGCTTTGAGAGTATAAATGAATTTATCTTGGGTCACATTGCCCACATAAGTGGTGTAATGATTTAGCAAGCGATTGAATTTAGGAGTGATCAAGTCTTGTACGACTAAACACAGTACCAGCAATATGATCCACCAAGACCAATAATCGTTTTGTTCATCCCAGGCTTTTCCCAGTTCATCCCACTGTGCATGTTGCACAAGCCAAACCGTGCTGCGCTCAAGATCCGTAAGCCATAACTTACTGATACTTGCAGCGTTAGGCACCCAGAATAAATGTTCGTTAAGGGTATTTTTGAGGGTGAGATTCTGTTGGCTCAGTTGTTGGTAATTGACCTTCAGCTTGCCTAATTCACTTAAGTATTGGTCATAGCTTTGCATCAACTGCGAGATCAAACTCTGTTGCGAGTGTAAGAGCTTAATCTGCTGCTCATTGTATAAGCCGGGTTGTTCTAATTCTTGCTCATTGAGGGCTTGTTGCTGCTCTAAATGGTATCTGTCTAAGCGCGCATCGGCGATCAGCGTTTGCAGTTTTTCGTGATTCGGTGGTTTAGGCAGTGATTGCAACATCTGTAAAAAGCGCTCACCAAAGGCGGAGTTCATTTTGACCCAAGTGATCTGCTCTTGGATGTTTGCCAGTTGTTTGGCTTGGGATTGATATTGGGTTTCTGCCTGTTCCTGCTGTTCGACCACATTATTGATCTGCAGAGTTAACGTTTGCAGCTTTTGGCCGTAAATCTGGTTAGTGTCGGCAATATTACGGGTGATAGGATCGATAACTTTTTCGGTATTAACTAAGTTTTTGGCTAGGGTGGCATCCGTTTGTTGCTGACGTTGTTTATTGATTGCCTTGTTGATGGTTTCGATCAAGGCTTCTTGCTGCACCAGTTGTTGGCGGACTAGCTGTAATTGCAATTGCGTCAGTTCAATGCGTTTTTGGCTGCTGGCAAGTTCTGCTTCATCGGTGGCAAGGCTTTGTTCAAAGAAGAGTCGTTGAGTTTGCTGTAACTCTCCCGTAGGGGTATCTAGCGGGGCGAGTTCTGCTTTTTTGTTTTGGGCGACAGTTTGCCTCGCGCTGGCGATAACGGTAGGTAAGTCATTGTGACGTAGTAATAAATCGTTAACTTGTCGGCCAAGGGTGGATTCGCTTTCTTTAAGTTCAGACAAGCGAATATAGGCCATGGAAGCCTGCTGGCTGAGGTCAGTACCTTTTTCCAGTGATAAAGGCTTGTAGGCGTCTTTCAGCGCTTGGTTAGTGCGCTTCTTATGTTGCTCAAAATCAATCTGCGCTTGTTGGAAACTGGCTGCGTTGGCAGCGAGTTTTTCTATGTTAATTTTGAGTTCGTTAATTTGTTCGTCAATGCTGAGATTTTGTTGCTGATCTTGCTTGTTAATGCCAAGACGTTTGTCCAACTGCAAAGGCGAATTGGCAAGTGCGGAAAATGTGAAAAAAGCAATAATGAACAATAAAATACGTGGCATATAGGCTAAAGACATTTAGGGGCGAAAGACGCTCCATATTAGCCAAATTGCGTTGAGATTGGTATGTTTCAGGCGTTCTTTTTTCGCCGCTGTGATTGGTGCGATTGATGGGTTTCGAAGATGGCGGTAGCGACTATGATAGTGCCACCAATTAGAGTGTTGAGATTGAGCTCTTCACCTAAAATGATCAGCGCTAACATGGCGCCATAAAAGGGTTGTAAGCAAGAGACTAGCCCAACCGTTTTGGCGCTGAGTTGCCTCAGCGCAGAAGTAAATAGCGCATGTGGCGCAGCGGTAAAGACAACGCCGAGTAAAATAATTAATCCCCACACTTCTAATGAGATACTGTCCAGTTCCGTTTGGTGCCAAGGCATCAGGAACACCACAGCGACCAAAGTTTGATAGAACATGGCATGGGGGCCGCTGTACTGGGAAAAGTAGCGTTTGTGCAATAAGTTACGGGCGGTGAACAAGATGGCGGACACTATGCCGATGGCAATGCCCAGCGTAGTGTCGTTACCTAAATTGGCCTCAGGGATCAGTAATATCACCCCAATCAGCACTAATACACCGCTGATCATATCGTGTAATTTTATCTTATTACCTGTCAGCAACGGCTCGGCAATCACTGTCATCACCGGATAGGTGAAAAATGCAATCATGCCAATGGCGACCGACGATAATTGCATGGCCGCAAAATAAGTCACCCAATGCAGGCTGACGATAACCCCAAGCCCGATGGCGACCAGATAATCTTGTTTGCTGGCCAGCGTTAGCCGTTTACGGCTGAATTTGACCAGCAAACCTAACACAGTGGCGGCGACGATACAGCGTAGGAAGGTGATGTCGAGGGCGCTGAGCGGGATTAATTTAGAAAACAAAGCTGTGCCGCCAAATAGCAGCACAGCCAGATGCAATTCAATTAATCCCGAAGGTTTAGCAGAACTCAAGAAAACTTAATCCGCTTGCTTAACGTCTTTCAGGTTAGCGAAGGCTTGTCCCATACGTGTTACTGCTTCGGCTTCAACACCTTCAGCAAAGGTCGCGATAGCGTCTTTGGCAAACAACATCACCACAGTACTGCCTAACTTGAAGCGACCCATTTCTTCGCCTTTGTCTAAGGTGATGGCATCTGGGCCTTGGGTTGGATATTCCCAAGTGAAGACTTGCTTACCTGTCGGCGGCGTGACTGTGCCAGCCCATACGGTTTCAATACTGGCAACAATCGTTGCGCCAACCAATACCATAGCCAGTGGACCTAATTCGGTTTCAAAAATCGCCACAACGCGTTCGTTACGGGCAAACAGACCGGGTACGTGTCTCGCCGTTAACGGATTCACCGAAAACAGTTCGCCAGGTACATAGGTCATTTTTGATAATGTGCCTTTAATCGGCATGTGGATACGGTGATAGTCTTTAGGCGCCAGATAGATAGTCGCAAAATCACCGCCTTCGAAGCGTTTAGCATCTTCGGCTTGATCGCCAAGCAAAGTTAACGATGAATAGTGGTGACCCTTAGCTTGGAAGATGCGACCGTTTTTGATGGGGCCTAACTGACTTACCGCACCATCGACGGGATGCACCATGATATCGGCGTCCATATCTAACGGACGAATACCGGGTTTAAGGGTGCGGGTAAAAAAAGCATTAAAGCTTTTATAAGCTTCTGGTTCGCTCTGCGCCGCTTCGCTCATGTCGATTTTATATTGTTTGATAAACCATTTGATGGCGGCAGTGGTCAAGGCGCCAGCTTCGGCTGCAGCGAGTTTACCCACTAAACGAGATAATAAGTGTTTCGGCAGCATGTACTGCAGCGCTATTTTGACTTTATCCAATTTCAATTCCTTTTCTTACTGCTCAATCTTTGCTGAGACTGTTGTTATTTATCAATAAGTCGTTATTCGTCAGTGGCCGCGCGGAAATGGCGGGCATGACGTTGTTCATCTAAGCTGGCGATAATTTTATGGTAATTATTAAAGCGATCTGCGCTGATCTTACCTTGGCTCAGGGCTTCTTGAAGTGCACAGCCGGGATCGTCACCGTGTTTACAATCGCGGAATTTACATGCGCCAAGATATTCGCGAAACTCGATAAAGCACCAGCCGACACGTTGTGCAGGAAGATGCCATAGGGCGAATTCGCGCACGCCCGGGGAGTCGATTAAATCGCCGCCACTAGGCAAGTGCAACAGTTTAGCTGTGGTAGTAGTGTGTTGACCTAAACCTGAGTTATCGGAAACATCGCCGATAATAAGCTCTGCATCGGGTAGTAATGCATTGATGATTGATGATTTACCCACACCAGATTGGCCGGCAAACACGCTGACTTTATCTTTGAGTATACCTTTGATGGTATCGATACCATCGCCGAGCTTGCTGCTGACCTTATAAACCGGATAGCCAATGTCTTTGTAGCGCTGTAGCGCTTCATCGATTGCCTGCGCTTCAGCGGGATTGAGCAAGTCAATTTTATTCAAAATGATGATAGGCGGAATATCGGTATCTTCGGCAGCCACTAAATAACGGTCGATGATCTGGGTGGTAAAGCTGGGTAATACCGAGGAGACAATCAAAATTTGGTCGATATTCGAGGCGATAATTTTCACGCCATCGTATAAATCTGGGCGTGTAAGTGATGAGCGACGTGGATGAACGGCTTCAACAATACCTGCGATGCCGCTATTGGCTTGGCTCTCAATGGCTAAGCGTACGATCACTTTATCGCCAGTCACTAAACTGGTGACGGCACGGCGAATATTACAGCGCACAATTTGGCCGCTTTCAGTTTCTATGTCGGCATGTTGGCCAAAACGTGAAATCACAGTACCGGGCTGTTCTTGCCCCAATGAACTATCCTGTAACTCTGGCGTATTTTTATCGCCACTATCACGATTGAGTCGCTTCTCGTGATTAGCGCGCATACGGCGTAATTGACCTTGGCTTAGGGGTTTCTTTTTACTCACTGATTCGTCTTCGTCAATTAGGTGATTTTTTGTGTTGGAAAAAAGCAGTATGATACACATTCTTGAATAAAAAAGCCTGAATTTAGGCTAACTGACACGATAAGGCTGATTTATGACGGCAGATGTAAATAATCTCATTTGGATCGATTTGGAAATGACAGGGTTAGAGCCCGACGTCGACAGGATCATTGAAATTGCCACTTTAGTGACAGATCAAGAACTCAATATTATCGGTCAAGGTCCGGTTATCGCGATTCATCAGTCAGATGATGTGCTGGCCGCTATGGATGATTGGAATCAAAAGCACCATGGTGAGTCAGGGTTGATTGATCGCGTTCGTGCTAGCCAAGAAACCGAAGCGCAAGCCGTGGCTAAGACGATTGCCTTCTTAGAACAGTATGTTCCTAAGGGCGCCTCTCCAATGTGTGGTAACAGCATTGGGCAAGATAGACGCTTCTTAAATCGTTATATGCGCGAGTTGGAAGATTATTTCCACTACCGCAACGTGGATGTCAGTACGATTAAGGAGCTAGTGAAGCGTTGGAGTCCAGAAACGATGGATGGTTTTAAGAAGCAAAATACCCACCAAGCCCTGCAGGATATCCAAGAGTCGATCGCTGAATTACAGTATTATCGCAGCAAAGTATTTAAAATTTGACCGATCAGTAGATAAATATGCAAGAAGGGGTTGCAGCCGCATGAATTTTTCATATAATGCGGCCTCAACTTTTTGATGCGAACAGAGATGTACGGTCATTTAGATTGAATGCGACATTAGCTCAGTTGATAAAGGTTAAAGGCGATACCTTTGTTAATGTTGAAGGCAAATGTAGCAGCGATGCAAAAAGCGACATTAGCTCAGTTGATAAAAGTTGATAGACGATACCTTTATTAATGTTGAAGGCAAATGTAGCAGCGATGCAAAAAGCGACATTAGCTCAGTTGGTAGAGCGATACCTTGCCAAGGTATAGGTCATCGGTTCGAACCCGATATGTCGCTCCAAATTAAAATTTAGTGATTTGCCAAATCATTAATACAGATTATGCGACATTAGCTCAGTTGGTAGAGCGATACCTTGCCAAGGTATAGGTCATCGGTTCGAACCCGATATGTCGCTCCAAATTAAAACTTAGTGATTTACCAAATCATTAGTACAGATTATGCGACATTAGCTCAGTTGGTAGAGCGATACCTTGCCAAGGTATAGGTCATCGGTTCGAACCCGATATGTCGCTCCAATTTCCTAAATATTCCACTATCAGATTACTCAATTGACATTAGATCAGTTGCGGACTTGATATGGCGATACCTTCTTTTTTTGCCAAGGTATAGGTCATCGGTTCGAACCGCTCTTGATCAAAATCATGTCGCTCCAATTTCGATAAATCCCTCCAAAATTATTTTATCCAACATCATTTCAATCGTGTAGCTCATATTGCTATTACTTACAATGCTTAGCCGTTGACTAAGGCATAGATCATTGCTCGAACCTCTCCCTATCAAAATCATTTCGCTGTACTTCCGTTAAACTCCCCAACAGCTACTTTTTCACATCATTCCCTCAATTAGTTCGTCTATATTTTGTCTTGATTCACTGCCATCTACCTCAAGCACTCTATCTCAGATTCACCATGCACAACCAAAGACTTACGAATACCCTTTGGGAAAAGTGCGTTGAGATCTCTTTTGGCTTTTCTCTTTTATATAAAACAGTGTGATAGGATTTAGATGCGTGATCTATAGCGTGTTTCTTCAAGTTTTCCTAAATTAGATAGCTGCGTGAAAGTTAAATTATGACCTTGTTCAAATATTCTTAACGCTTTTACTCACATAATGGAATTAGACAAAATTAATAGCGCCAAGTAGTTGGCCTGACAATGGAGTGCATTATATGCGTATTCAACAATTACGTGATCTACTCGAGTATGTGGCAAATTGCCGCTTAGATATGGCGCAACTCTATGGCCGACTCAACAATCAAGCTGACTCGGCTCGTGTGAAAATGATGTTGGAGTATTTTGAATCACACCAAAAAACCATGGCAGAAAAACTGCGTGATTATATGGATGAAGCACCACATCGTATTCTTGATACTTGGTATAAAGACTTCACTTTTGAAGACTTTACTAAGCGTTGCCAAGATACTATGTTGCCCGCAAACATGAATGAAGATGATGTGCTCAACTTACATTTAGACCTAGAGAATCGTCTGATTGGTTTGTTAGAAAAAACAGTTAACTCAACCACGGCGGAAGATGCGCGCAATGCGTTAGCCAATTTGATCCGAGTAGAGAAAACTCAGCAGCAACGTCTAGTCCATAGTACGATTCGGATGGACGATATCTAAACCGTCATTTCTTCTTGATTCTCAAAGCCAGCCCAGTGCTGGCTTTGGTTTTTATGTCGACTTTGTATCGGCCACTTTTACTCTACTTTGCTCCATTTGGGCGGGTTTCTGCGCCTGAACTGATTTACGTCATAATTTCTCGCTGCTTTTTTTGCTACTTTCTTGATCTATTGGCTGATTTTTATTGGCCTTGCTCAATTCTGCCAAGACTTCTATGGTGAGATTACTCATTATGAAATGGAGTCATTGGTGTCTAAGGAGATCCTTCATGGCACAAGATCTATCGCAATTTCCCAAAGCTCTATACACCCAAACACAAGTTCGCGAAGCGGAACTGAGTGCAGTGTCTCAGGGAGTATCTAGTCTCTATGAATTGGTCGAGCGTGCTGGCGCGGCGGCTTTTGAGTGTTTAGCGAAACATAGCTCCGAAGTCTTACCTGTGTTAATTCTTGCTGGCAGCGGTAACAATGGTGCCGATGCCTTAGTGTGCGCTCGTCTAGCCCGTGCCAGTGGTATGGACGTTTCTGTGATGATGACGTCAGCGTCAGGCACGCCTGAGTGTCAGCAAGCATTGACCCATTATCTTGCTGAAGGTGGAAAATTACTGCCGTTAGAGGTTGAACCTATTCTCGCAGCGAAAATCATAGTCGATGGTCTGTTAGGTACGGGTGTACGTGATGCTGTGCGCGACGATATGGCTAAATATATCCGTGCCATCAATGACAATTCGGCTTGGGTATTGAGCCTTGATTTACCCTCTGGAGTCATTGCTGATACAGGCGCCGTAGTAGGTGTTGCTGTGATGGCGGATATTACCTTATGTTTTGGTGGTGTAAAGCAAGGTGTGTTAACAGGTAAGGCGCGGCATTACAGTGGCGAGCTTGAATTTGCAGATTTAGGATTAACGCCTTTCTTTGCTGAAGCGAGCGCACAAAGAGTTGGAAGAGAGACTCTTAAGGACTATTTTGCCGCCCGAGCACGGGATAGCCATAAAGGCCAATCGGGCAAAGTCACTGTCATCGGCGGTGATATAGGCATGGCTGGGGCTGTGAGACTGGCAAGTGAGGCTTGCCTACGTGCAGGCGCGGGATTAGTCACGGTGATCAGTCGACCTGAGCATCAACTGACGGTGAATGTCTCCCGTCCTGAACTGATGTTTTGGGGTTGTGATTTAGTCGATATGGAAGTGTATCTGCGCCTTGGTTGGGCGCAGGTTATCGTGCTTGGCCCTGGTTTAGGTAAGCATGACTGGGGGTATAATTTGTTTAAAGCCGTGGGCTTGAGCGATAAGCCTTGTGTTTTAGATGCCGATGCGTTGAATCTGCTCAGTAATGAACCAAGGCGCCAAGCGAATTGGGTACTAACACCACATCCGGGCGAGGCCGCGCGTTTACTTGGTTGTACCGTGGTCGATATTGAACTGGATAGATTTGCCGCTGTTCGCGCTATACAGCAAAAGTACGGCGGCGTTGTATTGCTAAAGGGCGCAGGAACGGTCATTTTTGATGGTCAGCAAATGGTAGTGGCACCAGTCGGCAACCCTGGGCTTGCCAGTGGTGGGTGTGGCGATGTGTTATCTGGTATTATAGGCGCGCTCATGGCTCAGGGAATGGATAATATGCAGGCAACTGTGCTTGGCGTAGTCGTACATGGTTGCGCCGCTGATCTTGCGGCAATACAGGGAGAACGGGGTATGTTAGCGAGCGATTTAATGCCTTTTATTCGCCAATTAGTGAATAGTGATTTACTCTAGGCGGAATGTGAGACTCAAGCGGGGCTGGACTTTGTTATGTGCCCTGTGCCTTTTTAGGATTGAGTCGCTTCTCCATCAATAACAGCAGTGATATAAGCGGATATGACAGAGTTAACTTTTTTCTTAGACAACGAAGACGACACTATTGCGGTTGGGCAAAAATTAGCCCGCCATGTTCAAGCGCCTTTGACTCTGCATCTTACGGGTGATTTAGGCGCCGGTAAAACGACGCTGAGTCGCGGCTTAATTCAAGGTTTGGGCCATAAAGGGGCAGTTAAAAGCCCGACTTACACTTTAGTTGAACCATATGAGCTAGAGGGTGTCGAAGTTTATCATTTTGATTTGTATCGTTTAAACGATCCAGAAGAACTCGAGTTTATGGGGATCCGTGATTACTTCACGGATAAGAGTCTGTGCATTGTTGAATGGCCAGATAAGGGAGAGGGTTTACTGCCCGCTGCCGATGTCCATATGCATTTAAGTTATCAAAATAATGGGCGTGAAATACGCATAGAGGCCTTGTCAGAGCCAGGTGAAAAGTTATTAAAAGCGATAAAATAAAAACTAAAATGATAAAAAATAACCCTTATTTTCAAATTATTATTCTTTCTTTATGTTCTTTTTTATCTGTGGCGGCCTATGCGGCTAATCAGTTAGAAAGCGTACGCATTTGGGCTGCGCCTGAGTCGACTCGAATCGTGTTTGACTTAAGTGAAGCGCCTGATTACACCTATTTCTCTTTAGATGGCCCTAATCGCTTAGTGGTGGATTTAAAAAAGACCACTGCTAAAGTTGTGCTTAAAAATCTTGAAAACAACAGTAAGTTGGTTAAGGGCGTGCGGGTCAGTAAGTCACCGACTAAAGGTGATTTGCGTTTAGTGATCGATCTCGTAAAACCATTGAATGCAAGCTTGTTTTCTTTGCCTGTTACTGCGCCCTATGGCAATCGTCTAGTGGTTGATTTAGAAGATAAAACGTTAACTACTGCAACGGCTATCGTGTCATCTACACCCGTTAAAACTGTCACCCAAGCGGCGCAATCATCCCGCGATATTGTCATTGCTATTGATGCGGGTCATGGTGGCGACGATCCTGGCTCCATTGGTCCTTCTGGTGTTTATGAAAAAAAGGTCGCCCTAGAAATCGCCAGACGTGTTTCCAGCAAGATCAATGACACGCCAGGCATGCGTGCTGTGATGATCCGTACTGGTGATTATTTTGTGAATTTAAATAAACGCTCTGAACTGGCGCGCAACAGTAAGGCGGATCTGCTGATTTCTATCCATGCGGATGCCTTTACCTCGCCCAATCCACGTGGCGCCTCCGTATGGGTGCTATCAATGCGTCGTGCTAATAGTGAAATTGGTCGTTGGTTAGAGCAAAAAGAGAAACACTCTGAGCTGCTGGGCGGCGCGGGTGAGATTATCCAAAACACTGATAATGAACAGTATTTGGCCATGACGCTGCTCGATATGTCAATGAACAGTTCGATGGCAATTGGCCATTCTGTAGCGGGGGATATTTTAAAAGATTTAGGTGGCGTGACTCAATTGCATAAAAGTCGCCCTGAGTCCGCGAGTTTAGCCGTGCTGAAGTCACCGGATATTCCTTCAATCTTGGTTGAAACGGGCTTTATTTCAAACCCTAAAGAAGAGCGTTTACTGTCGAGTAGTCGCCATCAAGAGAGCATTGCCAATGCTATTTATAAGGGGGTGAGCCGTTACTATCATAACAATCCGCCAGCGGATACTTTGCTTGCCCAAAGAAGGGGAGGAAGCTCTAGCAGTGCTAAGCCAGCCAAAACCACAGCAAAAGCATCAGCAGAAAGAACGTCAACTGAAAGAACGCCTACAGCCTATGTTGGTGATGCGGTATCGACAAAGGTTAAACATAAGGTCCGTCGCGGAGAATCTTTATCTGCAATCGCGCAACGTTATAGTGTGCCTATGTCCAGCATCAAACAAGCGAATGGAATGAAGTCCGATGTGGTGCAGTTAGGGCAAACGTTAGTTATACCCCAGAGTTAAATAGGAAAGCATGATGGGCATTCAGATCCTGCCTCCGCAATTAGCCAACCAAATTGCGGCGGGGGAAGTGGTTGAGAGACCCGCTTCCGTAGTCAAAGAATTGGTCGAGAATAGCCTCGACGCAGGAGCGAGCCGAGTCGATATTGAAATCGACAAAGGCGGCAGCAAGCTGATTAAAATTCGCGATAACGGCTCTGGCATACCTAAAGATGAACTCGCGCTAGCCTTATCGCGTCACGCGACCTCAAAGCTGCACACTTTAGATGATCTTGAAGCGATCCTTAGTTTTGGTTTCCGTGGTGAAGCGCTAGCCAGTATCAGCTCAGTCTCACGTTTAACTTTAACGTCACGCACGGCTGAGCAAACCGAAGCATGGCAAGCCCATGCTGAAGGTGCCGACATGGCAGTTAAAGTGATGCCCGCCGCGCATCCAGTTGGTTCGACGATTGAAGTGGTGGATTTATTCTTTAATACACCGGCTCGTAGACGCTTTTTAAAGAGTGACAAAACCGAATTTACCCATATCGATGAATGGTTAAAGCGCATTGCATTAGTGCGCGGCGATATCCATTTCACGCTGACGCATAACGGCAAGACAGTACGTAATTATCGTCCCGCCATGAATGAAGCCCAGTATTTGCAACGTTTGACGCAAGTGTGTGGCCGTCCATTTGCCGAGCAAGCGCTTAAGATTGAATGCCAACACGATGATTTGCGCCTCAGTGGCTATTTGCAGTCACCTTGGTCACCGGTTATCAGCGATACCCATTACTTTTATGTCAATGGACGCCTTATCCGTGACCGCTTAGTTAACCATGCGGTGCGTCAAGCCTTTGCTCAAAAAGCAGAACTTGAACAACCCGGCTACGTGCTGATGTTGGATATCGATCCCCATCAAGTGGATGTTAACGTGCATCCTGCTAAGCATGAGGTGCGATTCCATCAGAGTCGCTATGTGCATGATTATATTCTGCAAGCATTGCAATCGGCGCTGGAAGAAGCAGGAGAGCTCAACTTTGTTCACTCTAGCTCTTTGGATGAGGTTGAAGATGTGTTTGTGGATGCCCCGATAAGCGCCACTGAAATCTCAGCCCCTTTTATACTTGGCGCTGATTCAGCTCAAGTTAATGCGCAAACTGATACACTTGAGTCTGCTCAAGATACAGTTGCCCCTGCCGTTCAAATAAAGTCTCTAGTCGCAGGACGAGAAGGCGCCAGTTTTGGCACTCAAACGAATGCTTTTGGCAGCATGACAACGCCAAGGGACAGCAGCCGTGGCAGTTATTCTGCAGGTGAATCTCGACAACGTACTGAATTACCGTCAAAGGCGGCAATAGCAAGTTATGGTGCTTTACTGCAAACCCCTTCTTACAGTGTAAAAGATCAAGATTATCAGTCTGTGTTACCTATGCCATCGATATTAGATGGGCAATATTGGGTGATGACGTCGGAAGATAAACTCAGTCTATTATCAATAAAATCAGTAGCATTGGCGACGCGATGCCAAGAGATTGAAGCTAAGCTAGCGACGGGGTTAATTGGTCAGCCTTTATTGATGCCAGTGTCTGTCGCGGCTGATGCTGATTGGCAGGCTGTGCTCACTGAACACGACACGCTGATCCGCCAATTAGGTTTAGAACTAACAATTCGTTACCAGCAGTTGATTATTAAAAAAGTGCCCCCATATATCAGAGAGAGCCAGTTAGCCAAAGTGATCCCTGAATGGCTACAATCGCTGCGTTTTGAAACACCTGCGCCGAGCGCATTGGCATTTTGGTTGGCAAAACACAGTTTAACGGGATTCGTTTCGGCACCAGAAATCTGGGCAGCATTTTCGCAGTTAGCTGAAGAGAAAAAACAGCTTATTGCCAACAAAGCGATATTCTTACCTTGGCAATCGTGGCTAGAAGAGCAAGCAAGTGAATAAAGAATTACAGCCTAAAGTGTTATTTTTGATGGGGCCAACGGCCTCAGGTAAGACAGCTTTAGCATTAGAATTGGCCGAAAAGCATAACTGTGAAATTATTTCGGTCGATTCGGCATTAATTTATCGTGGTATGGACATTGGCAGTGCCAAACCTTCAACAGACGAACTGGCTCGCGGGCCGCACAGATTAATTGATATTCGTGATCCCAGTGAAAGCTATTCGGCAGCCGACTTTAGAGCCGATGCCATAGCCCAGATAGAAGAGATTGTCAGCATGGGGAAAACGCCAGTATTAGTTGGCGGAACCATGATGTATTTCAAAGCGTTACTCGAAGGTTTGTCACCTTTGCCGAGTGCGGACGACGCCATTAGGGCCGAGATCCAAGCGGAGGCGGATGAAAAGGGATGGGAAGTGCTGCATGACCAATTAAGGGAGATAGATCCCGTGTCTGCAGAAAGAATTCATCCTAATGATCCACAAAGACTTTCAAGAGCGCTGGAAGTCTATAGAATAAGCGGCAAGAGCATGACTGAGTTGACTCAGACCAAGTCAGCTCCCTTGCCTTATGACGTAGTGCAGTTTGCTATTGCACCGCGCGAGCGCAAAGTGTTACATGACTTAATAGCGCAACGTTTTGCGATTATGCTCAAACAGGGCTTTATTGAGGAAGTCACAGAGCTAAAAGCCCGTGGAGACTTGCATTTAGACTTGCCTTCAATGCGTTGTGTCGGTTATCGACAGTGCTGGCAATACCTAGATGGTGAGTTTGACTATGATACTATGGTCGAAAAAGCGGTTGCTGCTACTAGGCAATTGGCTAAGCGTCAATTAACATGGTTGCGGAGTTGGCCAGAGTTGAATTGGCTTGAAAGTGGTGCTGAGGGGAATTTAGTTATACTTATGCGTCAATGCCGCTAGCTTATTAGCCCTTGCTGTATAATACTAAAACTAAACAAAAAACTATCACTGATATCGATTTATTTTATATAAATTAAAAAGGAAATAATAAAATGGCTAAGGGGCAATCTTTACAAGACCCATTTTTGAACGCATTGCGTCGCGAGCGCGTTCCTGTATCAATTTACTTGGTTAACGGCATTAAACTCCAAGGACAGGTAGAGTCGTTTGATCAATTTGTCATTCTGTTGAAAAATACAGTGAGCCAAATGGTTTATAAACACGCTATTTCTACTGTCGTGCCAGCACGCCCATTCAACGTTACTGGTCACCAAAATGCCCAAGGCGGATATGGTGCTCAAGATGATGCGCCTAGTGGCGAATAATTATTATCTGAGGAGTTTGCTTCTTGTTTGATCGTTATGAGGCGGGAGAAACTGCGGTTCTTGTCCATATCGACTTTTCCGATGAGGAACGCCGAGAAGATTTAGTCGAGCTGCAGCTATTAGTAGAATCAGCTGGGGCAAGATCAGTCGGGGTGATTACTGGAAGTCGACGTTCACCGGATCGCAAATTTTTTGTGGGTTCTGGTAAAGCCGAAGAGTTAGCTGCATTAGTGGCGGCGACTGAAGCCAATGTGGTGATTTTTAATCATGCATTGAGTCCAGCCCAAGAGCGTAATCTTGAGCAAGTGTGTCAGTGTCGTGTGCTCGACCGTACGACACTTATTCTCGATATTTTTGCCCAAAGAGCGCGAACTCACGAAGGTAAGTTACAGGTGGAGCTAGCGCAATTGCGCCATATGTCGACTCGCCTGATCCGTGGTTGGACGCATCTTGAAAGGCAAAAGGGCGGTATTGGTTTACGTGGTCCAGGGGAAACCCAGCTCGAAACCGATAGACGTTTGCTCAGAGGACGAATTAAAAATATCAACAAACGCTTAGAGCGAGTTGATAAGCAACGTGAACAGAGTCGACGTGCACGTAAGCGTAGTGATTTGTCGACAGTTTCATTAGTCGGCTACACAAACGCGGGTAAATCAACGCTGTTTAATGCTCTAACATCATCTGATGTTTATGCTGCAGATCAGCTATTTGCCACACTCGATCCTACGCTAAGAAAGTTAGATTTACCTGATGGTGCCGTGATATTAGCGGATACTGTAGGGTTTATTCGTCATTTGCCCCATGATCTCGTTGCTGCATTTAAGGCAACCTTACAAGAGACAAGGCAAGCTGAGTTATTACTACACATAGTTGATTGTGCAGATGAAAACATGGCGGATAATTTTGATCAGGTTCAATCTGTACTGAAAGACATCCAAGCCGATGAAGTCATGCAACTCGTGGTCTGTAACAAAATCGATTTACTCGAAGATGTGACGCCAAGAATTGAATATAACGACATAGGCAAACCCGTTCGAGTTTGGGTTTCAGCACAGAAGCGTTTAGGATTTGATTTGCTATTGAAAGCCATCACTGAGCTTATTGGTGAGGTGATTAAAGAGCTAACACTTAGAATTCCGGCAACTGCTGGACATTATCTTGGCCAGTTTTATCGACTGGATGCGATACAGCAGAAAGAGTACGACGATCTGGGGAACTGTATTTTGTCTGTTCGTTTATCGGACGCCGATTGGCGCCGATTAACAAAACAGAGTCAGGGTGAGTTAGAAACCTTCATCTTCGAAGATTCGATAGATGAAGCTGTTTGTTAATAATCTAATTTATTTCATCCACTTATGGAGTGCTAAATGGCTTGGAACGAGCCCGGTAACAAGGGTAATGATCCTTGGGGAAATAAAGGTGGTAACGACAAAGGACCACCGGACCTTGACGAGGTTTTTCGTAATCTTTCAAAGCGCTTTGGCGGCAAAGGAAATGGCTCAGGCCAGTCTTTTAGTTCGTTTAGCCTAATCATCATTCTTGCTGTTGCTGTAGTTGTTTGGGGACTTTCGGGTTTTTATACAATTAAAGAAGCTGAGCGTGGTGTGGCACTGCGATTTGGTAAACACGCTGGCGAAATTGGCCCTGGACTTCATTGGAAAGCCACATTTATCGACCAAATTTATCCCGTCGACATTCAATCGGTTCGCTCTATTCCTGCGTCTGGTAGCATGCTGACATCCGATGAAAACGTCGTGAAAGTTGAGCTTGATGTTCAGTATCGTATTTTAGATGCTTACTCATATCTATTTAGTGCCGTCGATGCGAACGCCAGTTTGCGTGAAGCGACTGACAGTGCACTGCGTTATGTCATTGGACATAACAAGATGGATGATATTCTGACTACGGGCCGTGATGCTATTCGTCGCGATACTTGGAAAGAGTTAGAGCGCATTCTTGAACCGTACAAATTGGGTCTTGCTGTTGTTGACGTTAACTTCTTACCGGCCCGTCCGCCAGAAGAAGTGAAAGACGCCTTCGATGATGCGATTTCTGCCCAAGAAGATGAACAACGTTTTATTCGTGAAGCTGAAGCTTATGCCCGTGAAATTGAACCAAAAGCTCGTGGTGAAGTTGAACGTATGGCGCAACAAGCGAATGCTTACAAAGAGCGTGAAGTCTTAGAAGCTCGCGGTAAAGTGGCTCGTTTTGAGTTGTTATTACCAGAGTATCAAGCTGCGCCTGAAGTGACTCGTAAGCGTTTGTATCTTGATACAATGCAGCAAGTGATGACAGATACGAATAAAGTGCTGATTGATGCTAAGAACAACGGCAACTTAATGTACCTACCGCTAGATAAGTTAATTCAGCAGAAGCCTGCGACAAATGAGCTGGAAGCTAAGCCACAGCAAAATGTTAATTCTTCATCTGTATCAACGACTCGCGCGAATGAGCCTTTGAGTGGACGTCCATCCCGCGATGATCGTACTCGCCAAGGGAGGGAGTAATCCATGGGTAGATTAAGCGTTATTCTTATCGCCGTGCTCTTAGGTATTGGTTTGTCATCTTTAATGGTGGTGAATGAAGGCGAGCGCGCTATTGTGGCGCGTTTCGGTGAAATTTTAAAAGACGACGTTGACGGTAAGCAAGTCACCCGCGTCTACGGCCCAGGCCTGCACATGAAAGTGCCTGTGATCGATAAAGTAAAATTACTCGATGCTCGTATTCAAACACTTGATGGTGCAGCTGATCGTTTTGTAACTTCAGAGAAGAAAGACCTTATGGTCGATTCCTATGTGAAGTGGCGCATTATGGATTTCGAAAAATATTACCTGTCTACAAACGGTGGTATTAAGTCGAATGCAGAATCGCTATTACAACGTAAGATCAACAACGATTTACGCACAGAGTTTGGTCGTCGCACTATTAGAGAGATTGTTTCTGGTAAGCGTGATGAACTGCAAAATGATGCGTTATCCAATGCCTCAGAAAGTGCAAAAGACTTAGGTATTGAAGTTGTTGATGTGCGTGTAAAGCAAATCAATCTACCGGCTAACGTCAGTAACAGTATTTACCAGCGTATGCGTGCAGAGCGTCAAGCTGTGGCAAAAGAGCATAGAGCGCAAGGTAAAGAACAGTCTGAAATTATTCGTGCAACAATAGATGCTAATGTGACGGTGAAGATTGCCGAAGCTGAACGTAAAGCCTTAACCATTCGAGGTGAAGGGGATGCGTTAGCAGCGAAGATATATTCTGATGCTTACAACAAAGATGCTGAGTTCTTCGGTTTTGTTCGTAGCTTAGAGGCTTATCGAGCCAGCTTCTCAGGCAAGTCCGATATTATGGTGTTAGAGCCTGATAGCGAGTTCTTCAAGTATATGAAGAGCACTGCACCTAAGAAGTAATGCATTAAAAGTATTGATTGAATAGGTCCTGTTACTCAGGGCCTATTTTTTTATCTGGCGATTGTTAACTTAGTTTGAAAAGTCTGGGCTAATTTATATTAGCGATGCATGCTTTATGCCGATGTCACAGACAAGAAGCTTAAAATATGATCCAAATGAATTAAAATGGGTTAATAGTTGGGTCTTTTTTAGGCTTTTTTTAAAAAACACGCAATCTCCCTAACTTACTTGCGTGTTTTCACTATGATCTGCTTCTAATTTTTAGCTATAATGAGCCCCGCTTCAAACTTCGATTTTTGACCCTAGTGATGACTAAGGGCTGAAAGTCTTTGAAATATAAAAATTCCAACACCCTCTGGGAGATAAGTGGATGAGCAATGCGCCAGTCGATACCGGACGTCGCAGATTCCTGACAGCCGCAACCGCCGTAGTAGGTGGTGCTGGTGCCGTCGCTGTAGCGGTTCCTTTCATCAAGTCATGGAATCCGAGTGCCAAAGCGAAAGCTGCAGGTGCACCGGTCGAAGTAAATATCAGTAAAGTAGAGCCAGGTCAGCTGATCCGTGTTGAGTGGCGTGGAAAACCTGTATGGGTTGTCCGTCGCACAGATGCTGTGATCAATGAACTGCCAACACATGATGATAAGTTAAGAGATCCTGCTTCTGCTGAGATGCAGCAGCCTGATTATGCAACAAATCCTTTGCGCTCAATCAAGCCAGAGTATTTTATTGCTGTCGGTATTTGTACCCACCTCGGATGTTCACCTACTTATTTGCCAGATTCATTTGGTGAGCAAGTTGAAGGTGTCACTTCTGGTTTCTTCTGTCCATGTCATGGCTCTAAGTTCGATATGGCTGGTCGCGTTTTCCAAGGCGTACCTGCTCCATTGAACCTAGTTATCCCTCCACATCAATATGTTGATGATGGCACCGTGATTATCGGTGTAGATAAAGGAGTGGCGTAATGGTTAAGAATTTAATTAATTGGATTGATGCGCGTATCCCAATGACGGCGACTTATAACCGTCACGTGGGCCAGTACGCTACGCCAACTAACTTTAACTTTTGGTATTTTTTCGGTTCGCTAGCGATGTTGGTATTGGTTAACCAATTACTGACAGGTATCTGGTTGACGATGAACTATGTACCAACAGCAGAAGGCGCATTTGCCTCTGTTGAATACATAATGCGTGATGTTGAATACGGTTGGTTACTGCGTTATATGCACTCAACGGGTGCATCAGCCTTCTTCGTTGTGATCTATCTGCACATGTTCCGTGGTTTAATTTACGGTTCATATCAGAAGCCTAGAGAACTACTGTGGCTGTTCGGTATGTTAATTTTCCTCGTGCTGATGGCCGAAGCCTTTATGGGTTATTTGCTGCCATGGGGTCAAATGTCATATTGGGGCGCGCAGGTAATTATCTCTCTGTTCGGTGCGATTCCAGTTATTGGTGACGACTTAACCCTGTGGATCCGTGGTGACTACGTGATCTCTGGCGCAACGCTGAACCGTTTCTTTGCGCTGCACGTTATTGCTCTGCCGCTAGTATTAGTCGTACTCGTGTTTTTACACTTAATTGCGCTGCATGAAGTGGGTTCTAACAACCCTGACGGTATCGAAATCAAGAAGAACAAAGACGAAAATGGCTGGCCAGTTGACGGTATTCCATTCCACCCATATTACACTGTAAAAGACATCATGGGCGTCGCGGGCTTCCTGATAGTGTTCTGCTATGTGTTGTTCTTTATTCCTGAAGGCGGTGGTTACTTCCTTGAAAAGCCAAACTTTGAAGCGGCTAACTCGATGAAGACTCCTGAACACATTGCACCCGTTTGGTACTTTACTCCTTTTTACGCCATTTTACGTGCTGTGCCTGATAAATTGGGTGGCGTGATAATGATGGGTCTGTCGATTGCAGTGCTGTTCGTATTGCCTTGGTTAGATCGCTGTAAAGTGAAGTCAGTTCGCTACCGTAGTACGCTACATAAGCTGAATATTGCCCAATTTGCTATATCTTTCATAGTATTGGGTTATTTAGGGGTAGTGCCTGCCACACCGACGCTGACGATAGTTGCACAGGTGTTTACTTTCACTTACTTTGGTTTCTTTGTGGCGCTGTGGGTATACAGCAAGAATGAAAAAACTAAACCTGTTCCAGCGAGGTTGACACACTAATGAAAAAATTATTGATTGCATTAGTTACCTTGTTGCCGACGTTGGCTATGGCCGCGAGCGGACATAAAATTCATTTAGAAGATGCCAATGTTGATCTGCATGATAAAGCTTCTTTAGAGCGTGGTGTGGACCTGTTCCAACATTACTGTTCTGGTTGCCACAGCACTCAGTATCAACGTTATGAACGTGTAGCGACCGATATCGGTATCTCTGCGGATGATATGCGTAATAAGTATATGTTCACCGATGCTAAAATTGGTGAGTTGATGCAAAACGCTATTCCACCTAAAGATGCTGCTAAATGGTTTGGTGCTACACCGCCAGACTTAACTTTAGTTGCTCGTGTGCGTGGTGAAGATTGGGTTTATTCCTATCTGAAAGGCTTCTATAAAGATCCAAGTCGCCCATTTGGTGTGAATAACACAGTATTCCCATCTGTTGGTATGCCACATGTACTCGAAGAGTTACAAGGCACACCAGTTAAACAAGAAGATGGCACTATTGTGGTGACTGGCGGTAAATTGAATGCGGAAGAATACGACCAAGCAGTACGTGATATCACAGGCTTCTTAGTTTATTCGGCTGAACCTGTTAAGCTAGAGCGTCAAGCTATGGGCTGGTGGGTACTCGGATTCCTATTTATATTCTTTATTGTGGCCTACCTCTTGAAGAAAGAGTATTGGAAAGATGTACACTAGGCACCAATAACGGGTAAAATGTAATATCCGCATAGTGTAAACGGGGGGCTTTGCCCCTCGTTTACTTTTGTTTTATTTCGATTCTGGAGGGTATCAATGGCTGTTGCTGCCAACAAACGCTCTATCATGACACTGTTTTCAGGTGCTGATGATCTGTATAGCCATCAAGTACGTATCGTGTTAGCTGAGAAAGGGGTTACTGTTGATGTTTTACAGGTCGACCCTAACGAAATGCCTGAGGATTTGCTCGAAGTAAATCCATATAACTCAGTGCCCACTTTGGTAGACCGTGAACTCGTTTTATACGAATCACGCATTATCATGGAATATTTGGATGAGCGTTTTCCTCATCCGCCTTTGATGCCAGTTTATCCTGTGTCTCGCGGCCAAAGCCGTTTGATGATGCATCGCATCGATACTGACTGGTATTCGCTCGTTGACCGTATCCGTAAAGGTGATCGTGTTGAAGCGGCTCGTAAAGAGTTGACTGAAAGCCTGATCGCAATTGCGCCTATCTTCGGTGAAGTGCCTTACTTCATGAGCGAAGAATTTGGTCTAGCGGATTGCTACCTTGGCCCATTGTTGTGGCGCTTACCTGTATTAGGTATTGAGCTAGATAGCCGTGTAGCTAAAGATATCAAAGCGTATATGACACGTATTTTTGAGCGTGAATCGTTTAAAGCTTCTTTAACTGAAGCCGAACGCGAAATGCGTATGGGTATGTAATGAAACCTTTGACTCCAAATCGTCCTTATTTACTAAGGGCTTACTATGATTGGTTGATGGACAACCAATTGACTCCTCACGTTGTGGTTGATGCTTTTGTTGAAGGCACTCAAGTACCGCAGCAATACGTGAAGGATGGCCAGATAGTGTTGAATATTGCTGCTGGCGCAGTGGGCAATTTGCAAATTAGCAATGAGTGTGTGGAGTTCAATGCGCGTTTTGGTGGTGTTCCTCAGCAGGTGATGTTGCCAATGGCGGCGATTGTCGCTATTTATGCCCGTGAAAACGGTGCTGGCACTGTCTTCGATATCGAAGATGCTTACCTGATGGACGATGAAGTCGATTCATCTTTATCTGTTGTTGAAACAACAGATAAAGCGTTTGAACCGACAGATGAGCCTCCTAAGCGTCGCAGTCATTTAACTGTGGTTAAATAACTGTGGTGAAATGCCCAAGTCGTTTAAAAACTAAGCCAGTCTAATGACTGGCTTTTTTGTCGCTGTATTTTAATCCCCACAATTGGTTAAACCTTAAGTACAAGGTGTGATAGCATTTGCGCCCGCATTCATCCGTTAGATATGCGTTACCTTTACCCATTTAGACCAATGGATCTTGTATGTTGCTAATAATCGATAATTACGACTCTTTCACCTTTAACTTAGTGCAGTATTTTCAGCAGCTAGGGCAAGAGATAGTGGTTAAGCGTAATGACGAAATTAGCCTAGCCGACATAGAGGCGCTTGCGCCGACTCATCTGGTGATTTCGCCCGGACCTTGCACACCTAATGAGGCGGGGATCTCCCTCGCGGCGATTGAACATTTTGCTGCGCGCATGCCAATCTTAGGTGTCTGTTTAGGGCATCAGGCGATGGCACAGGTTTTTGGTTCCAATGTAGTGCGTGCCGAACGGGTAATGCATGGCAAGGTCAGTGCCATTACGCACACTGGCCAGCGGTTATTTAAGGGATTAAATCAGCCTTTAACCGTGACACGTTATCACTCGTTACTGGTTGATGCTGTGCCTGAAGGTTTTGTACTCGATGCTTGGTTTGACGATGCAATTCACGGCCGAGAAATCATGGCCATGAGCCATCAAGACTTACCGCTTTATGGGGTGCAATTTCATCCCGAATCAATTCTCACCGAGCAAGGTCTCGAACTGTTAGCCAATTTTTTAGCGCAACCGGCTGTGCCCGTATAATTTCCTCGCCTTAAAAACTCTCCACACTATCAATTTCTGTTACAAGATTTATCCTTCTTTTAAGCAAGTTTAGCGATTAACTATGCTATAACTGCCGCAAAACTACGCGAATAGGCGAAACCAGCAGATAAGTAGACTGGGTCATTTAGCCATTGCGATAACAATAAAAGGAAGGATAAATGAGAAGCGTAATGCGAAATTTGGGTTTTAGTGCGTTAGCGGTTGCCGTATTGGCAGGGTGCGCAGCGACATCGACTGAAACTGCAACTCCCGTAATAGCTCCGCCAGCATTCCAAGTTCCCTTAGCCCAACCGCCACAAGTTTCACAGGCGCTTACGCTTAATCAAATTATGGCAAATCCTGATTGGATGGGGATCTTTGCCAAAGAGGCTTACTGGAGCGACGATAGCCAAAGCGTGCTATTTGCCCGCCAAGCGAGTGCTTCACCTCTGCGTAGCTATTATCAGCAAGGCATCAATGACAGCCGCGCCGTCGAGCTAGCTCTCGATAAGTTATATGCGGCAGATCAGCAGTTTGGCGTGTTTGATCGCACTAAGTCCCACAAGGCTTACCTATATCAAGGCAACATTTTTGTTAAGCAATTAAGCACGGGTAAGATCAGCCAATTGACTCGCCAGCGCACCGCCATCGATGGTGTGCGTTATCTCAATAATGGCGATATTGCCTATTGGCAGGGCGACAATGTTTTCCAAATTCATCAAGATTCAGGCTTAGTCGAGCAACTTGCTGAAATTAAAATGGCGAAAGCACCAGAAGCGGTAAAAGAGCCGACGTCTTATATTGCGAAACAACAGCACAGATTGATTCAGTATGTAGCGATGCAGCAAGAAAATGCTAAAGCTAAAGCGCAGTACCAAGATGAATTACAAAAAAACGATCCAACGCTCGCCGCCAGCACTTGGTATTTAGGCGATAGCGAAGTGGTGTCAGAGCTGAGTTTATCACCCGATGGCCGCTATATTTTAGTTGCGCTTACAGATAAAAATTACACAGGTAGCAGCGAACACGACATCATGCCTAATTACTTAGGTAGCGAAGGTTATATCGACCCTGTGCCAGTGCGTGCGCGCGTGGCTGAAGATACGCCACCAGGGCAACGTTTTGTTGTGCTTGATTTAAAACAACATAAAAAAGTCGATATCACAATCGAGGGCCTTACTGGTTTTGATGAAGATGTGCTAGCCAAAGTGAAAGCTGAAAATGCTAAAGCGAAAGGCGAAACTTATCAAAGTACTAAATCGCCACGTAAAATTCAGTTGATGCAGGATTGGGGCTGGACTCAGAGTGCGATTCAATGGCATGAGTCGGAAAATAAATTAGCCCTGATGCTAGAAGCAACTGATAACAAAGATCGCTGGATCGCCAGTGTCGATCTTGCTAAGGGTAAATTCATTACCGAACATCGTTTGCATGATGATGCATGGGTGAATTACGACTACAACCAATTCGGTTGGTTACCGGATACGGATACCTTGTATTACTTGTCAGAAGAGTCCGGTTATTCGCAGCTTTATATTAAAGCTCAAGGCGAAAAGCCGCGTGCGTTAACCCAAGGCAAGTTTGTGGTGAGTGATATTACGCTGTCACCGGATGCCAATTACATCTATTACAAAGCGAACCAGAGTCACCCCGGCATTTATAACGTTCACCGCGTGAATCTTGCCACAGGTAAAAATGAGCAACTAACCCAGTGGGATGGCAACTTAGATTACAGCTTAAGCCCCGATGGCACTCAGCTATTACTCAATGCCTCACGCCGTACTCAGCCAAATGAGCTTTATGTTCAACCTATTGGCGGCGAGTTAAAGCAGCTGACGTCTTATACCAGTGATGCCTTCAAAAATTACCCATGGCAAGCGCCAGAAGTGGTAGCTGTACCTTCAAATCATGGTGCTGGCAATGTGTACGCTCGAGTTTATCTGCCGCAAGGCTATGATAAGTCCCGCGCTGAGAAATATCCTGCGGTTATTTTCAATCACGGCGCAGGTTATCTGCAGAATGCCGATTATGGTTTTAGCGGTTATTTTCGCGAGTTTATGTTCCACAACCTGCTGACTCAACAAGGTTATGTTGTGATGGACATGGATTACCGTGGCTCTAAAGGTTACGGCCGAGATTGGCGCACCGCTATTTATCGCAATATGGGTCATCCAGAAGTGGAAGACTTAAAGGATGGCGTAACGTGGATGGCGACTCATACCCATGTCGATACTAAGCGTGTCGGTACTTATGGTGGCTCTTACGGTGGATTCTTAACGTTTATGTCTTTGTTTACCGCGCCGGACTTGTTCCAAGCTGGAGCTGCATTGCGTCCTGTGGCGGACTGGGCACATTATAATGCGCCTTATACCTCTAATATCTTAAATACGCCTGATGTCGATCCTATCGCCTATGAGCGCAGCTCTCCGATTGAGCATGCCCAAGGATTAACTAAACCACTGCTTATCATGAGTGGCGTAATGGACGACAACGTTTTCTTCCAAGACAGTGTGCGTATGGTACAGCGCCTCATTGAACTGGAAAAACCAACCTTTGAAATGGCGATTTATCCTGTTGAGCCCCATGGTTTCCGTCAACCTTCTAGCTGGTTAGATGAATACCGCCGCATCTATAAGTTATTTGAACAAGAACTTAAATAATTCAGTTCGATTTCTTTTAAAGGTCTCCTAGTCGAGGCCTTTTTATTGGGTAACTGACTAGGAAATATCCGATATAACTCTTTGTTTGCGTTCTGCGACTTTGCATTATTGCTAAGATTAAGTGTATGTGCTGAAATTGTAATGATTTTGAGAGTTTGATTGTGTTGACGTCACTCGGGCATTAGCGATATAGGAAAGATTTATAGTGGCGATTTCGGTTGCGGGCGGTGTAAGACCCGGCAAAATTATAGAGATAGAACATAGACTCTATCAACAATTGATCCTCGGAAAGCAAAAAGCGAGCCCGACTCTTTTGGATGAACTCGACCTTGAATTAGAGGCCGATGCAAATAAGTTAGATGTTGAACGCGAAGCCATTTTGGTGCGTTTGATGAAACAAATTAAAGCTAAAGAAGTGTTTGAAGCCGTATCGAGCCAGTTGCATGAAACTGTCATTAACGCCATCGAGCATCAACTCGCGTCCCCTGAATCTGTTTTGGCTAAGTCAGATATCAATGAGTCGCAAATCCTCTTGTTGGAATTATTGCTGGCAAAAAATCTCGATGCAACGCGATTAAGGCCATTGATCAGTAGCTTAAATTGGTTGTGCCGCGACTTAACCAACATGGTCAACAGCCCATCTTTTCGCGCTCGCCGGTCTCAGAGCTCAGATGTGCGGGTCACTGATATCAAATTAGTGATGAATTACATCGGTATCGAAAACCTTCGCACCATTATCCCTTACTTTTGTTTGCGAAATTGGCTTCCTAGTGGCAATGCTAAGTTGTTATGGACTACCCGTAAATTATGGCGCTACAGCATAGTCAGTGGCATAGCGGCAAATGCTTTAGCTCAGCTTCATAATACTGACTCAGCCTTGGTTTATAGTAGTGCCTTACTTAATCAGTTAGGCACATCCGTTGTATTGAGTTTAAGTGCCCGTTTATTCGACCAAACATGGGGATCTTGGATAAGAGAAGCCAGTAGCAGCCGTGATAAGGAAGTGTATGATGCGGTGATTGCCACTGAGTTTCCTGCTAAGGCCGTGTTTGAACAAGTGTTAAGCCATGGCCTTAAACTTAATTGGCAATTATTAGAGTTACTTAAGTTTGAAGCGAGTCCCTTAACTCGGTTGTTAAAGGAGTTAGACCAAACCTTAAGCTATCGAGAATTGTCGCCTCAGTCGGCATTAGTCGCGCGGGCAAACTGTTATGCTAAGGTGGTATTGCTCGAAGAAATGCGTCAAATCGATCCCCAAGAAAAGCGCTTAATGTTTGATTATTATGAGTTAAATGAGCAAGAAGTACTGCGCTTAAAAGCACAAAACTATAGGAAGTTAGATCTGCTGTAATCCTCGGTCTGCTACGTAGCGCCATGATTGCGGCGTTTAAGTAGAGGAAGGGATATGCCAAGTTGGCAAGCATCTGTACTAAATACCATTTTATCCTATGTCGCTAGGCCATCCATCAGTCGTGGACAGGCCAAAATGCCCTTAGCGCAAGTGCGTGAAAAGTTGCTTGAGCTTGATAGACGTTGGCTCCCTTGGCCGGATAAGTTAGTCAGCGCTACCATCCCCTTACAACACTCAAACTTGTTACATTATGTGCTTCTCAACGAACCTTCTCGCCTTGGAAGTCTGTTTTATATCCGTGGCGGAGGCTTCTGTTTTAAAACGCCCCATGCCCATGCAAGACTGGTCGCAGATATCTGCCAGCGTTGTCAATTAGATGCTTATATTCCTGATTATCGTCTCGCACCTGAGTATCCTTTCCCCGCGCCATTTGATGATGTACTTGAAGCCTATAGACGGTTAATTGAGCTGAAAGGCACGGAGAATTTGATCCTCATGGGTGACTCGGCGGGCGGCAATTTAGCCTTGAGCTTGTTGCTGGAATTAAAGCGTTTAGCCCTGCCTTTACCGACCGCCTGTATCTTGCTATCGCCCGCGTTAGACTTAGCACTTACGGGGGATACTGAGTTGATACTCGCAGCCGACGATCCCTTCTTCACCATAGAGGCATTGCTGCGCTTACGTGGCGCTTATCTTGCGGGGGCCGATCCTATGTCGGCAAAAGTTTCCCCCTTACAGGGGAACTTGGCAGACCTGCCGCCTATCTTAGTGATTGCGGGTACGCGGGAGCTATTATTGCAAGATTCTGAACGTTTAGTCGCCCAAATAAAAGCCTGTGGTGGTGAGATAACGGGCTGCTTTTACCCTAACATGCCCCATGTGTTTCCTCTGTTCAATTTATTACCCGAAGCCCTTGAAGTGAGGTCGAAAATTGGCCATTTTGTACTTTCACTCTTGATTCGTTAAAATGGTGTAGTTATTCACATTCAGTGAATAGCTAGCAAAATGAGGGGCAAATAACTTTTTTTCTGACTAATTATGCTGCAAGCCATGGGCTTAACCGCTTGTATAGTTCTTAAACTGCAATCTTTATGCACTTTGGATGGAAGTGCGTGGATTGATGTTTGTGAAAAACTGGTATTTTGATCACATTTTCGCTAATAATGGTTATTAATAGACACAAGCAATCCCAGTATCACTAACTCTAGATAAAGATACCTATGGGACTCTGACGGTGCAAGGCGCCGTTAAACAAACACAAAGGACGAAGAAGAATGAGCGTTGATATGAAGTTGGACCGTGCCCAGTTTGACGCAGTGATGGTGCCTAATTATGCGCCTGCTGCCGTGATCCCTGTTCGTGGCGAAGGAAGCCGAGTTTGGGACCAAGAGGGCAACGAGTTTATCGATTTTGCTGGCGGTATTGCGGTAAATTGCTTAGGTCACTGTCATCCTGCCCTTGTGAATGCCCTAAAGACACAAGGTGAAAAATTATGGCATCTGTCAAACGTAATGACGAATGAGCCAGCCTTAGCATTAGCGACTAAATTAGTTAATAGCACGTTTGCCGACAAAGTGTATTTTGCCAACTCTGGCGCCGAAGCCAACGAAGCCGCATTAAAACTTGCCCGTCGTTATGCCTTAGAAAAACATGGCGTTGAGAAAGATGAAATCATAGCGTTCGATAAAGCTTTCCACGGCCGTACATTCTTCACCGTCAGTGTAGGTGGACAAGCTGCCTATTCCGATGGTTTTGGTCCTAAGCCGCAGAGCATTACTCACCTGCCATTTAACGATGTTGCCGCCTTAGAAGCCGCAGTGACGGACAAGACTTGCGCCATCATGCTTGAGCCGCTGCAAGGCGAGGGCGGTATTATTGATGCCGATCCTGCATTCCTAAAAGCCGTGCGTGAATTGGCTAATAAGCACAATGCACTAGTCATTTTTGATGAAGTCCAAACGGGTGTGGGCCGTACTGGTGAACTGTACGCTTACATGGGTACTGAAATCGTGCCTGACATCTTAACCACAGCTAAAGCGCTCGGTGGTGGTTTCCCTATTGCAGCTATGCTGACAACCGCTGAAATTGCCGAGCATTTAAAAGTGGGCACTCACGGTTCTACCTACGGTGGTAACCCGTTAGCCTGCGCTATCGGTAATGCTGTATTAGATGTAGTGAACACACCTGAAGTGTTAGATGGCGTAAAACATCGCGAGCAGTTATTGCGTGATGGTTTGAACAAAATCAATGAAAAATATCATGTTTTTTCAGAAGTACGCGGTAAAGGTTTACTCTTAGGGGCCGTTCTTAATGAACAATACCAAGGTCGTTCACGCGACTTTTTGGTGGCCTCTGTCGCTGAAGGCTTAATGAGCCTGATGGCGGGTGCTAACGTGGTGCGTTTTGCTCCTTCTCTGGTGATCCCTGAGGCAGATATTGCTGAAGGTCTAGCTCGTTTTGAACGTGCTGTGGCGAGCATAGCTGCCGCCTAAATGACCAAAGGAGTGCTGAATTTATTCGCACTCCTTTTTTGTCAGGGAATACTTACCTGCATCACTGCCTGTCTTTTTGAAGAGAGGTGCCTTGATGCACGGTAAGCCAAAGTGAGGAGACACTAAGATGTTAATCATACGTCCTATTCAGGCTGGTGATTTTGAGGCCTTATATCAAATTGCCGAAGAGTCTGGTCATGGTTTTACGTCATTACCTGTGAATGCGGATCTGCTCAGACATAAAATTGCTCGAGCAGAAGCCTCATTCGTCAAAGCCGTAGAGACTCCCTTCGATGAAGGTTATCTAATGGTGCTGGAAGATACCGATACCCGTGAAGTGGTGGGAACGTGCGCCATCGAAGCGGCGGTGGGAATGGAAGATGCGTTCTACCATTATCGACTCGGTACCGAAGTCTATCATTCTGAGCAAATTGACGTGCGTAACGAGGTCGAAACACTCACCCTTTGCCATGACTACACTGGCGCTGCTGAGATGTGTACGCTGTTTTTGCGTGAAGCATATCGCAAGGGCAACAATGGCCGCATGTTATCCCGCAGTCGATTTCTGTTTTTAGCTCAACATGCGAAGCGTTTTGGCGAAACTGTGATTGCCGAAATGCGCGGTGTAAGCGACGCCGAGGGGCATTCACCTTTTTATGGTTGGTTGCAAAAACACTTTTTGGGCATAGATTTTATTCAGGCGGATTATCTTTCTGGCTTAGGTAAAAAGGCATTTATGGCCGAAATGATGCCACGAAATCCTGTCTACGTTTGTCTGTTGCCGGAAGAAGCGCAGAAAGTGATTGGCGAAGTGCATACCAATACCCGTCCTGCATTAAGTCTGCTGCAGGCCGAAGGTTTTAGATGCCGCGGTTATGTGGATATTTTTGATGGTGGTCCAACGGTTGAGTGTCGTTTATCGGACATTCGCGGCGTGCGTGAAAGCCGTTTATTAACCGTCGATATTGGTGACATGGTCGAAGCCGACACTCAATTTATTATCTCAAATACCCAATTAGCCAATTACCGAGCGACGTCTGCCGCATTGGCCGTGGACGACAAATCCGAACATATTATCATTAGCCCTGAGCTGGCCGCGGGTTTGCTACTCGCAAAAGGCGATCAAATCCGTATTTTGGCAATGTAGGAATAATCAATGACACATTATATTCAAGGCCAGTGGCATGCTGGCAAAGGTCATGACGTGACCTCAATTAACCCTGCCAATGCACAATCTATTTGGACCGGTAAAACGGCCACTGCAGAACAAGTTAATGCCGCCGTTGATGCCGCGCGCGCCGCACAGTTTGATTGGTTTATGTTAGGTTTTGATGCGCGTTTAGCCATAGTTGAAGCGTATCGCAGCCAACTCGAAGCCAATAAAGCGGAACTGGCAGAAACGATTGCCCAAGAAACCGGTAAACCTCAGTGGGAAACCGCGACTGAAGTCGGCGCCATGATAGGCAAAATTGCTTTATCGGCTGCGGCTTACAATAAACGTACGGGCACAGAAGCCAATGATACGCCATCAGGACGTGCGGTTATCCGCCATAAGCCCCACGGTGTTGTGGCGGTGTTCGGTCCTTACAACTTCCCTGGTCATTTGCCGAACGGCCACATAGTGCCTGCGCTGTTGGCGGGGAATACCGTGATTTTCAAACCTTCAGAGCTCACGCCTAAAGTCGCCGAGTTGATGGTCAGCCTATGGGATAAAGCGGGTCTGCCTGCTGGCGTGCTCAACTTAGTCCAAGGTGAGGTGGATACGGGTAAAGCACTGGCTTCTCACCCGCAGCTCGATGGTCTGTTCTTTACCGGCAGCTCACGCACAGGTCATTTTTTACATCAACAATATGCCGGTCATCCAGGCAAGATTTTAGCACTTGAGATGGGGGGCAATAACCCACTGATCATTAAAGGTGTGCAGGATATTAAGGCCGCAGTGCACGATATTTTGCAGTCGGCTTATATTTCATCTGGCCAACGTTGTACTTGTGCGCGCCGTTTATATGTCGAGCAAGGCGAGCAGGGCGATGCGCTGATTGCCATGTTAGTCGATGCGGTTAAACAGATTAAAGTCGGTCCTTGGAATGCGCAGCCACAACCTTTTATGGGCTCAATGATTTCTGAAACAGCCGCTAAGGGTATGGTTGCGGCGCAGGCGAATTTGCTGAACTTAGGCGGTGTGTCTTTGGTCGAGTTGACCCATCTAGAAGCGGGTACAGGCTTAGTGTCTCCTGGCCTTATCGATGTGACAGCGATCGATGCATTGCCGGATGAAGAATACTTTGGACCTCTACTGCAGCTAGTGCGTTACAGTGATTTCGATCAAGCGATCAAATTGGCTAACCAAACGCGTTACGGCTTGTCTGCGGGATTACTTGCCGATAGCCGTGAAGATTATGACTATTTCCTCGCGCGTATTCGTGCAGGCATTGTTAACTGGAACAAACAAATCACTGGCGCATCTGGCGCGGCACCTTTTGGTGGCGTAGGGGCTTCGGGTAACCACAGAGCGAGTGCTTTCTATGCCGCCGATTACTGTGCTTATCCGGTCGCTTCGGTCGAGGCTGATGCCGTGAGTTTACCCGCGACATTAAGCCCAGGTTTGAGCTTGTAAGCGGGTAGAGATTTGACTTTTATGCGGTAAAGAATATGTGGGAAAGAGGAGGAAGGACTAATGTTCTTCCTTTTTAATAACAAGCAGTAACGTTACTTGAGTTTCTACTGTGGGTATGTGTGACGCTACAACAGTGGCATTTAGGTCGTTACATTTAGTGTTCGCGGCAAAATAACAGCAATAACCGCAGCACAATAAAAGGAGTTTTTATGCATACCGACATCAACGCGTTATTTGCCGCTCTGTGGCAAGACTATATTCAAATGACCCCTTCTGCGGCAAAAGTGCACGCGTTGTTGGGTCATGGTAAGCCGATCATCAACGACCATATTGCCCTGCGTACTTTCAATATCGCTAAGGTGAATTTGGACGTGCTAGCTAAGCATTTCACTTCGTTAGGTTATGTACCTTGCGGTGATTATAAGTTTGAACAGAAAAAACTGATCGCTAAGCATTTTGAACATCCAGATTCGACTCAGCCTAAAGTGTTTATCTCTGAGCTGTTGGTTGAAGAATTTAGCCCTGCGTTGCAAAAAACTATTCAAGGCTTAATCGCCCAAGTGGATGCTGCAGCGACAACGGCGGACAACTTTATTTACTCAGGCCGTCATTGGTCTTTAGATGCTAAAACCTATCAGGACTTATTAACTGAGAGTGAATATGCAGCTTGGGTAGCGGCTTTTGGTTATCGCGCTAACCATTTCACTGTGTCTATCAATCACCTCGATGGTTTTGAGACTTTAGAGTCAGTGAATGAAGCTCTGAAGCAAGCGGGCTTTGTGCTCAATAGTTCAGGTGGCGAGATCAAAGGTTCGCCAGAAGTCTTGTTAGAACAGTCTTCGACTATGGCTGATAAGATTGGTGTTGAATTTACTGACGCGACAGTGGAAATCCCAAGCTGTTTTTATGAGTTTGCGCTACGTTATCCTATGGCTAATGGCGAGCTCTACACAGGCTTTGTGGCGGCATCTGCCGATAAGATTTTTGAAAGCACCAATGTGAATAAAGCCTAACGTCCTCAAATTGCTTTCTGCATAAAAAAAACGCCATCAATTCGATGGCGTTTTTTATGGATATTTCAAACAAGGTATTTAATACGATTGGCATAACCTGGGGCTAGCTAAATGTCAGCTCGATCCTCAATCCACCTAAGCGAGTGCTGTGATTAAACTGCAGCTCAATCTCGTATTGCTCGGCAATTTCTTTCACTATTGATAATCCTAAACCGTGACCCATCACAGACTCATCAAGCCTTGTTCCTCTTTGTGTGAGCTTATCTAGCTCATCATCAGCAACCCCTGGACCATCATCATCAATACAAAGGCAGAGACGCTCTTGTTGACGCGATAGCTGAATGCTGACTCGGCTCTGGGCCCATTTAAAGGCGTTGTCTAGCAGGTTGCCTAAGAGCTCCATGCCATCTTCCCTGTGAATAGGCAGTCTGAGAATATTGGGATCGAGTTCGAAATCACATTCAATGGATTTATTGCGGTGAACCTTATTTAGCGTGTTGGCTAGGCTATGTAAATCCCTAGGGATCACCAATTGCGCTGCGGGGAGCATGTCGCCAGTGATCCTCGCGGCAGCCAGTTTACGCTCGACCATCTTGTGAATCGAATCAAGTTGTTGCTGCAGGGCAATGGCAGTTTCAGGATCTTTGAGGCCAAGAGCTTCAACCTGTTGCTGCATCACGGCAAGAGGCGTTTTGAGCCCATGGCTCAAATTACCTAAGTTATTGCGGCTACGTTCAATTTGCTTGGCTGTGTACTCAAGTAGTTCATTATAGGTTTTTGCTAATGGTTGTACTTCGGGAGGAATATTATTGAGCTCCAGCGCGTTAATTTCCCCTTGTCTTAGCCGAGAAAGCGCGTGCTGTATGTGCTTAACTGGCTTAAAGGATTGACGTAGGATCAAGAATATCCCCGCGATCATAGCAACTAACATCGCCAGATTGACACCAAGCTTAGTGCCATAAACTTCGCTAAACACGCGTCTACCGATACTCAAATCTTGCGCAACGGTTAAGGTGGCGCTGACATTGGCACTGCTGGAATTTAATCCCAGTGATAACAACTGCATATCGTTATTTTTTGGCCCTTTAGCTTGCCAGACGCGGGTTTGATTCGGTGCCAGTGGCTCGATATCTAACTGCATATCCCACAGGGAGCGTGAGCGAATCACTTCATTTGGCAGGTTAAGCTGAAAATAACGGCCTGAATAGGCGGGCTTGTAGAAACTGGAAAGCTGGCTTTGATCTATGCTGATCTCCCCATCGTGGATATGGGTTGCCAGCATGATATGTTCGAGATCTTCTTCTAAGCGATTGATAATAGAGTCGTGGAAGGCCTGACGTAGCATGGACTCAAACAGTATCAGTCCAATCACAGTACCTAACACGAGTAAGCCAGTTAACCATAAACTGAGCTTAGTGCGGATCGAGATCATTCAATAATGCCGTGGAAGATGTAACCTTGGCCGCGACGGGTTTCGATCGTGGTTTTACCCAGTTTCTTGCGTAGATGTGTGACATAAACCTCGACCACATTACTCTCTTTTTCATCGTCAAACTGATAGAGCTTATCGGTTAGCTGCGTCTTAGATAACAGCTTCTTAGGTGACATGAGGAAGATTTTTAACAGCCTGAATTCCATTGCTGTGAGTTCATACAGCTGCTCGGCCACTTTTACTGTTTGCTCTGCTTCATCTAAAACCACGCCACCATAACTCAATTGTTTACTTGAGGTGTTTAGACGACCATGTGCACGGTGGATTAAAGCTTGGATTCGGGCCAATAATTCCTGGGCGTGGAAAGGTTTACCTAAGTAATCGTCGGCGCCAGCATTAAAACCTTCTACTTTTTCATGCCATTGGCTGCGGGCAGTCAGCATGATGACTGGAGTGCTGATCCCTTGATTTCGCCAGCCTTCGAGCAGTTCGAGGCCGTTGCCATCGGGCAAACCTATGTCTAAGATTACGCAATCGTATTGGGTTTCTTTGATCAGATAATCGGCTTCAAGCGCTTTGTCTGTAATATCGGTTACATAGCCAGCGAGTTTGAGTTGTTTCTCCAGCTCGGTGACTAGCATTGGGTTATCTTCAACGAGTAACAGTTTCATGTTTTCGACATTCGCTCGGTAGTGCTATTGATTGATCGGCTTGACCATTTGTTGCATCAATACTGAGATTAACGATTTGGCCACGCTGAACTTTGATTTGCAAATCATAGCGCCATTTATGATCTTCTTGATAGAGATGAGCATCAATTAGTTCACCTTGGCAAAATTGGTTTACTACGGCGAGTGTACCGTTTAAGGACAATATTTGCCCAGAGTTAACTAACGCCTTGGCTTGATAATGTTCTAATTCAATAGGTTCGGCATGCAAGATTATTGGATGCACCAGCGTGAATAGGCTGAAAAAACAGATTAAAAACAGCCGTTTCATTTGAGCTCCCCAATAAAAAATGGCCTAGAATTTATTCTAGGCCACTTTAATAAGGCAGGCTTAAATCAAGCTGAAGACTAACTTAACGGGTACCGTATACCACGATTGTCTTACCATGAGCTTGGATCAAATTCTGTTCTTCTAACATCTTCAAGATACGACCCACAGTTTCCCGTGAACAGCCAACGATTTGGCCTATCTCTTGACGAGTGATCTTAATCTGCATGCCATCAGGGTGTGTCATAGCATCAGGTTGTTTAGCCAGATGTAATAGAGTTTGAGCAATACGGCCTGCAACGTCTAAGAATGCAAGGTTACCCACTTTCTGGCTGGTACTTTGTAGGCGATAGGCCATTTGCGCAGACAGCTTCATCAGAATTTCAGGGTTAACTTGAATTAACTGTCTGAATTTCTTATATGAAATCTCAGCGATTTCACAAGCTTGCTTAGCACGAACCCAAGCGGTACGTTCGGCTTGTTCTTCAAACAAACCTAGTTCACCGATAAAGTCACCTTGATTCAGATAAGAAAGGATCATCTCCTTACCTTCTTCATCTTTAATCAATACCGCTACAGAACCTTTTACTATGTAATAAAGGGTATCTGAGTCTTCACCAGCATGGATAAGAGTGCTCTTTGCAGGGTACTTATGAATGTGACAGTGTGATAAAAACCATTCCAAAGTTGGATCAGGTTTTGGCTTACCAATCAGAGCCATGTTGGTGTTCCTCGATTGATTAAAACGAAAGTAAGAGTATTCTAAATAAGCATTTTACGTCAATTAAACTCACAAAAACTTGATGGAAGTCTTAGTTTAGAATAAGTGAATAAATGCAATTAACCATCTAAAATTAGAGCTTATTTTGCTACTTTAGTGATTTAAGTCAACTAAATCGATATGAAACTCGCTGGATTCACTTAACTCTGTCGAGTTAATCACATCTTACCAGTCTATTTCAGCAGTTTTATTATAGATTATGAATAAAATATGCCACTAAATTACACAATAACATGTTTCACTTTTTAAATTTGACATTCCATTTGGCTTAGCTTCCCCCATTATCCTGAGGTTTGTGTGTATTTAGGCTCGACTTATGGGGTTAATTCTGGCTAACTTTGAGGGCAGTTGTTTTTAAGAGAGGTAAGCAAGTGAAATACAGATTATGGGTTTTAGGTGCAGGTTTAAGCTTAACAATAGGGCTGAGCTCTGCGGCGCACGCATTTTCTATCCCGCAGCCAGCAGCTGAACTTGCGGCCAGTAAGTTTGTGCATATTCAGGTGACGGCAGAGCAAGGTGATGCCGATGCTCAATTTTTGCTGGGATTAATGTATCTCTCTGGACGTTTTGTGTCGCAAGAAGTGCCGACTGGATTGCACTGGATCTCACTTGCCGCCGAACAACAGCATGAAAAAGCGCAGCAAACCTTAGCGGATCTGTCATTTGAAGGCCAATTGATCAAGCGTGACTTGTCAGTCGCTGAGCATTGGTATAAAGCGTTGAGTGAGCAGGGCAGTCGTTGGGCTCAATTCCGTTTAGGCTTTATTTATGCGTCTGGCGGTGACGGTGTGCAGCGCAACTGCGGTAAAGCGGTCGAGCAATTTTCCCAAGTGGGTGATGATGTTGCTTTGGGCAATGTGGCGTGGATTTTAGCAACTTGTCCCGAAGCAGAATATCGTGATGGCAATAAAGCGGTCGAGTTGTCCTTAAAATTACTCAAAGTGAATGAAAACGATCCTACAAATCTTGATAATTTAGCCGCGGCTTATGCGGAGTTAGGCGATTTTGGTGCTGCTATTTCGACGCAGCAGAAAGCGATCGAAGCGTTGAAAATGAATGCTGAAATGACTAAGACTGATGAGTTTATGCTGCGGTTACAAACCTACGAGCAAAAGCGTGCCTATCGCGAAACCTTACGTTTACTCGAATAGGTATTTCTTCATCATCGCTCTCTAGTTAACTGCTATTTTTATTTTAGTATTGATTCATAAGTTTAAAAATAAAGCCTGAGTGGATACTCGGGCTTTTTGTTTTTGATTAAGGTTAACCGAGTGTCCAAGAATCCAGAATGTGATATTCGACACCCGTGCTTGTGCTTTTTGAATGATATAAATGCAAATTATCGGGCGTTAACGTCAGCGTATTCATACCTTTGAGTTGCAATAAAGCCGACTCATCTAGTGTCCATTGTTTTGCTTTTCTAAATAAACTGATGTGCGGGCAAAAGCTGTGCTCACTCCGATGTAATTGCAGTAGGTCGGCAATTTCTTGCGTCTGTTTAGCTAATTGCGCTAACGGCGGCTCAATATCATCGCCTTTCAAGCAAGATACTTGCGCATTGGGCCATACATCGAGCTGGTTAAGCCGAACGCTAAATCTTGGTTTCACTAAGCGGTCAACCGCATCAAGGAGGGCGATTTTTTGCTCGTTGTTAGCTTGACCCATAAAGCAGAGTGTTAAATGCAGATTGCTGACACTCACCGCTTTCGCCTCTGGATTAAGGTGGCATATCAATTGCTGCTGCAATTCACTTAGATATACCCTTTGACTATCTGTGGGAGCGAAGCCGAGAAATAGCCTTTGTTGCATCGGTTTATCATCCTTTTGGAGCGCTTAATATGGATTATCTCAGCGAACACTTTGACGTTAAGCGCATTTGAGCGTTAATCTAGCTGTTGAATTTATCAGCTAATTTGTGACTCAAGCAGACGTTTAATTTACTGTGAGCCTATACTTAATGCACGTCGATAATACCTTAAATGGATTTTTAGGTAAGGAAGAGACTTTTCATGTCAGTAGGTTTAGCTAATCCACTCCAACAGGCTTTGGTCAGTATTTTTAGTGAATCCCCGCTAGAAACCTTAGAGCAGAATGTTGACAGAGCGCTTGAGACTATTACTTTGCAACTGCATTGTGACGGGGTATTTGTATTAACCGGAAGCCAGTCACTGGATCGTTTACGCACGCGTAATCTGTATTTAAAACCTCAATTTGCCCAAGGCCAACAAACCCGAGTCTGGCCCTTGGCACGAATGCCATTTTTTCGCTCTCTTGTCCGTACTCCGCGTCTATTAAATCTGGCTGATGTGAATACCTTACCTGCCGATGCTCAGGCTGAGCGGGCTTTATTAAGGGATTGGGACGTCAAGAGTCTATTAGTATTGCCGCCAGTCGTGTTTGGCGAAACTCGTATTGCCTTGGGGGCCGTTAATTGCTCCGAATGTTGTGAATGGAGCGAAGAGTTTATAAGTGAGTTTAATCACGCCGCTGTGATGATTGGCTCTGCGATGGAATTGACGCGTATTGCTTTAAGCATGCTTGCCAGTGAACATAAATACTGTGAAGTATTCAACCAGTTGCCCTTAGCCTGCGCCTTGTTAGATAAGCATGATCAATTGACTATGCTGAATAAAGTCGCTCTGCAAACCCTGCCAATTCAACATGGCTATGATTTATTCGACATGGTGCGTGAGGAAGAGCACGCCATGCTAACCGATACCTTACATGTGGTACGAGAAGGCGTGCTCGGCCAAGCTTGGTGTGAATTACCTTTAAAATCAATTCATCAATTAACTTGGTTGAAACTGAGTTTTAGCCAGATTAGCGGCGATAAAGATACTTTAGTCATGATTGCCGAAGATGTCAGTGAAAAGTACCGCTTAGCCGATGAGTTATCCTTCCATGCCAATTATGATGCACTTACGGGTTTACCTAATCGGCTACATTTCGAAGCCCTATTAGAAAACCTACTACATGCCCACGACGATATGCCTATTTGCGTGGCATTTCTCGATTTAGACCAATTCCAAGTCATTAACAATATCAGTGGCCATAAGGCGGGCGATAAGCTGCTTTGCCAAGTCGCATTACGTTTGAAACAGCTCGTACGTAAAGGCGATATTGTTGCCCGTTTAGGGGGCGATGAGTTTGGTATCCTGATGCATTACTGCAATGTGGACTCTGCGAAACAGATTGCTAAGCGGATTTGTACCCAGTTAGCAAATCATGAGTTTATTTGGGAAAGTCGTAGTCACAATGTCAGTGTCAGTATGGGGATTGCTAGGCTAGATAAAAAATCCGCCGATATTTATACCGTCATGAGTCAAGCTGACGCTGCTTGTCGATTGGCGAAGGATCAAGGCCGAAATGGCTGGCATTTATACAGTGCGAGCGATCCTAAAATGAACCGTCTCTACACCGAGATGATGGCCTCTGTAGATATCGTCGGCGCACTCGCATTAAACCAATTCGAGCTTTATTTTCAAAGCATAGTGCCGTTAAACCGCGAGGAAACTGGTTTACATTTAGAGATCCTACTGCGTATGGTGCAGACTAACGGCACTATAGTGTCTCCTGCTATCTTCTTACCCGCCGCCGAGCGATACAACTTGGCTTCTAAGGTTGATCTTTGGGTGATCGATAATTTGCTCAAGTGGGGTGGCAGTCATTTAGATATTTGGCAGCAATTGGATCTAGTGTCTGTGAATCTGTCGGCAACCTCTTTGGGCGACCATGAGTTTATGAATTGGCTAGAAATGCGTTTGATGGCCGAACCTGAGCTGGTGGATAAGCTTTGCATCGAGATCACAGAAACCGCGGCTGTGAGTCAGCTCGATCAAGCTACAAAGTTACTCGAGATACTTCGTCCGCTCAATTGTAAATTAGCCCTCGATGACTTTGGTGCAGGCTTTTCTAGCTTTGCTTACCTTAAGCGCCTCAATGTGGATTTTGTAAAGGTTGATGGCCAATTTGTCGTCAATATTTGCGAAGACTCTGCGGATCAGGCGATCGTAAAATCCATCTGCCAACTTGGTCAAGATATGGGGTTTGATGTGGTTGCTGAATTTGTCGAATCCCAAGAAATAGGTTGGAAATTGCAAGCCTTAGGCGTCGACTATGCTCAAGGTTACGCCATCAATAAACCGATACGCTTAGCTGAACTACAGTCAGGGCTCAGTCAACCTTGGCTCGAAAAGCGTGAGATTTTTGCTCCCTATCCACAGCTGTAATCTTGGGCATGGCAGCCTTGAGCGGTTACGTATGTCAGCACTGACTTGATAATGTTTGCTGCGAAATGGTACTCAAAGCCGATTGTTAGTACACTGACGCCCTGTGTTGGCCGCTGATGTCTTTTTCTTGAACTCTCTACCTATTCATAGCTTATTAGCACCGCTGCGCGCGGCTTTTTCTCGTCACGCTCAAGTGATCCTCGAGGCACCGACAGGTGCGGGTAAATCAACGGCGTTACCTTTGGCTATGTTGGATTGGTCAGAAATCAGCGGACGCATTTTAATGCTCGAACCGCGGCGTGTCGCGGCGCGTAGTGTGGCGCACTATATTGCCAGCTGTCGCCAGCAAAAGGTGGGACAAGAAGTCGGCTATCGCGTCCGTGGTGAAGCTAAAATCAGCGCCAATACCCGTTTAGAAATTGTCACCGAAGGCATACTGACGCGAATGATCCAACAAGATCCCGAGTTAACTGGGATTGGAATGATCATCTTCGATGAAATTCATGAACGTCACCTCACAACAGATTTAGGTCTTGCCCTAGCGCTCGAAGTGCAAGCTTCACTGCGGGACGATTTAAAGATATTAGCTATGTCAGCGACGCTATCTGCTCTTGCCTTAGCTGAACTCATGCCAGAAGCGGTGACCTTGCACAGCGAAGGCCGGAGTTTTCCTGTCGACATCGAATATCGCCCTGTGCCAACTCAGCAGCATTGGATCGATCACCTCGGCCGCTGCGTGCTCGAACTGGTCTCGGCCAGCAGCAGTGCCAGTGTTGATAAAACGGCTGCCAATAATGCCGTGCTCGTGTTTTTACCCGGTAAAGGGGAGATCTTACGATTACAGCAGTTTTTGCGCGAGCGCTTAGCGGACGATGCCTTTTTGATTTGCCCTCTTTATGGTGAACTTTCGGGTGCTGAGCAAGATAGCGCGATTGCTGCAACTATAGATGGCCGGCGTAAAATTGTGCTAGCCACTAACGTGGCGGAATCGAGCTTAACCATTGAAGATATAGGGTTTGTTATCGACAGTGGCTATAAACGACAAGCGAGTTTTAACCCTAAAACCGGCGTCACCCGCTTAGGCTTGAAACGTATAAGCCAAGCTTCGGCAACTCAGCGTAGTGGTCGCGCCGGGCGTTTATTAGCGGGTGTGTGTGTTCGCCTGTGGAGCCAAGAAGAACATGGCCGCATGCTCAGGGCCGATGAACCCGAGATCAGCCAAGCGGATCTGGTGGCTATGGCCCATGATTGTGCTTACTGGGGCGCAAAATCTTTTAGCGACTTGATGTTGTTAACGCCGCCACCAAGTGTGCATGAGGCGCTGGCGTGGAAACTGTTACAAGATTTAGGCATGGTCGATGCTCAAAATAAACTCACTCCCCACGGTAAAGCGGCCTACGAGCTAGGGTGTCACCCAAGGCTTGCTCATATGTTATTGGGCACAAAAAGTTTGGGCGCAAACAATGGGGGAGTCAATAATGCTAACGAACAAGCAACGCAATTGGGCAGTTTGGCCTGCTTGTTGTCGGGGGTTTTAGAGGCGCGCGGTTTGCCTAAAAAGGGCGCCGATATCATGAATTACCTACACTTTGCCTGTCATGGACAAGCTGGGCAACAGGCAAAACAGTGGCAGAAAAAGCTAGGATTAGCGGCGGATTTGTCTAAGATAGCGACCCATGCACACCACAGCGATGTGGGGTTATTATTAGCACTTGCTTATCCGGATCGTATCGCTAAAGCCCGCGGTGTTGAGGGCTACCAATTAGCCAATGGTACTGGCGTCGTGCTCACAGCCGATGATGCATTGGCGCAAACGCCGTGGATGGTGGTGGCGGATTTTCAAGAAACTGAAGGCAGAAACGCTGGGCGGATTTACTTAGCGAGTCAGCTTCAGCCAAGCTTGTTCGACGGCGAGCTAAAAGGTTTGCTGGACATTCATGAGATTTGTGGCTGGGATGAAGCTAAAGGTCGAGTGATTGCGCAGCGCCAATACAAGGTCGGACAAATTTTAGTAAAAACCGAGACGATTGCTAAGCCTGAACGTAAGCAAATTGTCGCGGCCTTACTGGGCTATATTCGCCAGCAAGGATTACAAATCCTCAATTGGAACGCTAACTTAGAACAGTTTCAATACAGGCTCAAACTGGCAACTGAGTTTGACGTGGGCAGTGACTGGCCCAAGGTTGATGATGAAGCATTATTAGCGAGCCTAGAAACTTGGCTGGCGCCTTACCTCGAAAATGTGAATAATCTGCCGCAATTAGTTAAGCTCGATTGCTTTGGTTTTGTGGCAAACTGTTTGAGCTGGCAGCAGAAACAGCGACTTGACGAGTTATTGCCAACTTCCTGGCCGTTAGTCACCGGTACCTCTGCGCCAATAGCATACGACGAGTCTGGGCGTGCGCTACTGCGTGTACGTCTGCAAGAAACCTTTGGCATGGCGCAGAGTCCTATGTTGGCGCAGGGTAAACTAAAGGTGACGATGGAATTACTCTCTCCGGCCCAGCGCCCATTGGCTTTGACGGCGGATTTAGCCAGTTTTTGGCAGGGACCTTATGTGGAAGTGAAAAAGGAAATGCGCGGTCGATATCCAAAACATCTGTGGCCAGACGATCCTGTGAATACACTGCCGACAAAATTTACCAAGAAGAAAACCTTGGGTTTAGCTCAGCCCTAGCACCACGCCGATGGTTTTATAACATTTTGTTATGAAACACTTTGATTCGCACCACGTTAGCTTTGTGCCTATGGCTGATGTCTTTAAATGCATGAATGATGAAGTAGATATGACAACTAAGACGACAAAAAAATCACCCGCTTCCCGTCGGGCTAATCATGGCCGCGGTTTATTTCGACGAATTTGGTCTATCAGTTGGAAATTAGGCTTGGCTGGATTAGCTGTAGTGACTTTCTACAGCATTTATCTTGATCAAATTATTGCGCAAAAATTTGAAGGCCAAAAATGGCATTTGCCAGCGCAGGTGTTTAGTCGTTCTATGGCGCTGTACCCCGGTGCGGCAGTCAGCCATCCGCAAATGATGGCTGAGCTTAAGTTGCTCGGCTATCGCAAAGTCGCTAACCCACGCCAAGTGGGAGAGTTTTCGGCATCGAGCACTCGTATTGAATTGTGGCGTCGGCCGTTTTTGCATCCAGAAGGCGATCAAGTCGAACAAAGAGTCATGATCAGCTTTGACAGCAATGGCATCAGTTCGGTCACTCGAGTCTCAGACAAGCGTCAACTCGCCATATTCCACCTTGAGCCTGTATTGCTCGACCGCATTATTACTGGCGATGGTGAAGACAGGCTGTTTGTGCCGACCGAAGAAATGCCGAAGTCGATTGTGCAGGCGTTACTGCTGGTGGAAGATCGTAGTTTTTATGAACACCATGGTGTGAATCCCTTCGCGATTGCGCGCGCGGCTTTTGTGAACATCAGCGCCGGTCGCACTGTGCAAGGTGGCTCGACGTTAACTCAGCAGTTAGCGAAAAACTTTTTCCTTTCGAGTGAGCGTTCCTTGCTGCGTAAGGTTCGCGAAGCCTTAATGGCGGTCATTATTGATTTTCGTTACAGCAAAGACGAAATCCTCGAAGCGTATCTTAACGAAGTGTATATGGGGCAGGATAAATCCCGCGCCGTCCATGGTATGGGGTTGGCCTCACGTTTCTATTTCGGCCGTCCTATCAGTGAGTTGACTATCTCCCAGCAGGCATTCTTAGTGGCTGCGATTAAGGGACCGTCTTACTACAATCCATGGAAATATCCGGATCGTATTCAAGAACGCCGTGATCTGGTATTGCGCTTGTTAATGGATGCGGGGGATTTAACCACGGCGGAGTACAAGGTGGCGGTAGAGTCACCCTTAGGGATCCGTAATCTGAATAAACCAGCACATCAAAAATTACCTTCTTTCTTCGCCTTGGTAAAACAGGAAGTGAACGAGCGTTATGGCGATGCGCTATTGAAGCAATCTGGGGTGAAAATCTATACCACGCTTGATCCTATGGCCCAAGAAGCCGCCGAAATTGCGGTGACTCAAACCCTCAAGAGCTTAGATAAGAGCAATAAATCATTGCAGATTGGTATGGTCGTGACCGACAAATACACGGGCGGTATCGCGGCTATGGTCGGCGATAAAACCCCAGGATTTGATGGCTTTAACCGCGCAGTTGAAATTCGTCGTCCTATTGGCTCGTTAATTAAGCCTTTTGTGTATGCTACGGCTTTGGCACCTAATAGCCAATTTACCTTAGCGACTCCTCTTAAAGATCAACCTATTACCTTAAAAAGCGAGCAAGGTAAGACATGGTCACCACAAAACTTTGATAAGAAGTTCAGTGGTCAGGTGCCTTTGTTAACGGCATTGAAAAAGTCGATGAACGTACCGACGGTAAATCTTGGAATTGCTGTGGGTGTGGATGCGGTCGCCACAACATTGGCTAAATCGGGTTGGCAGGAGCCGTTAAACGAGTATCCCTCCATGTTACTCGGCGCCGTCAATGGCTCGCCATTAATGGTAGCGCAAGTGTACCAAACCTTAGCTGATAGCGGTGTTTACCGTAAGTTAACCACAGTGACCGCTGTGCTAGATTCTGATAAGAACCCATTGCCAGTGACGCGATTGCCTAAAGAGCAAGCTATAGCACCTGAGACAGATTTCTTAATTCAATTTGCTATGCAGCAAGTGGTGAATACGGGAACGGCGACGCGTTTAGGTAATGCTTTCCCTGGCGTTGGACTTGCGGGTAAGACTGGCACCAGTAACGACAGCCGCGACTCTTGGTTTGCGGGCTTTGATGAGCGTAATGTCGCCGCCATTTGGGTTGGTCGTGACGATAACGGCAAAACCAGTTTGTATGGTAGCAGTGGCGCCATGGCCGTATATCTTGCCTTCTTAAAGGAACGTCCACCTATTAGTCTGCGCTCAATTCCAGTGAACGGCGTAGTGAAGGGCTTTTTTGACCGAGATACAGGTGTGGCTAAGGAATCCACTTGCAGCAATGTCGATGCGCTTCCGGCATTAGCTGCGACCTATCGTCCAGTGAATAACTGCGGCGACCCTTTGCAGTGGTGGCAGAAAATTTTCTAGGTTAATAGGGTCGATAATGGGCCAATAACGCACTTATGCGTTGGATATAAAACCTTTTAGTCAGTAGAACCTGTGCCGATGGAAGTGGTGTGATCGAGGGCAAACTCGGGGCGCCAATCTTCCCTTTGCACGGGACGTTAATCCAAAGTGAGAAATGACATGTTTAAAACCGCTGCCGCTGTGCATATTTTAGTGAAACACAAAGAACAGGCTGAGGATATTGTTAAGCAGCTGAATAATGGTGCTAATTTTGCTGTGCTCGCTAAGCGTTTTTCCTCTTGCCCTTCGGCCAAAAAAGGTGGCGATTTAGGCGAGTTCAAAAAAGGCCAAATGGTGCCACAGTTCGATAAGGTTGCATTTTCAGGTGAATTACTGGTGCCACATATAGTGAAAACTAAGTTTGGCTGGCATGTGGTTAAAGTGCTGTATCGCACTTAAACCGCAGGAATAAGCCCCAATGTAGCGTCTCTTAGCCGCACGTCATTTTCGGCTAATCAAATGGATTGGAATATTAAGGAGCGATGAGCATGACCTTTAGTTTTAATACCGAAGATGCGAGCCAAGTTTGCGTGGGGGCATTTGCGCTGGCGGTGCCCGTGGCATTTTCAGAGGAAGCTTGGCATCTCGGCGAAACCTTGCCTGTGCTCAATCTCGCCATGCTCTTTAGTTTATCGCTGTTATTTCTAGGGGTTTTTACTTACCACAGTGTGTTCCAGCAAAATATTAGTGCCAGAGTCCCTGTGTTTATTTTCCGCATCGTAGTGGCGTATTTGCTCACCGCGCTGGTGGTTTTCCTCGTCCTGCTGTGCCTCGATAAAGTGCCTTTTTTTGAAGATCCGCTGACCTCGATAAAACGGATTATCGTCATCACTATGCCAGCCTCTATGGGCGCCATTGTGGTGGATAGCTTCGATAAGGAATGATGCACCTTAGCCAAACCTCATGACTTTTGTCACTGGTGGATTAGGGTTATTTTGCGCATACTCATTCCCATACTCTGACTTTGATTGATGTCTAGAGTCGAAATAAGCCTGAGTTTTTAGCCTGATAACAATAACGCCACTAAATAAAGGAAATGACTATGAATACTGGAGCCCTCGCTTTACTTATCCCGATACTCGCCATTGTTGGCGGATATGTGGTCGCGATTATGAAAATCCGCGACAAGCAAGGTGTGTCGAGTCGTGAGCAAGAGGCCGAAAATCAAGCCTTGCGGGCCGAGTTAGCTACCTTGCGTCAGCGTGTCGAAGTGCTAGAGCAGCTAGTCACTGACGATAGTTTTCAATTGAAGCGTGAATTTAAACAAGTCTAACTATTTGTTCCTTGTTCAATGGAAGGCGCTAGCCTGTTAACCTAAGTTAATACCCTTGTAATTTGTTTGGCTTTACAAATGTGGGCAGGGTGTTACTTTGTACATCTTCCGTGGGATCAAGTCATCGGGTGAGTTAAATACCTAATTTAAGGTAGACTCGTGATAATTTTGTTATCCATCCTTGTATTGAGTTATTACAAATAGAGTTTATATGTTTCTAGCGCCTTATTTTTCCGAGCAAAATCAAGCCATTTCCGTTTCAGCACAACAAGCCAGCGACTTCGCGAAGAAAATTGCGCAGGACTTTAATCCCATACACAATGTGGGCGCAAAACGCTTTTGCGTGCCGGGAGATTTACTGTTTGCCCTAGTATTGACTCAATATGGCCTGAGTCAGAGCATGAAATTTAGCTTTGCGGGTATGGTGGGCGCGAGTGTCGAACTGCAATTCCCGGAACAAGTGAGCGAGAGTTTTTCAATTCGCGATGGCCGCGAAAAAACCTATCTTAATGTGAGCCGTCAAGGCGATGTAAGTTGTTGCGATGCGCAGACAGAATCCTTTATTCGTCAATATGTTGCTTTCTCTGGGCATAATTTTATCGATATCCTGATCCCTTTGATGAAACAACATCAAGTGATGATCAACCCAGACCGACCTTTAGTGATTTACGAAAGCATGTCGTTTGATTTAACCACCCTCGATTTTGTGCAAGTGACCTTATCACTCGTTGACCAAGATTTAAAAATCGATGGTAAACGTGGCGATGTGACACTGCACTTTGAATTACACAGTGGCGATACTTTAGTCGGCACAGGTATCAAAACCTTAGTCATGAGTGGCTTACGCCCTTACGACGAGGCGCTGGCGCAGCAAATGTGCGCCACCTATGAAGGTAGTAAAACTGATTATTGATTGACGGAACAATTGCATGGCGTTTTATCGATAGATAAAACGCCATGCAATCCTTGCGTGATGAAATGCGAGGGGATTAATGACCGTTGATTGAAAGTTGAGAGACGATTTGTGAGACGTTTTCTGCCCCGTTGCGTATTTCTCCCATCACCAAAGTTACCTCGGCTAACTGTTGTTTCCCTTCCTGTGCGATACCTTCAACTTCGTTCATCATGTCTGTTGCACTTGTGGTGAGCTGGGTATTTTTAGTGACTACGGCGGCAATTTCACTGGTTGATTTACTGGTTCTGGAAGCAAGCTGCCTCACTTCATCGGCGACAACGGCAAAACCTCGGCCTTGTTCCCCCGCTCGTGCGGCCTCAATTGCGGCATTTAATGCCAGTAAATTAGTTTGATCGGCAATCGAGCTAATGGTCGCGACTATCGCTTGAATACTTTGAGATTGTTCATTGAGTTGAGTTATCGCCAAGGTCGCTTTATGGGTTTGCTCGGCAATAGCATTAGAGGTATTTACCGTCGCATTGAGTAAATGTACGCCTTGTTCTGCTTGCTCGACGGTACGTTGTGACGTGGTCAGTGCAATATTGGCGGCTTCACGTACAGCGTGGCTTTGCTCGATCCGTTTGCTGATATCGCTCGCAAATTTAATCACTTTAACCACTTTACCTTGCTCATCCATAATAGGATTGTATGCCGCTTCTAACCAAATCGAATCGCCATAAGCATTTTTACGTTCAAAGAGACCGCTGCTATATCGACCTTGCTTTAGGTCGTCCCAAAAGTGTGGATTTTGTCGATAAAACTCATCAAAACAGAAAATACGATGGTGTTTACCAATAATCTGCTCTTTGCTAAAGCCCATTGTCTTTAAGAAGTTAGTATTGGCTTTCAAAATCGTGCCATCGGTAGTGAATTCAATAATGGCTTGCGAGCGATTCAAGGCATTAAAAATGGCCGCTTGGTCGTCAAGTTGGTGCTTATCTTCGGTGATATCAACAGCTGTTTTCATTATTTTAACGACTTTACCTGCCTGTTTGATTGGGAAGTAAATGGCTCTAAGCCAGATCTCTTGGCCATTTTTATTCACTCGTGCAAAATTACCTTCCTGTGGATGACCTGCTTTTAGATTGCTCCAAAATTGCTGGTAGGTAGCAGAATTACCATAAGCCGCCGAGCAAAATAGCTTGTGATGTTGGCCTACGACTTCATTAAGTGAATAACCTACCGTTTTTAAAAACAACGCATTAGCATCGAGAATTAAACCATCAGGCGTAAATTCTACTGTGGCAATACTGTGCTTAATCGAGTCGATGATCGACTCCGCCTCTTGGCGTTTACTTTCGCTCACTTCTAGGCTTTTACGTAATGAAGAGTTGAACACTGAGATACTCCTGATGAGTCTAACTGACTCAAAAACTGCAGTTCTTTATTGAAAGCTCGATATTTCGAGCTAGATATACTGATAAATATAGCTGTGATTTTAATATGTGGTTTATTTCTATGAAACGCGTGATCGGGATCTATATACCTAAATTGAGTAAAAAAGATCACTATTCCTCGGTTTATTCGCGAATAGGCATAGCTAGAAAGCATTAATGATGCGATTAGACTTAATCAGATTGAATTAACGCTAAAGAAAAAGCTGCCAAAGGGCAGCTTCTTAAGTGTCATCTATGCTCGGCGGTTAGCTTAGTTTTTCAATCTTAGCTGGTAGCCCTTGTCTGGCCGAAGCGCCACTTGCCCAATCCACCAGCGGGTAGCGGCCGTGGCGACTCGGATCAAACAGATTCAAGTCGTTCATATTGATGCCGACTCGGATCAGCGGATTGGCGGCGATTTTAAGGTTGTCGATCACTACGTCCCGCGCGCCGAGTTCCTTATGGCCATAACCGTGTTCGATAGCGATGCAGTCAGGGTGCACTCCGGCAACACATTCCACTAAGGCAATCACGCTGCCGTTGGACGTGCTGATCTTGACCGTGTCACCTGTGCTGATCCCAAGTCGACTGGCGGTCTTCTCGTTCAGTCGTACTGGATTATTAGGGTGCACTTGGCGCAAACGATCCGAGCCAATACTCATAGAGCTCATGGTGTGGGATTTGTAACTGCTGATCAGCAAAGGCCATTGTGATTTATTAAATGCCTTATCGAGCGGTGTGCCATTGGCTAAGGCGGGTTGATATAAGCGTGGGCAGCCACTCATAAATTCCCCTGTGAGACTGTTACGGCGACTGCCCACTTCGGGATTCCACAGCATCATAGGTTTTGGCCAAACCTTGGTTGGATTCCCCACTTCATCCCGTGCACCGCTCATATTTTCAAAGCGGCCGCCGCGGGCAAATAAGTAGCTGACTTTTTTGACTTCATCTGGCTTGAGTCTGGCGTTGAGCTCACTTTGAATACGACTCACACCGCTAAGATACATGTCCTCAGCGTTAATATCGGCGACGGCTTTACCCAAATAGGCTACATTGGCGGCGCCATAGAGTGAGTAATCCGCTGCGCGCGTTAACGGATGTAAGCTGCCATCTGCTGCCTTAACGGCATTTTCGCCAAAGCCAGGTAGTTGCAGTTTTATCGCCACTTGGCTCAAGAAAGATTCCATGCACACCACATCGCCACTGGCCATTTTTGTGACCCTTGGTTCGACAATCGGCCAGCGACCTGTCGTTTCCTTCGTCAGAGTCCCATGCCAAGAAGGGCTCCAACCCCATGACTCGTAGGTTAAGGTGTCGGGCACGATATAATCCGATAGCGCCGAGGTTTCGTTAATAAAGCTGTCGATACTGATAAACAGTGGTAGCACTTTGGGATCTTTCAGTTGTTCACCAATGGCTTCACCTAGGCCCGCTTGACCATAAATCGGATTGCCCATGTGGTTAATCCATGCTTTGAGTCGATAGGGATAACCGTGCACCGCCGCGGTTAAATGTTCGCCCAATAAGGGCGATGAAATCGGGAACCAAGGCTCCTTAGCAGGATAAGGCGATTCGCCCGCTTCGACTTTACGGCGATACTCTGAGGTTTTCTCGTAGGGGAATTTAGATCGCGATAGGAATATGCCCTTAGGCTCGACCATGCCGTCAAACTCCTGCAGATTATACCTTGGGCCTTTACCAAAGGCGGGAAAGGAACCGCCGGAAGCTAATGCGCCACCTTTTAAATTGATGTTACCTATCATGGCGTTGAGCATCATGATTGCCCACGCGCTATAAAAACCATTGGCGCTCATTGTGCCGCCGTGGGAGATCACTGCGGCTTTAGTGCCATGGCTGGTAAATTTATCCGCAAGGGCGATAATTTGCGCCTCGCTGATATCGCACTCCTTGGCATAGTGTGTTATCTCGAAGCTCTGCGCCGCTTCACTTAACAGTTGGAAACTAGATTTAACCGCAATCATTCCCTTAGGTGTGTCGACGCTTTGGTCAACGTCGAGCTTAGCTTTCTGACTTTGGCTAGCCAAAACTATCTTGCCACTCGCGGCATCGACAACCAACTGCGAGTCTTGCTCGCCATAGGCTTTGCCGTCGAAAGGTAAGCCAAGATCGCTGGCAAAGAGATATTGGCCATATCTTGGATGGGTCGGTTCGCTGACGATCAAGAAACCTGCGTTACTAAAACCACGGTAACCTGATGCTTTTGCGGCATCGACATTGGGCGCACTCAAAAAATCGGCGGCATAGCGCTCGTTATCAATAATCCAGCGCAACATGCCCATGGCGAGGGCCGAGTCGGTGGCGGGGCGGATCGGCAGCCAAGTATTGTTACCCGCGCAAGGTTGATTCGAGGTATTGGGCAGCATGGGCGACACCACCACATAACTGAAATTGGTGTTATTCACCCGCGCGTTAGCCAATTGTCTTGCTTGGCGTTTAAAGGGATTGCCCGATTGTTGCGGTGAAGTGCCGATAAAGAGTAAAAATTCACTATGATCCCAATCGGGTTTTAAGTGGGCGTATTTTTTCAAATCATCCAATAAAGCGCCCGCTCCAGCACGGTAGGTAAATCCACAGTAAGCGCCGTGGTTGGCAAAGTTGCGCGTGCCAAAGCTGTTGAAGGTGAAGCGTTTGATAATGGCATCGCGGCCTTCATCTGATGCGTTTGAGACCAGTAACTGGTTGGCCTTAGGGCCGTATTCTGGATTATTGGTATCGAGCGGCGTGGCGATATCACGAATCGCTCTTAAGCCTTCGACTTGGCCCTCACCAAATAAATCACCACCTTCGACGACTTCATTCAGCAATTGCTCAAAGCTAATGCTCTGCCATTGGCCACTGCCGCGCTTACCCACGCGTTTAAGGCATTGGGTAACGCGGTGTGGGCTATCTAATTGTTCTAGCATGGCATTACCGCGGGCGCAGGCGGTGGAACGTCCTTGCAGCCCCTGTTCTTGAAAGGCGCTAAGCCCAACAAAGGCGGTTTTGATCGGTGTATCGAAATCGATATGTTCCCGCGATGACAACGGATGATAAGGATTGCCGCTGATACGGATGATTTTATCGGTTTTTTGATCGATACGAGCGCGCACGCCGCATTTGGTCCAGCAACCTAAGCACATAGTATTGGCGATGCGTTGATCGTCATTGCTGATTAACTGACCTGACTGTAAATCGACTTTGTATTCAGGTGCTAAGGAATTGCCGTGCAGCGGATCTTGGGTTGGTTTTCCTGAGGTACCATTGACGACACCTTTACCTATTTGCGCTAATGTATGGCTATAACCCGCAGCAAATAATCCCACACCACCCGTGACAGCGGCCCCTTTGATAAAACGACGTTTACTCTTATCCATGATGGACTCCTTAATTCTGTAAACTATTTGGGTGCTCAGCGAGCAAGTTTTGCCGCAGGCGTGTGGCGAATAAGTTCGGAGACCAGCGCCATTAATGCTAACCAGAGGCCGAAGGTACCGGCTATGCCTAATAGCCCTTCAGGTCCCCAAGGCAGTTGATAGAGATAAGTCCCCGCACCGTATTTAGGATCGGTTTGCGCTTGAATTAGCACTATCCAGCGAAATCCCCACGCAAGGTGAATGGCCGTGAGGCTGACGATTAGCATTGCCATATTGGGTAAGTGACGAATGGCGAGCATCAGTGCCAGCACGGCGAGTGTGACCAGTACCCAAATCGCAGCAAGTTGCCAGCTTGGGCTGGTTTCAAGCAATAGTGCGGCTTCAGGGGCCGAGCCCTTATCGAATAACGCCCAGCCGATAAGGCATAGGGCGAATAGACCAAAACTCGCTCTTACCCAGAGTAATAGGCTGTCTTGGGTGCGCTGTTGGTAGCCCTTTAATAGTCGATTCAATACCACCAAAGTGCCACAGGCGGCGAGCAGGGCACTCATTGCCATCAAAGGTGGAAGCCAATAGGTATGCCACAGTGGCCGCGCCTTAATGGCCATGGTTTCCATGCCAGTGTAGAGGGCGATACTGCAGGCACTCAGGGCCGTGATCAGTGCGATCGGCTTGATGAATTTGTCACTGTTCCAATCACCAAATCTCAGTAATTGGCCTATTTTATTCACCCAATCTGAGTCTTGATTCGTGGTGTGCTTAGGCAGATATTGACGCAGTAGCAGCCAAGCAAACACTGCGCTGGTGCCCGAGAATACGGGCAGTAAAAAGGCGCCATACCACATCCAAGAATCAGGGCGAACTTGCGCATAAAAATGCCAAGCCCGCAGCGGTTGGTGTAAATCGGCGAGTAAGGCGATAGGGGCGACTATGCCTGCGGTTAACATTAAACAGGCGCAGAGCTTCAGCAATCTGTCATCGGGTTTGGGTTGGCTAAACAAATGTATTGTCGCTACCCATACGCTGGCGTAGGCGAGCCCCATCATAAAAAAGTATTGTACTGCCCAAGGTAGCCAAGTAATGGCGATATCAGGGGTAAAGATTTCTTTAATGACCATGGTGGATCCCCTCGCCAGTATCGGTAAGTAAGGTTCTAACGGGGGCTTGGCCGCTAATCTTGTCCTGAAAAGCGCTGCTCATGCCGATGTAGAACACCCGTGGCGCAGTGTTGGCCGTCGGTTTGAGCACCTTGATGTCGGTTTTGTTGGCGGCAAGCAGTTGGCTTATCTGGCTGTTGGGATTATTCAGATCGCCAATCACACGGGCTTCTCCTACGCAGGTTTCGACACAGGCAGGCAGTAACCCTGCATCTAACCTGTGGGCGCAGAAGGTACATTTGTCGGCGGTATTAGTATCGTGGTTGATAAAGCGCGCATCATAGGGGCAGGCTTGCACGCAATAGCCACAACCAACACACCATTCATTGTTGACGACCACTATGCCGTCCTTGCGCTGGAAGGTCGCGCCCGTAGGACAAACGGGGATGCAGGGCGGGTTTTCGCAGTGATTACAAAGTCTTGGCAGCATTAAAAACGCAGGCGGAGTGGTATTTTCCTGCTGCGAGACTTCATACTGCTGCACTGTGGTGCGAAATTGCCCGAGGGGTGGTTGATTCTCGATAGTGCAAGCGACGGTACAGGCTTGGCAGCCCACACAGCGGCGCAAGTCAATTACCATACCGTAACGTATACCCACTTGCCCTTCGCTGGCACTATGCATTTGAGGGCTGCGCTTATCATCCTGTGCATACACTTGCACGACAGGGATGAGTGCGGCGCCAACACTGACGCTGGCCATTTTGCCGAGAAACTGGCGTTTACTCTTGTCCATACAGATTTCCTTCACTACTTGCAGATGGCGAATAAACTGGCTCATAGACCTAGAGTTAAGGTTTATGGCGAGGTTTACAGGCATTCTGTAAAAGGGGAGGCGGCATAACTATAGTGGTTTTCCACATATCGGGTGTGGACTTGATCTAGCGCAACAAATATCCGTTAGAATAGCCTTCAAAATGCTAGGGTTTTATTTTTTGTTACTTGAGTTTGGCCTTTTCTTAGCTTGAGTTGGACTTGATTTTAGTGTGAGTGACTGGGGATAAAGGATTGCACTTCATGTTATTGAGGATGATGAAAACTGTGTTTCGCTTAGCTGTATCGGTCAAGTGGCCGTTATCGATTCTGAGCACTCCACATTCCGTGGTAATACCGAGAAAAAAGCCAAGGAACGCAGTGTTATTCCTATGCTTGCTGGCTTCGGTTAAGGTGTTTGCTGCGGAGCCACTGAATCAAAGTGCGCATTCGGGATTAACTGACCCTGAGGTTGTTGCTCAAGTTGCTATCGAAGAGCCCAGTTATCAAGTAGTCGATGTTGGCGTGTTAGCCATCCGCGGTTATAAGGCAACCATCAACCGCTGGCAACCTTTGATGGGGTGGCTCGAAACTCAAATTCCCAACAGTTACTTTAGGTTACATCCTCTCACCCTTGATGAGCTAGCTAAGGGCGTTGAAACCCAAGGGCTCGATTTTGTGATCACTAACCCAGGGCAATCCGTGTTGCTGGCGCGGCAATATTCCCTTACTTGGTTGGCGACCCTGCGCAGTCCGTTAAATAATGGCGCGGCAATGCAAGTGGGCTCGGCGCTGGTGGTGCGCGCCGATTCTCCCTATCAAACTTTAACTGATCTTAAGGGACGTCGACTCGGGATAGTGTCGAAAAATGCCTTCGGCGGTTACTTGACCTTAGTGTATGAAGCGCAGCTAAAGGGCATAGATTTGCCTCGCTTTGTGGGTGAGATTATTCCGCTGGGGTTTCCGCTAGACAACTTGATTTATCAGTTAGATAACAAAAAAACTTCCACAGAGCGACATCAACAGTTAGATGCTGCGGTCGTGCCTGTGTGTCAGCTTGAGCAGATGCAAACGGAAGGTCTTATTAATATCGCTCATTATCGAGTGCTCGATAATCAAGCGCCTGCGGGATTTAATTGCCAAGTCTCGACTCACCTTTATCCCAACTGGTCTATGGCAAAGACCAATCGCGCTTCCCAGTCTCTGGCTAAAAGTGTGACTCAAGCTTTGCTGGCGCTGCCCGAAGATCATCTCGCCGCTAAGTTTGCTGATTCTGCGGGCTGGACCACGGCCGTGAGTCAGCTTGCGATCGATCAACTGCTTAAAGATCTCGATATGCATCCTTTGCAGGCACCATGGTGGCAAAGGGCGTGGCAGTGGATCAAGTTACATCAACAATGGGCTTGGCTTGTTTTGGGGATTTTGGTTTTACTCAATGTGTATCATTTTTGGCTTGAATACCGCTTTAGCCGCCGCGGCCGTGAGTTGATTAACACTCAGCGCCAGCTCAATGAAAACCGTGCGTTACTGGAACATGCCCAACGTATTGCTATCGCGGGTGAGCTTGGCGCGAGTCTCTCCCATGAACTCAATCAACCTTTGGCGGCGATTGGCCATTATTGTCATGGCGCCGAAGTGCGATTACAGCGGGGGACGAGCCCTGAGGAGTTGCAATCTGTATTGGCGCTGATCCAGCAGGAAGTCACGCGCGCCGACAATATTATCAGTCGCTTACGTAATTTATTGAAGAAGCGACCTGTGTCGAAACAGCCTTTGTATTTGCATGAGCTGGTCAATGAGACTGTGCCGCTACTCGCCTATGAGTTTGAACAACATCAGATAAACCTTGCCGTCAATGTGAATGGTGAACCCTATTTACAGTCCCTCGATGAAGTTGGCATGCAGCAGTTGTTGCTTAACTTGCTGAAAAACGCCTTTGACGCCTGCGTTCAGCGGTTAGAGCTTGAATCCAGAGGCACCGAACAGATCATCACGCAAAAGCCATACACACCCACGATCGATATCGATCTTCGCTATCAAGAATGTACGCTCTTGCTGACAGTCACAGATAATGGCACAGGGTTAACCGAAGAGACCAGTCTGCTGATGCAAGCATTTTATTCCACTAAATCAGAGGGGTTAGGTTTAGGCTTAGTGATTTGCCGTGATATTGCCGAGAGCCATGGTGGTACGTTTAGCCTAGAAAGCGCTATGGGTGGCGGTTGCCAAGCGCAGGTTGCTATACCGCGTAAACCTGAACCCAATGGAGCCAATAATGAGTCTTGATCTACCTGTGTATTTAATCGATGACGATGACTCAGTGCGTCGTTCTTTGCGTTTTATGCTTGAAAGTTATGGCCTTAAGATCACCGACTTTGATAGCGCCGAAGCCTTTTTTACCGCCGTAGACTTAACACTACCGGGTTGTGCGCTAGTCGATGTGCGAATGCCGGGTTTGAGTGGTCAGCAGTTGCATCTTGAATTAGTGGCAAAAAATAGTCCGCTAGCGGTGATTTATCTCACCGGCCATGGCGATGTGCCTATGGCGGTAGATGCGCTTAAATTAGGTGCGGTGGATTTTTTCCAAAAGCCCGCCGATGGCGCTAAGTTAGCCGAAGCGGTCGTCAAAGCGTTGGAACATACCAAGGCGCATCATCAAGATAATCAGTATCTTGAGACGTATCAAGCGCTCACACCAAGGGAGCGGGAAATACTCAACCTGATTGCCCAAGGGCTGAAGAACCAAGAGATCGCCGATAGCCTCTGTATTGCCATGCGTACGGTCGAGATCCACCGCGCCAATTTGATGAAAGGCATGCAAGTGGGATCGCTGGCGGAAATGATGCTGATCTATAGCCGGATCGCTGATCGCCTGCGCCTTGAAGATAACCGCTAAAATTTACCTTTTACTGCGCTAATTGCCGCTTTGTTAGCCGCCTATTTTGGCTAAGTTGTCGTATCATTGGCGGTTAGTATTGGCTTTGCTAGTAGCTTAGTTCTGGGCTTAAAGAAGAGCTTAGTTCTGGGCCCAATTCTGGGCGTAAAGATTGTGAGCCATGGCATTAGTGCAGCGCCGCTTAATTGCCAATACACCGCGATTGCCTTATTTTAGGGGCACTATTTTTAGGTCATGATTTTAAAATCACTTTTTACAGTGCATTTTAAGGTCTGTGGCCCTCTTGGATTGTTTTCTCTTTGTCCTGTAGAAGGCTTCTGCAGCTTAGATAAGACTCTCCTGTTTGCATAAGGAATGAAATGGCAAGCTTGATTCGTATTGTGCTGATTGATACGCACCTTCCGGGCGTGGTGGAACTCGCCCTCAATGGTCATACCAACATTTGTGGTACTAACGCCTCGGGTAAAACGACATTACAACGTCTAGTCCCTGTTTTTTATGGTGAATACCCAAGCCGCGTGGTGCCTTCGACCCGCGACAGTTTCGAGCGTTGGTATTTGCCACACGATTCAAGCTACATCATTTACGAATATCAAAAGGCCGATGGCTTACTGTACCAAGCCGTGCTGGCCTCTGCGGGCGATGGTAAGGGCGTTAACTATCGCTTTATCGCTAAAGGTTTTGAGCTAAGCGATTATATTAAATCGCAAAATGGCGACACTATTCTGTGCCACACCATGGCGGAATTAGGCCGTGATTTAAAACGTGCCGGCATCGCCACCACTAATTTGCTTAATACCCGTGAATATCGCGCCATTATTCAAAACGATCGCACCCTATTAAGCACGGGCAGCAACCGCAGTGAACTACGCGGTTATGCACGCCAATTTGCCCTGTGTGAGGGCGAGCATTCGCTGCGCCACATCGAAAAACTCGCCAAAGCGGTGCACTCCAAAGAAGGCAAGATGGAGACGGTCAAATCCATGATCGCCGCCATTTTAGAGGAGGACGGGGTTAATCCGCCCAGCTCACGCTTAAACCCACAGCGCGTTGAGGCGTGGATCCGTGAGAGCCAACTTATCCAAGGCTTTGAAGTCATTCGCCCTGAGTTTGAAAAACTCGAGCAAGAATTTAACCAACTGCTCAGCGCCGAACTGCGTTTATCGAGTTTATCCCGTGGTTATCGCAACGATGAAACCTTAGAAGCCGATCGCCAAGATATTCAGCAAACCTTATCTAAAGAGCTGAATTTAAAACTCAGATTGCTCGACGATGAATGGAAAGAGCAACGCGATGAGCTTAATCTCGATTTATCGGCAGCTAAGGGCGATGTGGCAAAGTGCGAGTATGAGCTCGATGCGATTGAAGATCAGCACGCTGCCTTTTTAGATGCCAACATAGAACAAGCCAAGGCCGATCTTGAGATGCTGCCGAACTGGCGCACCGATGTTGAAAACCTAAGTGAACGCCATAAGCTGCAAACCGAGAAGCACCAAGATATTGAGGCGGCGTACAATGCCCGTCGCAGTAAGATTGGCGAGCAGTTAAACCGCGAGCTTGAAGGTTTGCATGCCGACCAAGACAAGCAGCGTGAAGCCCGCGATAAACAACGTGAAGTGGCGCGCACCGATATTGACGCCCTAGAGCTGCAATGGCGCAACCAAATGGATGCGGGCAAGGCTAGCTTTAGCGAGCAGGAATACCAATTCAAACTCACTGCCGCCGAGCTTAAATTGCGTGTTGATGGCGTGACTTACACCGAAGAAGAAAAGCTGAGTCTCGCGATTTTCGACGAGCGTATTCACCGCGCCGACGAAGAACAAGAAAGCTGCAATGCCAAGGTTGAACGCTTAAGCAGCGATGAACGCAAGCTCAGAGCCAAACGTGACCAAGCCAACGAAGCCTTGCGTATCGCCACCTTAAGGGTGAACGAGCGTCAAACTGCGTTGGATGAACTGCACCATATGCTGTTCCCGCAATCCCACACCCTATTGGAGTTTCTGCGTAAAGAATCCCAAGGCTGGGAGCAAAGTTTAGGTAAAGTGATCGCGCCTGAACTACTGCATCGCACTGATTTACATCCAAGCTTAGTGACTGAATCGAGCGAAGCTTTCTTTGGCGTGCATTTAGATCTTAAAGCGATCGATGTGCCTGAATATGCCGCCTCCGAACAAGAGCTGCGTATTCGGTTAAGCAAAGCCGAAGAAGCCCACACTAGTGCCCAAGAAATGCAGGCCGAGGCCGAATCTCAGCTGGTGGCCATTAATGGCGAGTTGGATAATCTCAGCCGTGAACTGACTTTTGCTCGCACGGCGTACAAAAATAGCCGTGACGATCTGCGTCGCCTATTTGATGAAAAGCGCAGCGAGCAAGAGAAAATCAACAAAGCATTGAGCGAGCGCAAAGCCCATGCGGGACAAAGACTGACTCAACTCGATGGTGAGCTAAAACAACTTAAACATCAGCACGAACTCTGGCTCGAAGATCAAAAAGAGCAAGCGCTCGAAGCACGCATGGAAAAGAATGCCTATTGGCAGGAAGTCATCGGCGCGCTCGACAACCAACTCGGCCAAATTAAAGCGACTATTGAAGGACGCCGTGAAAGTGCCAAAATCGAGCAGAAAGCCTGCGAGACTTGGTACAAAAACGAGCTTAAATCCCGTGGTGTGGATGAGGATAATATCCTCAAACTCAAGCAACAAATTCGTGAGTTAGAAACCAAAATCAGCCGCGCCGAACAGCGTCGCAGCGACGTACTGCGCTTTGACGATTGGTATCAACACACTTGGCTTGCGCGCAAACCTAAACTGCAAACTCAGCTTAGCGATGTGAAGCGTGCGGTATCGGAAATCGATCAACAGCTTAAGGCGAAAACTCAGGATGTTAAGGCCCGTCGTCAACAACTTGAAACCGAGCGTAAAGCGTCCGATGCGGCGCAGGTTGAAGCTTCTGAAAACTTAACGAAGTTACGTGCCGTAATGCGTAAACTCGCCGAGCTTAAGTTACCGACCAATAACGAAGAAGCCCAAGGCAGCCTAGGCGAGCGTCTGCGCCAAGGTGAAGACTTACTGCTAAAACGCGATTACCTGATGGGTTCGGTGAAGCAATATGTGGAGCATTTTGACTCAGTGATCGCCAGCAAGTCAGGTTCTGGCCTTGCCGAAACCTGGGAGCGTGCCCGCGAAGAATCGAGCTTTATCAACGATAAAGGTATTCGTCTGCTGGATTACCGTAAGTTAGTGCCACAGCTTGAGCAATTGCTGAACGTGATCGTGCCGCAATCGATTACTGCGCTGCGTGAGCAAGGACGGATTTTTGGTGTCGACTTAACCGCTTTCTACGATGTGTTAGCCGATATCGACCGCCGCATTGCCTCCCAAAGTGCGCGTATTACCCGCGAAGTGGGCGAAGAGTTATTCCTCGATGGCGTGTCTGAATCGGCTGTACGTATTCGTTCGCGCATCAGCGAGTTAGAGTTCTGGCCTGAGCTTGAACAGTTCGTCAAAGCCTTTAAACATTGGAAAGCCGATGGTTTTAATGGCTTGCCCGATGAGGATTACACCAACAGCATGCGCCGCGCCTTAGACATTATCGGCCGTGCCGCATTAACGGGGGGCATCTCCAAGTTGCTGGAAATCGAGCTGCGCCTTAAAGAAGGTAACAGCGACTTAATCATCCGCACCGACAGACAGCTTAACGAATCCTCAAGTCACGGTATGGCGTATCTGATTTTGTGTAAGTTCTTGTTGGCATTCACGCGCTTGCTGCGTGGACGCGCCGATGTGACCATTCACTGGCCAATTGATGAGTTGGGCACTTTGCACCATACCAACGTGAAGAAGATTTTTGACGCCTGCGAAAATAACAATATTTGTGTGCTGGGCGCCTTCCCGAACCCTGAGTCTGAGGTGCTGAACTTGTTCGCTAATCGTTACATTATCAACAAACAAACTAAGAAGTTGCAGGTGGTTAAGCCTAAAGTCAACCCAATTGCCGACATGTTGAATAAGCGTTTGTCGAAGGAGGCCATCTAATGAGTGATGCAACCCAAACCGTATTAGTTGGCACTGGCGCTTTGATTGAGCTGTTACTCAAGGGCGAGTTTATTTGCCGCACCACTAATGAAGAAGGCTGGCGCGCCCTTAAAAATAGCAGTACCCGCGAGCGGGTTGAAGCCTACTTAAACCAGATCAACCGTACCGTGGCGTCTGCCGCCGAAGGTGATGTGTTCTTCTGCGGTTATTTGCAGCTCGGCGATAGCGAACGTAAAGTGATTTCATCGCAGTTTAAAGATATCTGTCAGGCATTGATCCCGCTGGTGGAATGGTTGGTATTAGTGCAAGAAGCCAGTGGTCAAGATGCGCCGCTGAGCGAAGGTGCGCCCGTGCGTTTAACCGAGCTGCAAAGCCGTATCGAAGACACGCCGGCGTTTCGTGAGCAGTTAGCCAAACTCAGCCAATATCGTTTATTTGGCTCGACCAGTACCAACAGCGATGCGCAAATCAAATTAGTCTTCAAACGATTAGTCGAACTCGGCTATTTAGTGCGCCCCAATGCGGAGAAGCAAATCTATATCGCCACGGGCAAGCTGGATTATTTGTATGAAGTCATTCGGTTTATCGACGAAACTGAAGGTTTAAGCCTAGAAGCGCAGGCGGAAACAGCGACCCAGCGGGACTTAATATAATGTTGGCACTGTTAAACCTAGGTAAAAGCTGTGACCAAGGAGGCCATGATGAGCAGTAACTTACATCAGGCGGGTGTGAAACTGCTCAAGCAGTTAGGTCGCCATGCTGACATCATTATGGACACCTATTTGGCGGGCTCTCTTAACGAGGATGCGCACGATCCAAGCGTGGTCGAAAAGCTTAAACAGGCGGGGATTTTATGGCGGCCAGAGCCAGATCAGGAGCTGCGGCTTAAGCGTTCTGTGCGAGCCTTGCTCGAAGAAGGCTTAAGTGACGAGCGCAATCGCCAAATCGACTCTAACGTCGGTTCGGCCTTAGCCACGATTAAAACCTTGGCCGATCATTATAAAGAGGCGCGTCATAGCTCAGACTACAGCGCCGCCGAGGCCTATTTGTCGGATTTGAGCGAGCATGTTTATAGTTTCGCCGACAGTCTGCGTTATTCGATCCGTGTGCTCTGGGGCCGCATTAATAACGAGTTCGGTTACGTTGGTACGATCAACGCTAAGATCCGCGAAAACGAATTAGCTCAAAGCCAAGTGTCTGAATTACTTAATGGCTTAGAGATGTTCCAGTTTAGTGAGCTAGGCGAAATCGCTGGCGATATACGTGAACTGCGCAAACTCTTAGTGACGACTTTGCAGGAAACCATGAGCGACTGCGCCCAGGAACTGAGCGTAGTGCAGGGGCGTTTACTCGAACTCTTAGGACGCTTCAGACAAATCCGTGGGCGTACCCGTTTACTCAAGGGCTGGTTGCTCTACACTGATTTGCATCCGGATTATCGGCCTGCGGACCATGTGTCCCACAAGGAAATCCCGAGTCTATTCAATCGCGCTGAAATCTTGCTCGCCCCTGCATCGGTAGATGTGCACAACGCCAGCCAAGAACTGGAGTTGATGGGCATAGTCGCGCATATCAAGGCCATCAGCCGTCATCCTGTAATTGCGGCGGTGCGTGAGCATGATGTGTCCGTTTCTATCACCCAAAGTGAAGACTTCGATGTGCCGGATAATCCACTCAAACAAGCGGTGGATGAGTATTTCGTCGATGTAATTGAGTCTGGCCTGCGTCAATCTGCGCTGGAATATCTGGCGGATAAGGCTTTGCCTTGGGACGCTGAAAGCTGGATTTATCAAGTGATTGGCGGCTATGAAGGCCTACCCGATGAACACAAAGCTTATTTTGAGCTTGAGCCATTGGGTGAACCGCATCCCATCTATAGCGGTAACTTTATTATTCGCGATGTGGAATTATGGCTCGCCTAGGCCAGCAACAATTACAACTGTTGGAGAACGCTTTTATTAAGCGTTCTGTAAAGGTTAAGCTCACGGCTAACTGGCGCGCGATTTACCGCGAGTTAGAAGTGGGTGAGTTAGACGGATCCGAAAAGTATCTGTGTTTTGCGCCCAAAGATTTTGAACTGCTAAGGCAAAGCGTGTTGGCGTTAATGGGGCTTGATTTAAGGCAGCTTGATTTTAATGTCGATCGCATGGCGATGTCCGCCAAAAGTCACGATGAAAAGCTCGCTAAGATCCGCCCCGAAGCCGAATACGTTTTGATGAAGTATCTAGGTTTCGAATCTTCACCAACTGGGATTTCAACACGCACATCACTGCGTATTCCTTTGGATGAAGCACAAAAGCATTGCCATGAACTCAATGTCGCAGCCATCCTAGTGATTGAAAACTTAGATGTATTTGATGTTATCCATCAAGCGCGTTTGCCACAGGATTTAACTCATGTGATGGTTATCTACCGAGGTAGCGGTCATCATTCTCCGATTGGCGTGCAGCATTTTTTGCGCTCAATGGTAGGGAAACTGCCGATTATCGCCTTTACCGACTTAGATCCCGCAGGGTTACAAATCGCCCATACCTTAACAGGCGTGACCCATTGCCTTGTGCCACAACTTGCGCTGACAGCACCTGCTGAGTTATTGGCAATAGCACAAATTAATTCTACTGATGATTTCGACAAGCAAGCGAAACAGGCTAAGTACTTGCAAAATGCCGAGTTAAAGCATTGGCAAAAATTAGCCGTTTGGCTAAATCAACACCAGATTAGTATCAAACAGCAACACCTGCTGGCTCACGGACTTGAACTAGTGTTAGTGCCATATATTTAGCTGTCATCCATTCCATCTCTCTGCTTTACTATAATTAACTGGTTTTAAATCCTGTTATAAATTTAAATTCAGTTATTAAGTCTGAGTTTTATTTGGTTGTTGTTTCTTATATGTTTAATTTGATGTTATTTGGTGTTTATTTTGTTTGTTTATACTGGTTTAAATATATTTCGTTAGTGCTCAAATATTGTGCTGGTAAATTTTTTATGATTTAAAATCAGTTTATTACTGTTTTTCTGTGATGGTGTTAACTTAATTCAAGATGAAAAAATGAAATTTATTCATTGAATTAACGGCTAGCATGTTTCACTATCCCCGCCTGAGCCAAAAATGGATTGGCAATTGTGCTCATCATGGAAGATGAATAACAAATAAATGACCTTTCTGGGGAAATCACAAGCATGATGAAATCACTTTCGACGCGGATCTTTATTGGTCTGTTTGCCGGCCTTATTTTCGGCACAATAGTGCAATACTTCTTAAACGATATCGGTTTTTTCTCGGGTAATTTAGTCGAGCTTGCCGGTGGCGTTGGTACTATGTTCGTTAATATGATCATGATGCTGGTGGTGCCACTCGTGTTTGTGAGCATCGTTTGTGGTGTCTGTGAGCTGCAAGATCTCAAAAGTTTTGGCCGCTTGGGCGGTAAGACCTTCGGTTTTTATATCATCAATACTGTCGTCGCAATCGCGACCGCAGTATTAGTGGTGGTGCTACTCGAACCCGGTAAAGGTGTAGATATGAGCAGCACGGATGGCGTAGCGATTACAGCAACTGAGCTGCCAAGCCTGATGGCGCTGGTGATCGACATAGTCCCACGTAATCCTGTGACAGCTTTTATGTCAGGTAATATGCTACAAGTGATCTTTATGGCCTTGTTGCTGGGCGGTGTGATTAAGTCCCTTGGGGAGCATGTTGCGGGTGCTGTCCAAGGTTTTCAAACCGCCAATAAAATCATGATGAAATTGATTTCTGTGGTGATGAGTCTTGCGCCCTATGGTGTATTTGCCTTGATGTTTAAACTCGGCGCGACCTTAGATGCAGGTGTGTTTATGAGTGTGGTTGAGTATATGGTGCTGATCCTCGCGCTGCTGCTACTGTGGATTTTTGTGGTTTATCCTATGGCAGTGGGGATATTTACCCCAATTTCAGCCAAAACCTTCCGCGAGAAGACCCAAGAGCAAGTGCTGTTTTCACTTTCGACCGCAAGCTCAAATGCGACTATTCCCGTGACCATGCGTACTTTAACGGACAAGTTAGGCGTGAACCGTGCCGTTGCTGGTTTTGGCGTACCGCTGGGTGCGACCATGAACATGGGCGGTGTGGCGATCTATATCACTATTGCGATTTTCTTTGTCGCCAACGCCTTTGGCATGCCCATTACCACTGAGCAATTGCCTTCGCTGTTATTTAGTGTCTTCCTATTATCTGTCGGTGCGGGCGGTGTTCCCGGTGGCGGCATGGTGATGATAGGTGTGTTAATCCATCAAATGGGTTTACCGATAGAAGCCTTTGCCATAGTGGCGGCCTTAGATCGGATTATTGATATGGTGCTGACATCCTGTAACGTGGTTGGTGATACTGCGGTGTTGACCATAGTGGATCAAACCGAGAAAGTGCATCAGCTTGAGTCAGCGAAGAGTTAATGTGCCATTAAGTCGTATTCTATAAAAACAAAAGCCACTGAAAACAGTGGCTTTTGTTTAATATTTTCCATGCTGGTATTGATGCGTTGCTAGGTTCGCATCAACTATGTTAGCCCATTACTTAGTGCGAGTAATTTTATCCAGATAGCCCATGGCAAAGGCTGATAATACAAAGGTGATGTGTATTAACAGATACCACATGATTTTGTCGTTATCGATATTCTTCACATCCATAAAGATTTTCAGTAGGTGAATCGACGAAATCGCCACAATCGACGCCGCCACTTTGTTTTTCAGTGAGCCAGAATCTAATTTACCCAGCCAACTTAGCTTCTCACTGTCTTCGCCCACATCCAGCTGCGAGACAAAATTCTCGTAGCCAGAAAACATCACCATCACAATCAGGCCACCCACGAGGGTGATATCAATCAAGGATAGGGTCACCAGCACTAAATCCACTTCAGTCATCTCAAAAATGATCGGCAGAATATGGAAGATCTCTTGGAAGAATTTAATGCCTAAGCCCAATAAAACAAAGCTGAGTCCCAAATAAATTGGCGCCATAATCCAGCGCGATGCATACATTAATTTTTCAAATATTTGTTCCATATGGAGTAAACCCTTAGTGGTTAAAGCGTAAAAATCGAATCTATGATGCTAAAACAATAACATACTGGGTTAAAGCCGCGCTATCGGCGGATAGTTTTTCAATTCGATAATGGTATGAAACTCTTTATGCGGCCTTGCGGCCGAGGTGGATCAAAGTCGTGGGGCTTCACCCCACACCCGACCAAGGAGGACTGCTCGTCCTATCCTCCTTGGATGCTCCATGACGCCCCTAGCGAAGTTACATGCATTGATTAGTGGCTTCGTGCTTATTCGAAAATCGCTAACGCTTCCGATGGTACATCCTGTACCCCGAAAGCTAGCTCGGCATCCATGCCTCGCTCACGCTATTTTTTCAACGCCCTTCAGCAACTTCGCAGGGGAGGTGAACTTCTGTGGCCACTGTGTGGGCTGTAACTACTGAAAGAGTTATGTCTGTGCCATCTTTCCCGCTCATTTTCCCTAATAAGTTTATCATCGATGACATTTGTCATCCTAGATTGCTGACAACTCACACTGCCGTGATGGACATTTTACGCAGATACTTAAGTCATCTAAACAAGGGGGCTTAATCATGCAACATAAATCACTGGACCAACAATTAATCGAATACCGTCAACAACGTGCTTTAGCTATGCCTTTATCCGGCATGATTGTGTGGAGCTTATTGTTTGTATTGAGCTTTGTATTACCTCCTTCGCAGTTGGTGATGGCGGTCTTTATTGGTACTGGTTCTATTATCTACCTTGCCATGGGTATTTCGCGGCTGACGGGCGAGAATATCTCGTTTAAGAAAAGCGCTGAGCGTAATTGGTTTGAGACTGTGTTTCTCGCTGCGATGGGGATGAGTTTTTTAACCTTTAGTATCAGTATTCCCTTTTTTATGGAAAATTATCTGGCCTTGCCTTTCGCCCTTGCGGTGCAAACAGGTTTAATGTGGTTAGTCCACGGTGTTTTAGCTGCGCAAAAGGTGGCCATAGTGCATGCGATAGTGCGCACTTTAGCCTGTGTGGCAGCTTTCATGCTCTGGCCCGAGCTGAGCTTTCAAATTCAGCCTCTAATCGTGGTGTTTTGTTATGGTTTTTCAATTCCTGTGATGCAGCGCAGTTGGAAGATTCAGCAAAATCTGTGTGCTAGCAATTAGTGGGTTATCTTTGGGATATTGTGTAGATTTTGGCTTTGCGGCCTAATGGCCGAGGTGAATCAAAGTCGTGGGGCTTCACACCTGACGCTTAATCAAGAGTCTAACAAGGTGATCTCGCCCTAGATCGATTTGTATGTCTGCCAGCGCACAGAGCTCAAACTGGTGTTATTGCATTATGGTTATTACCCTGCACTTTTTGCAGTGTGAAGGAGCTTATAATGCAAACCATGAAACTTACGTTCGTTACCGCTGGTGTTGTACTCGTTGGTAGTTTGCTGCTTAACGGTTGCGATAGTGGCAATGTGAATACCCAAACAGGTACACCAGACTTAACTGTAACAACCGAGGATGGTACTGGTGATGATATTAAAATTGCCACAGCAGTTAATACTGCGTTGATCGCTGATCAGCAGCTACAAAATTTAGATATTCAGATAGAAACCCGCAAGGGCGATGTCACCATTTCCGGCAATGTAAATAGCCAAGCTCAGAAAGACCAAGCTGAACGGGTGACGGCAGCGACCTCTGGTGTGCACTCGGTAAATAATTGGTTTGAAGTAAAATAGCAATGTCAGTAAAGCCGCCTGTTTGATGTATTCAATCGACAGACGACAAACAGGAGCGGCAGCTCTTATCTGGCTTTAATTCACCGCTTATGCCACAAAATACCAATCCCCGCCAACCATGCTGCGGGGCGTTGGCCTTCTTGATTTATAAATGTGTGAGTCCAGCTATGGTCACTCACACTGGCCTTGCGGCTGCTGTGGCAAATTTGTGCTTTGGAGTTTGTACCTGTCGTGATTTTCTTTGCGCCACATTTCGCACTTGCTATGTAGCTTTTGGCTTTGTGGCCTTACGGCCGAGGTGAATCAAGGGGCTTCACCCCACACCCGATAATAGTGCTGGTTTGTTTGGTGTTGAATTGGCAAGGTTATCGCTGTGAGTATGTTAGCAATTGCGGCCTTACGTCCGAGGTAAGTCAAAGTCGTGGGGCTTCACCCCACACCCGACCAAGGAGGACTGCTCGTCCTATCCTCCTTGGATGCTCCAAGACGCCCCCAACGGAGTTGAAAGCCCCTTGGGCATTTAGCGTCCTTATGCTATCGCGTCAGACGCTCGTCCCTGATTCGACTGACGCTATCTCGGCATCCATGCCTCGATCACGCAACGAACGCAAATGCCCTGCGGCAACTCCGATGGTAGGGTGAACTTCTGTAGCCTCGGTGTGTGGGCTGTTAACCTTGAAAGAGTTGTACCCGTCACATTTTTATTTTGTGACGTAATATTTTTATACCTGTCCAGACTCTTTTACTGTTGATATTGCTTGTGCCACTTTTTCTTCTGTATCTTTTAGAATGTCTTTTGATTCTTTTTCCAATTTTGCAGTCAATTTTGAAAATCCTGGTATATTTCTTAATTTTTCTACAGCATCACCTAGTTTCACACTTTTATCTAAAGCATCCATCAAGGGGTGATCTGTCGTTTTGTAATCTGAAATTAATTTACCAGGATTTTCAGAGTTAACATGCAGCAAGTTAAAAAGTAATTTAACTCTTAGTTCACTTGATGTATCACTATCACCAAGCTCCTCAATTTGTGTTGAAAGACCTTCGAAGGTTTTGCTTAGTACGCCCTTATGTGTATATTCTTCTATTAGCCTTTTTGATAAATTCATTTTTTTATTAGATGAATAGGCCATCCAAAGTATTGGGAAGTATAGTGGCAATATTGATAGTACTAATTTAGGAGTTTCAGAAATTACTGACACAAGATCTTTTTGTAAGATAATTAATAAGTATAAGTCAACGAGAAATGGAATGAATGACACTCCAATAAGCCATGTTATTGCTTTTGAGAAAGTGTTGTTATGTGTTTTTAACTCTAGGCTTTCAGATGTTATTTTTTCATTATATGCAGCGCTAAGACCAGTAGTAAGTGCAGCAGGTAAAAGAGTGATAATTTTCTGATAAACATCATTATACTGATTTTCTTGAGTTTTTAGTGTTTCAGCTATTTTTTCATTGGAAGTTTCTAGTAATAAATTGTAGTTTTTTGTTGTATCTAATGATAATTTTTCTAAGTTTAAATCTAAATCATTTAAATCATTTTTTATTATCAAGTAACTAGATGCTAATTCATCTTTTATCCCATCAATCCTTTCACTTTCACCATCTTCATTCTCAGTCTCATATCCTAATATTTCATCTCTTAGCTCTCTGACTTTTGAATGATAAGATGTTATGTTTTTCAATATCCCTTGTGCTTTGGAATCAATCTCACCTATAGACTCTAACTGTTCTGATGCCTCATTTAATCGAGTGTTGAGATCTTGATGTTTATCAAGTAATTCATTTGTGTAAATTATTTTTTGTTCTACTTGCTCATGCATACTCTTAATTTGGTTGAATAATTCTTCTCCATTTTTAAATGTTGCATCGTAAAACGAAACTTTTTTGTTAAAACTTTCAGTTGTATATTTTATTTCATCTAATAACTTTTTTAATTCTTCTAATATTGATGTTGAATCGTTATAGATAACTTCAATATCCTCTCTTGTTCTTTGAATTTTACCTTTGTGTTGGGCCGCTGACCTTGCCGCTTGTTGGGCAATTACTTGATTCTCAGAAGGTTGTTTGATTTTAAATTGCAATGCTTCAATTTCTTCTTTCTGAGATTTAATTGTTGAATATTGCTCTTCATATAGCTTCTCGAGAGGAACTAACCGCTGCCACAACCGTCCTATTTCTTCAGCATTATTTTTTTCACTTCCAAACATTTTTTGGTTTCCTATAGATGTAGCTAGGGTTTATTGGCATCGGTGTAGTATTACAGAATATAATAATTTTATTTTAAATAAGCGAGAATTACTCTAAATTACTTTATAACTATTTTCACAGCTATGGCATTGCAGTGTATAGGTTTCTTTAGCTTTAGTTATCTTCGTTTGTGGGCTTTGGCACTGTGGACAGGCTTGTTTCATTGGCGTGTTTTTAGTGCATTGGTTGCATTTGATGTAGTAACCAAACTTACCGTACATTGGGGTGTAGTTTGTTGATTCTCCGCAATGTTTACAGCTAAGAATGCTGTGTGTGACAGATTGAGTTATTGCAGGGGGTTTAGCTTCAACTGCTTTGTTAACTTCAAAGTGTGCAACAGGCTCATTGATTTGTTGTGTCTGCGAGAGCGTTATTTCATTGGTTGATTTATGTGGTTCTATATGTCGATCGATTAAGAAATTGGTAATGGAATTGAGTTCTTGTTGATTAAAGTCGGGGCGGGTGTCGCTTACATTTATAATGCGCATGAACTTACTTTTAAGATTCATGATTTTTTCAAGTTTATCGACTAAAAACTCTGTTTTAACTAACAACTCAGAAATGGCCGTTGGTATAGTATCTCTGTTGATTACCGCATCACTTGAGACCGCGCACACATGGTTCCAGCAACGCATACTAAAACTTTGTTGTCTTAGACCAAGTAATTTTCCTAGAATTTCACTTCTATGCTGTTTTAGCATTTCTTTAAGCAGTGCTTGTTGTAGTTCAACTTGCTTGATAGGAGACGGCATACCAAACCATTTACTTCCGTGACTGCGAGTCCATTCACCCTGCTGGTTGACTTCTACATGGCCTTTTATGCTTTTAGATTCAATTAAAACAAAGCCATAGGGGTAAATGATTAAGTGATCAATTTGCGCGGTTTCGTCATTAAAGGTGAATCGAAAATCATTGATGACCAACACTTCTGGATGATCTTTGAAGGCGCGGCGTAAATAGAAGGCAACATCCTGTTCTTGTTTTTGACCCGCAATCGTTTGTGGTGTTTGGGTATTTTGAAGTGATTTGGTTTTTAGAATCATTTATCAACAGCATCCATTCATAACTTGATAATAATCAGCCTCATAATACCTACTTTGCCGTTCAAAGATAAAGATAAAAATAGTTAGGCGTGAACGCTGGGGCAGGCATTACTGGCTATTAGATATACGTAGGGCTTAACTGGATTAAGCTCTGTCATGTAAATGACCGTTCGTGGCATGGATGCCAAGTTAAATTGTGCCACCCATACTAACTAATTTACATTGGTATGAAAGTGACCGTTGACGGCAGGGATGCCGTCGTCGAGCCCTCAGGGATGAGTTAATGGCGTGTCACTGGAGTAGCAATGTGAATTTGTTTTCGATGCTTGAAACAATAAGCCAAGTAAAAAGCCACTGAAATCAGTGGCTTTTTACTCTATAAATCAGCTAGAAAGAGATTACGCTTCTTCTATGTTTGGCTCTTCGCTGTAATCAATACCGTGATAGCTCAGGCAAGCGTCGACTTCGTTGCTGCTGCCTAGGATGACGGCAACACGTTGGTGAATTTGAGTTGGTTGAATATCTAAAATGGTTTCATAACCCGTTGAGGCTTTGCCGCCAGCTTGTTCGACTAAGAAAGCCATTGGGTTGGCTTCGTACATCAAGCGCAGTTTGTAAGGCTTTTTCGGATCTTTATTGTCGGTTGGGTAAGTGAAAATACCACCGCGAGATAGCACGCGGTGTACATCGCCGACCATGGCCGCAATCCAGCGCATGTTGAATGACTTTTCGCGTGGGCCAATTTTACCGAGCAGTAAATCGGCAATATAGGTTTGCATTGGCGCTTCCCAAAAACGTTGGTTCGACATGTTAATGGCAAATTCGGCGGTGTCTGCGCTAATACTCATGGCGGCGTTAGTCAGTAAAAACTCATTGGTTTCGGGGTGCAAAGTAAAGAGTTGCACGCCTTGGCCTGTGGTTAATGCCAGCATGGTTGATGGACCATAAAGTACATAACCTGCGGCTAATTGTGCGCGGCCAGATTGTAAAAAACTGGTTTCAGTCAACTCGCCAGCAGGGGCGGGCAGGACGGAGAAAATGGTGCCGACTAACGAGTTGATATCGATATTAGATGAACCATCAAGTGGATCGAAACATACCAGATATTGACCATTTCGGCTGACTTCAACCACATGATCTTCTTCTTCCGACGCTAAACCGCGCACTGTACCGTCAGCTTTTAAGGCATCTTTGAGCATGTCGTTGGTGATGATATCCAGTTTTTTCTGGGTTTCACCTTGGACGTTTTCTTGCTCAGTCGCGCCTAACACGCCTGCAAGCGCACCGTGGCGAACGGCATGGCTAATGGCTTTTGAGGTGTCGGCTAAGGTTAAAATTAGGTGGGAGAGGGAGTCGTTCACTGCCTGTGAGGTCAGGTGCTGGGCCAGAGTCTGCATGTTATGTCCTTTAGAGGTTCAACAATGAGGTCAATTTCGTTATTTGCCGCGAATGATAACTCAGTTAGTCGACAATTTCAGCGATGTTGCTGATGCTTTTAGCGAATATTAGGGCTTTTTGGGATTATTTGGATTGAGCTTGGCGCAAGGGCCTAATTTGTATCGGCATATTGCATGCTATTTCTATTTAGGGTTTGCCTCTGGCACAATGTCGGCTTGTTTTTAATCGCTGACATCTTAGGCGATTATGCTCCCAAGGAATAATAATGATTAAAAATAGGTTAACTTGGTTCCCTGCGTGCTCACTTAAGGTGCGCGCCGTTCCCCTACTGATAGCGAGCCAAATGGCCATGATTTCGACAGCTATGTTTTCAATTCCCCCAGCTTTTGCAATGGAAGGCGGCAAACTGCCACTGACGATTGAGCGAATGAATGCCTCGCCCGCCTTAGCAGGCACTAGTCCCCGTGGTTTAAAATTGTCACCCGATGGGCAGCGCGTCACCTATCTTACTGGCCGTAAAGACAATCAAAACTTTTATGATCTCTGGCAGATGGATGTAAAGACGGGCAAATCTAGCCTATTGCTCAATGCCGATAAGTTGGCAAGCAATGAATTATCCGATGAAGAAAAAGCCCGCCGCGAGCGCCAACGTATTTATGGCGAAGGCATTATGGAGTACTTCTGGGCCGATGATAGCCAAGCGCTATTAATTCCGGCTGCTGGTAATCTGTATTACTTTTCTCTTACCGATAGTAGCGTGACTCAATTGCCGATTGGCGAAGGGTTTGCTACAGATGCACGCTTATCGCCCAAGGGGCATTTTGTGTCTTTCGTGCGGGATCAAAATCTGTATGTGTTAGATCTGGCGACCAAAAAACTCCAAGCTATGACGAGCGATGGCGGCGGGGCTATTAAAAATGCCATGGCCGAGTTTGTCGCTCAGGAGGAAATGGATCGCATGACAGGTTATTGGTGGGCGCCCGATGAATCGGCCATCGCCTTTACCCGTATTGATGAGTCCGGTGTCGAGCAAGTAACCCGTAACGAAATCTATGCTGATGGTATTAAACTTACTGAGCAGCGCTATCCCTATGCCGGCAAAAACAACGTCGATATCGCCCTCGGTGTGGTCACGTTAAAAGATAAGGCTATCAATTGGGTGACCCTGCGCGAAGAGAGCAACGAAGACAAGAGCAAAGATATTTACCTGCCGCGGGTCGATTGGTTGCCCGATAGCAAACATTTGTCGTTCCAGTGGCAGAGTCGCGATCAACATAAGCTAGATTTGCAACTGGTGGCGTTAGATGCGCTTACTAAACCAAAAACCTTAGTGAAAGAACGCAGCGATGCTTGGGTAAACCTTAATAACGATCTGCACTTCTTAAAGCAGCAGTCGGCCTTTATTTGGGCATCTGAGCGTGATGGTTTTAATCATCTGTATCTGTTTGACTTAAAAGGTAAACTCAAAACGCAATTGACTCAGGGCGAGTGGGCTGTCGATGCGTTGGAATACATAGATGAAACCGCTGGTTGGGTATATTTCACTGGCCGCAAAGATACGCCAATCGAGAAACAACTTTATCGCGTGCCTTTAGCGGGTGGCAAGGTTGAGCGGGTAAGCAAGCAAGCGGGCATGCACGATCCTGTGTTTGCCGACAATCAAAGTGTGTATCTGGATTATTTCAATAGCTTATCTCAGCCACCGCAGATCAGTTTACACGGTGACAAGGGCCAACAACTGGCTTGGGTTGAGCAAAATGAAGTCAAGCAAGGCCATCCTTTATATGACTATGCGGGTCTGTGGCAAATCCCTGAATTTGGTGAACTAAAAGCCGAAGATGGCCAAGTGTTGCAAACCCGTTTATTCAAACCTGTTCCCTTCGATGCGAGCAAGAAATACCCTGTCGTCGTGCGGGTTTACGGTGGGCCGCACGCACAGTTAGTGACCAACAGTTGGAGCGAGCAGGACTACTTTACCCAGTATCTGGTGCAACAAGGCTATGTGGTGTTCCAGTTGGATAACCGCGGCAGCGCCCACAGGGGCACAAAGTTTGAGCAAGTGATTTACCGTCATTTGGGTGAAGCTGAAGTCAAGGATCAAAAAGTGGGAGTGGACTATTTACGCAGTCTGCCATTTGTCGATGCCGATAATGTGGCAATTTACGGCCACAGTTACGGCGGTTACATGGCCTTGATGAGTCTATTTAAGGCGCCCGATTACTTTAAAGCCGCGATTTCGGGGGCTCCTGTCACCGACTGGCGCTTATATGACACCCATTATACTGAGCGTTATTTAGCTCATCCCGAGGGGAATGAAAAGGGTTATGAAGCCAGCAGCGTGTTTCCCTATGTGAAAAACTATCAATCGGGTCTGTTGATGTATCACGGCATGGCCGATGATAACGTCTTGTTTGAAAACAGCACTCGGGTTTATAAGGCGTTGCAGGATGAGGGCAAACTGTTCCAGATGATCGATTATCCTGGATCTAAACATTCGATGCGTGGCGAGAAAGTGCGTAATCACTTATATCGCTCACTGGCAGATTTCCTCGATAGGCAGTTGAAAAACGCCAAATAGCAGGCATAAAAAAACCAGATCCTAGGATCTGGTTTTTTGTGAATTGATTTTTATCAAACCAATCCAGTTTCTAATGCGGGTTGCTTAGCGGGCTATTAGCCTTCTAAGTTACCGCAAAAACGATAGCCTTCACCGTGAATAGTTGCGATGATTTCTGGCGTATCTGGCAAGCTTTCGAAATGCTTACGGATACGACGGATAGTCACGTCTACGGTACGATCGTGTGGCTTAAGTTCACGGCCAGTCATTTTCATCAGTAGATCGGCACGAGTCAAAATTTTGCCTGGGTTTTCAACAAAGTGCAGCATAGCGCGGAACTCGCTACGTGGCAGTTTGTAAGATTCACCCTGTGGGCTCACTAATGAACGGCTGTTGATCTCTAAGCTCCAATCATTGAAGCGGTAGTATTCTACTGAGCTCTTTTCTTCGACTTCAGCGCCAGCGCTGTTGACACGAGTCAGAAGGTTACGAGCACGAATCGTTAATTCACGTGGGTTGAACGGCTTGGTAATATAATCGTCCGCGCCAATTTCAAGTCCAAGAATTTTGTCGACTTCGTTGTCACGACCTGTCAGGAAGATAAGACCGATGTTGTTGATTTCACGTAGTTCACGTGCCAACAATAGACCATTCTTACCTGGCAAGTTAATGTCCATAACGACCAAGTTAATTTTGTTTTCCTGCATAGCCTTATGCATTTCTGCGCCATCATTGGCCTCAGTTACCACATACCCTTCTGCCTCGAAAATACTTCTCAGCGTGTTACGGGTAACGGCTTCATCTTCAACGATCAGAATGTGCGGATTTTGCATATTATTTACCTAAATTTTAATCAGTTTATACTAACCAATAAGAGCAACTTACTTCGGGCTCTTATATTCATAAAAGCGTTGATACTTCCTTGAACTGCTTTGTGCTCAAAAGGAAAATCTTTACGGTGACATCTATATCTTGATGTAGATTAAGTGCACGTTTAAGTGTAATACGAGAAAACGTAATCAGTACCAACTTCGATAAGCAATAGTTAGAATAAGTTCCTTAACTATTGTTTTTTTTAAATGTTTAAAAGACAAATCAAATGTAGAACAGATTTTAAACAGATGCCCGGTCAGTTCACGTTACTTTAAGCGATATATGTAACAAACTGTATTGAACGATAAGCATCTTGCTCAATCTGTTTCAACTCACCAGTACGTACATTGTACTCGTTTTAGTCATTTGTTAACAAATGAAATGTTAACAAATTTTAGGTGAGCAGGGGTTTTTACCATGATATTTACTTTAGCTATTGATTAGTATAACTAATGTATTTCTTATTCCTGTGAGCCAGTTCACGCCTCTTTGGATTTTACAATCACTCTGCTACACTAGCTTGGGTTCATTTTTCGACTAGACTACCAATGGACAATACGACTCAAAATTTGTGGCAATGTTACCAAGCGCCGTTGTTTTTGCTGACTCAAGCATTATCCTGTGATTTTTCCTTTGCTGTTATTACCGCTCATAATCCCGCTTCAAAGCTTCTCTCTCCTAGCCAAAACCGTTTACTCGATCGCCAACTTCTCCGTGAAATTGAATTACTCGGTAGCCCTTATCGTGCTTTAGTGGGCGCAGCACCGGATTTATCCCACATGGAAAAAAGTTGGGCCGTGTTTATCGATAGAACGATGGCATTGCAATTGGGTAAGAAATTTAATCAATATGCGATTTATGTTGTCGAACAAGGGGATGTGAGCTTAGTGCCTTGCACCTTGGATGGACATGATGAAGTGTGTTTAGGCAAATTTAGAGATTATGTGCAGCTGGTATACGAGCTACCCGATTTGAACATTTAGTTGTTTTCAAAAGATTTTATTTAAATTGTTCATTTGTTATGAAATTAGCATTGACTTCATTAGGGGTTTATTGCTACTTTTTTCGTCCCTTTCCTAGGAAAGGAACAGAAGAGGAGCGTTAACTAGGTAGTCGGTCAGAGGAGCACAAACTCCAGCGATGACTGATGAGGGAGATTAACGCCGAGGCATAGATATGGTTGCTGCATGTTTATGTCGGTCGCTCAGGCTGAATCCTGACGATTGTCACCTGTAATTGGTGGAGAGCTTCTGGTGACGATTGCTGTTTCCCTTCTTTTGGGGTGCGTTATCATTGAGCACCAGGCTCTTCGAACGAAGTCAGTTCGGAGTGTGATCATGTTAGTTAATCAATATCTTATTCAATCTGCATTTATTTGTTGCCCTACGTGTTTCACGGAGGTGCGCTAATGTCCCTCGTTGTCGCAAAATTTGGTGGCACCTCAGTTGCCGACTATAACGCTATGAATCGCTGTGCAGACATAGTGTTAGCTAATCCTCATTGTCGTTTAGTCGTGGTCAGCGCTTCGAGCGGCGTGACTAATCTGTTAGTGGAATTGACCCAAGAATCGATCAACGACGATGGCCGATTACAGCGATTAAAACAAATTGCCCAAATTCAATATGCGATTTTAGATAAGCTCGGTCGTCCTAACGATGTGGCCGCCGCATTAGATAAATTATTGAGTCGCATGTCGGTATTGAGTGAAGCGCTCGCATCACAACGCAGCAAAGCGACTATGGATGAGTTGTTGTCCCTCGGTGAGCAATGTTCTTCGGCGTTGTTTTCGGCGGTGATCCGCGAGAAAGGTGTCAACTCAAGTGCCTTCGATGTGCGCCGAGTATTACGTACTGACAGCCACTTTGGCCGCGCTGAACCTCAGGTTGAAAAGATTGCGACTTTAGCTCGTGATTATCTACAGCCACTGTTAGCGGAGCAAGTGATTGTGACACAAGGCTTTATCGGTGCCGATGAATCGGGTCAAACGACCACGTTAGGTCGCGGCGGTAGTGATTATTCTGCTGCACTGTTAGCTGAAGCGTTACGCGCCTCAGCGGTAGAGATTTGGACCGATGTCGCGGGGATTTATACAACGGATCCTCGTTTGGCGCCCAATGCCTTTCCGATTGCCGAGATCAGTTTCAATGAAGCCGCCGAGATGGCGACCTTTGGTGCCAAGGTATTGCATCCAGCGACTATTCTTCCTGCCGTTCGTCAGCAAATTCAAGTGTTTGTGGGTTCAAGTAAAGAGCCTGAAAAGGGCGGAACTTGGATCCGTCATCAAGTGGAAGATGCGCCCGTATTCCGCGCTGTGGCTTTGCGCCGCGATCAAACCCTGTTAAATCTTCACAGCTTGCAAATGTTGCATGCGCAGGGCTTTTTAGCGGAAACCTTTGCGACATTAGCGCGACATAAGATCAGTGTGGATTTGATTACCACATCAGAAGTGAATGTGTCTCTAACCCTCGATAAAACCGGTTCAGATTCAAGTGGACAAGGTCTGTTGAGTGAGGCATTGCTGCAAGAATTATCACAGCATTGTCGTGTGCGAGTTGAAGATGGATTGGCCTTAGTGGCGATTATCGGTAATCGTATTGCGACGACACCGGGTATCTGTCGCCGTGTATTTGAAGTGTTAGAGCCACACAATGTGCGGATGATTTGCCAAGGTGCCAGCCCACATAATCTGTGTGTGTTAGTGGCCGAAGCGGAAGCGGCACAAGTGGTTAAATCGCTGCATCAAAATCTGTTCGAAGGCGTTTAGTATGTTGCCGACAACATCGTCTCTGCAAATCGGGGAGCTTGCCGCAGGGCAAGCACTCACTTTGCCTATCTACCATTTCAAGCCGAGTGACGATAAGGCGACTGGCCCCAAAGTGTATATTCAAGCCAATGTCCACGGTGCTGAAGTACAAGGGAATGCGGTGATTTATCAGTTGATGAAGCAGCTTGAACACTGTGACATCCGCGGCGAAATCACCTTAGTGCCATTGGCCAATCCACTCGGGATCAACCAAAAAAGTGGTGAGTTTACCCTTGGCCGATTTGATCCTATTACGGGCGCGAATTGGAATCGTGAGTATTTGAATCATGCTATCGATTTACCGACTTGGTATGGGGAACATGCCAAGCTGAGTGATAGCGAGCTGATCCAAGCCTATCGCAGTACTTTGGTTGAAGCTTGTCAGCAAAAATTGCGTCATGAATGGGGCATTACTACTGGCCATAGGCTCGCGGTTAATCTGCAGATTATGGCCCATGGCGCGGATATAGTGCTCGATCTGCACACAGGTCCTAAGTCTTGTAAGCACTTGTATTGTCCTGAATATGACTTAGCTGCTGCGCAGTTTTTGTCGATCCCTTATACGCTCATTATCCCCAATGCCTTTGGTGGCGCCATGGATGAGGCGGCGTTTTGTCCTTGGTGGCAATTGAGTGATTTTGCAAAAGCACAGGGGCGCGATCTAGCCGTTGCTGTGTCGGCGTTAACCTTAGAATTGGCGAGTCAAGAGCGTGTCTGTCTTGAGGATGCGTTGGTTGATGCTCAAGGGATTTTGGCGTATTTAAGCCACAGAGGCGTAATAGCTGAAACCGTTGCGCCTGCTAAAATGTCGCGCTTTGGTTGTTACCTTAAAGACTATAAAAAGTATCACGCGCCAAGTTCAGGACTAGTGGAATATCTCGCACCTGTGGGTGAGCCACTGGCTGCGGGGCAGCCCTTAGTCAATTTACTGCGTATGGATTTATACGGTACGGCAGATGAGCTAAAGACGGTCTGTTTGCCCCAGGACTGTGTGCCTATTTTGCACTTTGCTTCGGCGTCTGTGCACCAAGGAACAGAGCTTTATAAAGTCATGACTCATGTTTTTGAGTTGCCGACATTCCAGCCTAAATTATAAAAATTAGCTCGTAAGCATTAGCCCATAACAATTAGCTTATGGGACTGAGAGAAAACAACGCCAATCCTAATCGATTGGCGTTGTTTTAAGGTGGCTATAACCACTTGAATCGATAAAACAGTGCCATTTGCAGGGCGACGAGTGAGATTAATATGCCGCAGAAGGTGGCGAAGGCCCAAGTGTTGTCCGCGCCCGGTATCCCGCCAATATTGACCCCAAGTAAGCCTGTTAAAAAGCCTAGCGGTAAGAAGATTGCTGACACTAAGGATAAGAAATATAAGCGTTTGTTGAGTTGCTCCGACTGCTGACTGAGTAATTCTTCTTGAGTCACATTGGCCCTATCGCGCAGGGCATCGAGATCTTCAATGGTGCGGATAAGTTTATCGTTTGTTTCCCTCAGCTTGAGTCGCTCAGTATCTTTAAATAGGCTAAATTGCTCAGAAATCATTTTCGAGAATGCTTCGCGCTGTGGGGCTAAATAGCGGCGAATGGCCACAGTTTGACGGCGCAGTTCGGCGATATCGGTACGTAAGTCTTTCACATTGCCTGAGACGACTAGTTCTTCTAAATCAGAGAGTTGTTCTTCTAATTTATCAATAAACTCGACTTTACGATTGGTCAGTCGTTCGCAGATTGCGACGATAAAGTCCCCCGTAGTTGTAGGCCCATTTCCCTCAAGGATCAGCTCGGCGACATCTTTGACCGACTGTAACTCGCGATCGCAGGTGGATATGATCCGCTGTTTATCGGCATAGATACGCACGGCCACCATGTCTTCTGGAGCTGAATTGGGGTTGAGGTTGACGCCGCGTAACGCGAGTAATATGCCTTCACCTGTTATCACTGCACGGGGACGAGTGTCTTGGGCGAGTAGGGCATCACTTTCGACCTTAGGCAGACCGCTATTGAGTATCCAGTGGCGTGCCTTTTTATTGCGATAGCGAAGGTGTAACCAGAGTAGGCCATCCTGAGGATCCCATTTTTCGATCTGTTCTAGGCTCAAGGTGGAACCCGCTTGGGCGCCGCTTAGCACTAAACTGTAGATAAACCCTTCGTGCATATCGCATTCCATTTAACTTTCAAAATCATCCAAACAAACTAACTGATTTTGTCATGAAAATGAAGTCAGTACTTATGCTTAACGACATGAGGTAAACGTTAATTGACATAAATTTGATGTGCTGAGTGATGCAAGCAACTTAGCCAAGGATAGGTTAAAATTAGCATTAGTAGGCTTAGATCAAAGAGACAATAAAATGGAATACGAATTTCGGCGTAACAGTTTAACTGGCACTTTTTTGGCTAGCTTTAGCATGGATCATGAAGTGCTTGGGCAATGGTTTACGGAAGAATTAGGGACTGAGTTAGCTAAAATTCAGCAAGTGTTGGGTGTGATAAAAGAAATTCAAGCCGATAAACGAGGTTCATGGCGTCTTGTTGGTAATGATTTTACCTTAGAGTTAGAGCGTGAACAGGCGCGAGTCTTTGCCAATACCTTAGGCTTTGAGCAAGAATATGAATTAGAAGAGGCTATGTCACTCTATGATGCTGAGTCAGAAGCTTATTGTGGCCTTGAGGATTTTGAGCAGGCGCTATTGAGTTGGCAGACATTTATCGAGAAAGGTCTGTAATCATTTATTTAATCTCTATTTGATAAAAACATAAAGGCAATCATGGGATTGCCTTTATTGTTTGCGCGATACCAAGCTCATTTTTGTATCTTTAATGATTCAGATAGCGCACCGCCATTTCGGTTCTCGATTTCGCATTGGCTTTACGCAGTAGGTTTTTTACGTGCACTTTAACTGTGCCTTCACTAATGTGTAAATGCTCTGAAATCATGCGATTACTTAAGCCTTCCGCCAGTTGCTGTAGAATTTGCAACTCCCTTGGGGTCAGGCTTGAAATCCATTCTTGTTCATCGGTCGCATTTTTAAGTTCGTAAAGATATTCCTCGACTTCATCGCTGATCACCCTGTGGCCAAGCATAGCATTTTTGAGTTTTTCGAGCAGCAAATCTGGCTCAGTATCTTTAAGCAAATAGCCGTCGGCTCCAGCGCGAAGTAAACGGATAACATCCTGTTTTGCATCGGAAACGGTGAGAATTACTATGCGTGAGGTAACACCTTCTTGGCGCATGGCGTTGAGGGTATCTAGGCCTGTCATGCCTTTCATATTCAGATCGAGCAATATGATGTCGGGTTCATCGGTGACCACTGCGGTTAATGCGTCTAAACCACTACCGGCTTCGCCAAATAGGCTGAAGTCAGGATCTGAAGCGATGAGCTGGCAGATGCCTTTGCGCAAGAGGGGATGGTCATCGACCACCAGTACGGAATAAGGTTTACCCATTTGAAGGCTCCTGTTGAGATGGGAAAATAAGCGTCACTCTAGTGCCACTTGACCCTTTGCTGTGCTGCACAAGGTTTAGTGGGCTGTTAGGTTTGAGTGCGTCGTCTTGTGCATTGCATCCTTGCTCAGTCGTGGTTGCCATAGCAGGTTTAAATCTCTTTAAATCATTGTCGCTGAACACGACTTTACCTGAAAGTTTACTGGCTCGTTCATGCATTATACCTATGCCAAAATGTTGATCTCGTTCTTTTAAATGTCCAATACCTATGCCGTTATCACAAACATCAATATTGACCATACCCTCGTCATCCTTATAGCAATGGATGTTAATGAGGTTGGCCTCGGCGTGTTTGATGGCGTTTAACGTCGCTTCTCGCGTGATCTGCAGTATGTGGATGTGTTGCTTTGCCTCTAGCCATTGTGGCGCAAGTTTATAGTCTAAGGTTATCTTTATATTCGTCTTTGTCCTGAGTTGCTCAAGCATAGCCTCTAAAGCACTTTTTAGATCGGGTTCTTTAATTGTGAGCCTAAAGGTGGATAGTAACTCCCTGAGCTGCACGTAGGCAGTGCTTACACCTTCGTTGATTTCGGTTAGCTGCGCCTCAACGATTGGACTGCGGCAACTGCAATCTAAGTTTTTGCGTAATAAGCTAATTTGGATTTTTAGGAAAGATAGCACTTGACCTAAAGAGTCGTGCAGCTCTCGGGCAATTACGCCACGTTCCTCCATTAGCGCCAGTTGCTGTCTTTGCTCTGTGGCATTGTGGATCACGATTGAGCGCGTCAACATAATTGCGAAATTGTTAAACAAGGCGATATTGGGTGTTTGGTCGGCAATTAACTCTAAATAGCCTAAATTAGCCTGCTCAAATTGCAGTGGGAAACGGGTGCTCTCTTGAGTCATATCTGGCCAGCCACCATCGGCCTCAATCACTTCAAGCTCTTGCTCTGGGTATTGAATGATGAGTCTTAGGTAGTCGAGTGATTCATAGCCTTTTAACTGATTCAGCGCCGCCTTGAGAGCCTTGTAATCGAGTTTATTTGCGTTTAATGTCAGTAGGTTATCATATAAGAATGCCAGCTCGTTGTTGGCCCTTGTCAGCGCTAAGGTTTTTTCTGCTACCTGCGATTCTAAGTTGCCATAAAGCGTCGCGAGTTCCTTAGCTGTTTTTTGTAGGGCATGGGTCAGCGCTGTGAGTTCAATGTATTCGGTCTCGGGCATTTCAATTTCAAAATTACCCTTAGAAATCGTGTTGGCCGATTCCATTAATTTTTGCAGCGGGATCACCACTTTCTTCTTTGTAAAACGCACGGCCACAAAAGCGATAATGAGCATGACGCCTAAGCCTAATATTTGGCTGGCGGCAAGGAGCCTGAGTTTAAAGGCGGCGTAGTGCTCCATCTCAAGCACCAGTAAATCTATGGTATCAACAAAGTCCTTCAGTGAGGCGACATAATCGCGGGAGTTTTCTTGTTCTATGTAGTGTTTCATCACCAGCCATTTATCGATGACAAGCTGATATTGAGCAGCAATTTCTGGCGGACTAAACCAACTTTCCGAGGGCTTTAATGTGTCGGAATAGAGCGTATTTTCGAATTCGGTAATTTTATTCTGCGCAGCATCACTGCCTGAGTTGGCGTAAAACATTAACCGATAGCTTTGCATCCTCAGCGACCCTGAGGCATTAATCGCCTTGGCGTCGCCTAAGCTGTAGGACAAATTGATGATAGCAAAAGTCGATAAACTACTAGAGAGCAGAATAAGTACTAACATTAATCCTAAGATTTTTGAGGTTAGACTACCTCGTTTCATTAATCCGCTGTTCATTTTGATGGCCGCTGTTATGGCACTTTGCAGTGGTTTTTACATTAGAAAATAATGTAATACATTAACAAAAGTATAGAAATGTGAACAACAACACCTTTACATTTTGATCTAGCGCAAACTTCAACCTAGATACCCCCTAAGAGGTATATTTTTAGCAGGGTTAAATCACTAAGTTTGACCATGGAGATGTCGTGATTTACAACAATAATGCAACACGGAGATGAGATGATGAAGAAGATGACAGGTAAGTCCTTTGCACTGAGTGCACTGGTTGCCGCCAGCTTCATGGCAGCGGGCGCAATGGCGAGTGATAAAACAGAGCCTCGCAACGAAGTTTATAAAGATAAATTTAAGAATCAATACAGTAGCTGGCATGATACCGCTAAAAGTGAAGAACTAGTGGATGCACTTGCACAAGATCCTAATATGGTGATCTTATGGGCGGGTTATGGTTTTGCTAAAGATTATAATGCACCACGCGGCCACATGTATGCGGTAACTGACGTGCGTAACACGCTACGTACAGGTGCACCCGCTAATGCGGAAGATGGTCCTATGCCGATGGCATGTTGGAGCTGTAAGAGCCCTGACGTACCTCGCTTGATTGAAGAGCAAGGCGAAGATGGTTACTTCAAAGGTAAGTGGTCAAAGGGTGGCCCTGAAGTGACAAATACCATTGGTTGTGGTGATTGCCATGAAAAAAGCTCTCCAAAGTTACGTATTTCACGCCCTTATGCAGACCGTGCTTTTGAAGCTATAGGTACACCTTTCAGCAAAGCGTCTAAACAAGATAAAGAATCAATGGTATGTGCTCAGTGCCACGTTGAGTATTATTTTGAGAAAACTGACGACAAAAAGAATTTTGTTAAATTCCCTTGGGATATGGGTACAACAGTTGAAAAAATGGAAGTCTACTATGACTCAATCCAATTTTCTGATTGGACACACGCCCTTTCTAAGACACCAATGTTAAAAGCCCAGCATCCAGAGTATGAAACCTGGAAAATGGGTATTCATGGCATGAATAATGTGAGTTGCGTTGACTGTCACATGCCAAAAGTGACCAGTGCTGAAGGTAAGAAGTTTACCGATCATAAAGTGGGCAATCCATTCGACCGTTTTGAAGAAACCTGTGCAACTTGCCATAGCCAGACTAAAGAGTTTTTGGTTGGCGTGACTAATGAGCGTAAAGCCAAAGTCAAAGAAATGAAGTTGAAAGCGGAAGAGCAATTAGTCAAAGCACACTTTGAAGCAGAGGCTGCGTGGAAAGCTGGCGCAACTGAAGAAGAAATGAAACCCATACTGACAGATATCCGCCACTCACAATGGCGTTGGGATTTAGCGATTGCTTCCCATGGTGTTGCAGCTCACGCACCGGATGAAGCATTGCGTATTCTGGGAACTTCGGTAAGTAAAGCTGCTGATGCTCGTGTGAAGTTAGCGCAATTACTCGGTAAAAAAGGCATCACAGATCCTGTTGCGATTCCTGATATCTCTACTAAAGCTAAAGCACAAGCAGCCTTAGGTATGGACATGAAAAAGATGAATGCTGAGAAAGAAGCATTTAAGAAAGACATGTTACCTAAGTGGGATGAAGAAGCGAAAAAACGCGAAGCCACTTATAAGTAGGTTTTAATCAATCGCGGTTGAGTTTTCAATATGAGCTAACCCCTCATGTAAATAAAAGCCCTCGCTGACTCAGCGGGGGCTTTTTTATGGAAAAAAATATCGAGTAATGTCAGGCGTTGGTCATGCTGGCTGAAGAAATACCACGGGCTAAGTCGCTATTTGATCAGTTTTAATAACGCCCTAAACCGCTCGCCTTGGGCTTGATGTTGTAATTCAAATAATAACGATTCTACGTTAGTTAATAGGGCGCCCCTGGCCGTCATCATTTGGATCCCGAGTTGTTTATTCTCAGTACTGCGTGACGATACGCAATCGGCGACTAAATGCACCGAATATTGCTGCTCGATAAGGTCACAACAGGTTTGGTAAACACACACATGGGTTTCAATACCCGCGAGTATGACGTGTTTGCGATTCGTCTTAGTTAATGCCTTTGCAAACGCGTCACAGTGCCAGCCGCTAAAATGCTGCTTGGCAATGGGTGAGCTGGTTTTCGCAAGTAAGGTTTGCAGCTCAGGGCTAGTTGCTCCGAGTTTATCGGGTAGCTGTTCTAACCACAGTATGGGAATTTCAAATAATTGTGCGCCTTGGATTAAGGTCTGTAGTTGTTGATGCAGCTTGTCACTGTTATCCATGATTTGTGCAAGTTTTCCTTGCACATCGACGATAACGAGAACACATTCTTCTGGTTTTAACATCGGGCCTTCCTTCTGCGCTTGATGATTGTCTTAGTGATGATCTTCGCTTTTGTCTAAGAGCTTGTGTTGTGATGCTCAGATTTCATCTCGATTTACGCTTCCCCCAGTAGACCCTAATTTAACCTTGTTACCAATAGGCCTAAGGTCGAATAGCTGCCGCACTTAAACTGCTCACTAAAAGAGTGCATCGCACCAGTTAGTGCTCGATTATGGTGCGTTTTTAACCTTAAAAAATAGTGTTAAAAAATTTAAACCAATAATAATCAATAGATTAAATTGTTGGCCTAATGATTGAATTACCTTTGATACAAGTTAATAACAATCGCGTTTTTTTGGAGGTCAGGATGAAACTAGTCAGCGCTATCATCAAGCCGTTTAAGTTGGATGATGTCCGTGAAGCTATCGCCGGAATTGGTATTGAGGGCATGACGGTGACCGAAGTGAAAGGTTTTGGCCGTCAGAAAGGGCATACAGAGTTGTATCGCGGCGCCGAGTATCAGGTGGATTTTTTGCCAAAAGTAAAACTAGAAATTGCCACTAAGGCTGAAAATCTCGACATGTTGATTGAGGCCATTACCACTGCGGCCCATACGGGGAAAATTGGTGACGGTAAGATCTTCGTCGTTGATTTAGAACATGCTATCCGTATCCGTACGGGTGAACTTGATACTGAAGCGCTATAAGGGGCTGACAATGGAAGAATTAACGAAATTAGGCGGCACAGTCACTGAACTACGCTTTGCACTCGATACCTTTTACTTTTTGATTTCTGGCGCTTTAGTCATGTGGATGGCGGCGGGATTCGCTATGTTAGAAGCGGGTTTAGTTCGCTCTAAAAATACCACTGAAATTTTAACTAAGAACGTTGTGCTGTACGCGATTGCCTGTGTGATGTATCTGTTGGTTGGCTACAACATCATGTATGTGGATAACACTGAAGGTGGCTGGTTACCGTCAATTGGCACCTTAATTGGTTCGCAATCAGCAGATGCGAGCCATGCATTAGAATCTGACTTCTTCTTCCAAGTTGTATTTGTGGCAACGGCGATGTCAATTGTCTCTGGTGCTGTGGCGGAACGGATGAAGTTGTGGGCTTTCTTGTTCTTTTCTGTGGTGATGACAGCGGTTATCTATCCAGTAGAAGGTTATTGGACTTGGGGCCAAGGTTTTATCGCTAAACTGGGCTTTGTAGACTTTGCTGGTAGCGGTATTGTGCATATGACGGGGGCGACCGCGGCGATTGCTGGCGTGATATTGCTCGGTGCGCGTAAGGGTAAATACGGGCCTAATGGCCAAGTGAATCCTATTCCAGGCTCTAACTTGCCAATGGCAACCTTAGGTATGTTTATTCTGTGGATGGGCTGGTTTGGCTTTAACGGCGGCTCGCAATTAATGGTGTCGGATGCGGCGAATGCAAGCTCAGTGGCGAAAGTGTTTGTGAATACTAATACTGCAGCGGCTTTTGGTGCCATCTCAGCTCTTATCGTGTGTAAGATGATTTGGGGCAAAGCGGATTTGACCATGATCCTTAACGGTATTTTGGCTGGATTAGTGGCAATTACGGCAGATCCTCTCTCGCCTTCATTGTTAATGGCGGGTGTGATTGGTTTAGTGGCGGGCGGCGTGGTGGTGTTCTCGATTGTGGGCTTAGATCGCATTAAGATCGACGATCCCGTCGGTGCGATTTCAGTACATGGTGTGGCTGGTTTCCTTGGTTTAATGTGTGTGCCATTATCCAATGCCAATGCAACTATTACCGGACAGTTGACGGGGGCAGCGATCATTTTCACTTGGGTATTCTGCTCATCATTTGCAGTCTGGTATGTGATTAAGATAACCATGGGGATCCGTGTTACTGAGGAAGAAGAATACAACGGTATGGATGCTTCTGACTGCGGTATTGATGCCTATCCTGAGTTTGTTACGGTCAAAAATGCGGGCTGATTAAACTTGCACATTAACGCGTGATTCACCTTGATACTTAGCTTGGATCGAGGGATAGTGAAGCAGAGCCTAGGCTCTGCTTTTTTATGGGTAATCAATGTGATTGAAGTTTAAGCACTGGGTCGCAAGCTTAATTACTGAGCAATTCTGTTTTCTTGTATAAATTAAGGAGTGTTCTATGAGCTTGAATATAAAAACAATAGGTCAATTTTCGCGACTAAGTCTTATCGTCATTTCTGGCTGGATATCGGTTTCTGCCTTTGCAGGAGAAGTGATCGTTAATCGCTCAAGTGAGCCTGTCGATGCCTTTGCCGTGCGTGATCAAGTGCTCAAGGATTTTGAATGGCAGGAGTCGCTTCGTCGCCAGCAGCAAATCCAAATTTTGCAGGCTTTACCCTCAGGTTGCGTTACAGTCATGAAACCCTATCGACATTTTACCTGTGGGGAGCATAACTATCGGCCGTATGATTATCAGCAGCGTGAGTTATACATAGAAGTTGACCGACCTTCACAATAGTTAATTCGTTAAATTATTTGCAATTATTTTCAATCGATCGCGATTATCATTTTTTGTAACCATTTTATGTCGTCTTTTTCACCATTTGTAATAAGCTCAAATAGGAGCTAATGGTGTGGGAGGGCGTATGTCGAAACTATTCCGAGCCGTATACTTGAGTACGATCTTGAGCGTTGTATTCAGTCAATTGTTTGCTTGTAGCTCGACGACCATTGAGCCTAATCCGTCGGATCTTGAGTCGTTACTTGCCGATTCACTGTTTACCCCTGTGGCCGATATTCCTTCTGTTGCGGATATCTTTTATCTGCCCCCCGAGGTTGTGACAGACGTAAAACGTCGCTATGGGATATACACTTTGTCACATAATAACAACATGTTAGCCAATGAATGGCTAGCTAGTTATATCAATGCGAGTCAAACCAATAGCGCTAACATTGATTTTCTATATCAAGATAATCTGACCCAAATTGCCCGTGAAACCTATGCCCAAAGGGCGGGTAATTGCATGTCTTTAGTGGTCATGACTTCTGCGTTAGCGGACATATTGAATGTGAGTGCTGAGTATCAAGATATTGCGATAGAACCCGTATGGGATAAGCAAGGTGATTTCTATTTAATCAATGGGCATGTGAATTTACGCTTACGTCCACCTGAAAACGCACATTCAGTTTATGTGTCATCTACCGCAGTTTTAGTGGACTTTATGCCAGAGCGAGCTCTACGGGGATACGGTAAAACCCAAGTGGATCGGCAGACCTTAATCAGCATGTTTTACAACAATATGGCGGCAGAGTCTTTGGTGAACGGTGATTTAGACAGGGCCTATGCCTTGATTAAAGTGGGTTTAAAAGTCGGCCAGTTTGTGCCTTCACTCAACACGCTCGCCATTATTTACCGGCATAAAGGTGATGAAAAGCGGGCCGAACAGGTTTATCGCTATGCACTCAAGTTTGATGCGAAAAATCTGACAACGCTTTATAACTTAGCCTTGATTTTAGGGGATCAGGGGCGGCTTGATGAATGGGCCGAAATTAATAAAGTGCTTGAATTAGCGCGAATACGTAATCCCTATTATTACTATGACATGGGGCAGCAAGCCTATGATGAGCATCAATACGATGAAGCCTTGGCTTGGTATCAAAGGGCGTTGGCAAAAGCGGATTATCGTCATGAGTTCTTCTTCGGTTTATCTAAAACCTACTGGGCGCTGGGGGACGAAAAGCGTGCCAAACTGAATATGGATAAAGCCTTGGCTTTGAGCCGAGATGAGTCAGAGCGTCAACGCTATCAGAGCAAGTTACAAGTCATGTTACAGCATTAGCATTTGTCCGCTTTTTTCTATTGAGAGTTGGCCATCAATTATGCTTATTACGGGTAAACATCTTTGCTTGCTAATATAGGGCACCTAAATACACTTGCAGCAAATATGTTTATTCCTTTTTATCCGCCATATTCGATTTTGTTCATCAAGGCTGTGAGTTAGCTGGCATATTTGAATTTTTATTTTTTTAAAATATATTAAAACAATAAGTTATATTTGATTTTTTGAAATGGAGACAACTTGGTTGCATTGGCGCTTGAGACTCGATAAATTGAACTCAGTATTGCAGTTGAGATCCCTTATCGCAGCGATAGAAATAGCCTAAAACACCAGCGTTGGAGCAGTAAAATTATGTATTACCAAAATGATGACGTTCGCATTAAAGAAGTAAAAGAGTTACTTCCACCTATCGCGATTCTTGAACGATTTCCTGCTTCCGAAAAAGCCTCTGCGACTGTGTTTAATGCGCGTAATAGTATCCATAATATTCTGGCTAAGTCTGATGATCGTCTATTAGTGGTGATTGGGCCTTGTTCTATCCACGATCCCAAAGCTGCGTTGGAATATGGACAGCGTTTGGTCTCACTGCGTGAACGTTATAAAGATCAACTCGAAATTGTGATGCGAGTGTATTTTGAAAAACCAAGAACCACAGTGGGTTGGAAGGGGCTGATTAACGATCCTTACATGGATAACAGCTTTAAACTCAATGATGGTTTACGCACCGCCCGTAAATTATTAGTGGATTTGAACGACAGCGGTATGCCAACCGCGGGTGAGTTTCTTGACATGATCACCCCACAATATATGGCTGATTTAATGTGCTGGGGAGCCATTGGCGCCCGTACGACAGAATCTCAAGTACACAGAGAGTTAGCCTCGGGTCTTTCTTGTCCGGTCGGCTTTAAAAATGGTACTGATGGTACGATCAAAGTTGCTATTGATGCGATAGGTGCTGCCAATGCACCACACCATTTTTTATCTGTGACTAAGTTGGGCCATTCGGCGATCGTTTCGACTAAGGGCAATCCTGATTGCCACATTATTTTACGGGGGGGCCGCGAGCCCAATTATAGCGCGCCGCATGTCACTGAGATTAGCCAGCAATTGTTAAAAGCAAAGCTTGCCGACAACATCATGATCGACTTTAGCCATGCGAATAGTAGTAAAGAGTATCAACGTCAGTTAGTGGTTGCTGAAGATGTTGCTGGACAAGTGGCGGCGGGAAATACTGCTATTTTTGGTGTTATGGTAGAAAGCCATTTAGTGGAAGGTCGTCAAGATCTTATTGAAGGTCAAGAGTTATGCTATGGGCAGAGTATTACCGATGCGTGTATTGGTTGGGATGATACCGAGCGTCTGTTAGCCATTTTGAACCAAAGCATTATCGAACGCCGTCAGGTTTAATTGTCTGCTCGAGCGAACATAAACCGCAACTATACCTGAGTTAGCCGTTAACGATTGCGGGTTAAGTAAAAACAAAGGCGCTATCCCGGCGCCTTTGTTTTATCTATTTATTGCTTATTTCAACAATGTATTCATTTGCTTTGGCTAAGCTACCAAAGGCGGCAATAAGGTTGTTTCTACCTTTATCTTGTATCTCTGGATTGCCTGATTCGATCATCATCCACACCCAAGTTTGGATCAGTGGTAATGGCGGGTATTGAACTTTAGCGGAATCCAACATAAAGCTTCCTTTGATCTTAATTTAATTTGTTTGTCTTAATGTTCTCGCTAGAACTTGGGCGTATGAATCGCAAAATCTAGCGCGTAGAGGTTAACAAATTCTATTGATTTGTATAACCGCCTCCATGGCATTTTGGGCAAAACTGCAAAAATAATCAACAGCAGCAACTCTGTGCCAAGCCTTCTTCCATTGCACTCTTATCCTCCTACATACGGCTCTGAGGTTAAGTAAAACGGTACATGCCTGAACACAAATCAGTATAAATTCATTTATTGTGAATACGCCAGTGTAATGCGTAAGTATGATGTTTTGACTTTAAATGCAATCAAAATAGCAGCTGAGTATGTCGTGAATAAGTCTATTTGTCTGTCAGGATAATCTGATTGATTTTATTCAGACTTTGCTAGTTTCGCTTAGCTTATGTTCGGTGTGAACTGTTACAATTGGCATAACTCATTCAAGGTTATGTCTTATGCGCCCAACGTTATATTTTGAAGGTCCAGTCGATAAATTAAACTGGCACGTCATGAAACTGCTTTGGCCTTACTTATTGGAATACAAAGGTCGTATTGCGCTGGCGATGTCATGCCTCATCATCGCTAAGCTGACCAGCGTGGCTCTACCTTTTATTCTGAAGCATTTGGTCGACACCTTAGATGCCGATAAAACCGCGCAAGCCCTCAGTGTGCCCGTAGGATTAGTGTTGGCCTATGGTGCGGTACGTTTACTAACGGCGATTACGGGGGAGATCCGCGATACCTTGTTTGGCCGCGTAACCGAGCGGGCGATCCGCCGTTTAGGCTTAGCAGTATTCGACCATTTACACCGACTGGACCTCGACTTTCATCTAGAGCGCAAAACCGGTGGCCTATCCCGCGATATTGAACGCGGCACCAGCGGCGTGAGTTTCCTCATGCGTTTTATGGTGTTCAACATAGTGCCAACCTTGCTCGAAATTGTCATGGTGATCGGCATTTTCTTCTATAACTATGGCATTGCGTTTGCGGCTATCACTTTTGTTGCTGTGCTGGCTTATATTATTTTTTCTGTGGTCGCGACCGAATGGCGTACTGAGTATGTACGTGATGCGGCCAAGGCTGACTCGTTATCGAATACCCGCGCCATCGACAGCTTGCTGAACTATGAAACGGTGAAGTATTTTAATAATGAAAAGTATGAGTCGCAGCGCTATGACCAAGCGCTTGAACAGTGGGAAGTCGCCAAACGTAAAAACCGCTTATCTTTGTTTGCGCTCAATGGTGGACAAGCTGTCATTATCGCTTTGGCGATGACGGCTATGATGGCGTTGGCGGCATACAGAGTTACTTATGGCGATATGACCTTAGGTGATTTTGTGTTGATTAATGCGTTTATGATGCAGCTCTTTTTACCCCTTAACTTCTTAGGTTTTGTGTATCGCGAAATTCGCGGCGCGTTAGCCAATATTGAGCGCATGTTTAGCCTACTTGATAAACATCCTATGATAGTCGACTTACCCCAAGCACTCGATTTTCAACCCACTAAGGGTGAGTTGATATTTGAAAATGTTAATTTTAGCTACGATGAGCGGCAAATTCTGCGGGACGTGAGCTTTAAGGTTGAAGCCGGTAAAAAGGTGGCTGTTGTAGGTGATAGTGGTGCAGGTAAATCGACCCTGATTAAACTGCTATTTCGATTTTACGATGTGGACCAAGGTGCGATTAAAATCGATGGACAAGATATCCGCCATCTCACCCAAGATGCGCTGCGGCGTGCCATTGCCATAGTGCCGCAGGATACTGTGCTGTTTAACGATTCATTAGTCGAAAATATACGTTATGGTCGCCCAAGCGCGACGGATGAAGAGGTGCGTAACGCTATTAAATTAGCGCACTTAGAGCAATTTATTGCATCACTTGCCCTTGGTTGGGACACAAAGGTGGGTGAACGCGGCTTAAAGCTATCTGGCGGAGAAAAACAGCGGGTCGCGATAGCAAGGGCCATTTTGAAGGGCTCGCCAGTGCTGGTGTTTGATGAGGCGACATCTTCACTCGATAGTCGCTCCGAGCAAGCTATTTTGTCGGCACTGCGGGAAGTCGCTAAGGGGCACACTAGCCTAGTGGTGGCTCATAGGTTATCGACCATAGTTGATGCCGATCAAATAGTCGTATTAAGCCAAGGAGAAATAGTTGAGCAAGGTAATCATCAGACTTTGCTGTTGGCAAATGGTCTCTATGCCAAATTATGGCGGATACAAAATGAGCAACAACATACTCATCTGAGCAGTTAATAGCGTAATACAGTTCAGTCTTTATTCAGCTTCGGCTCTCTATACTCAATGCCAACACATCAATCGGAAGAGATCTGGCATGGAAAATATTACACTGAGAGCTAATATTGAAGGCAAAGAAGAAAAAGTCGCCACTGATTGGTATGCCATCATGGCGACATTGAAAAAACGTGGTGTTGATTATGATTCATTGCAACGCATTCATGCTGAATTGAATGCGGGCCTGTTGGTTACTACTCGGCGACTTACCTTGGCTAAAGTCAATCCAGAAATGGTGCTGGCAGGTGTGATCCGCGATATGAACGCGCCGACAAGTGACTTTATGGGTATGCGTTAGGTGTGTTCGCTAGTGCTTTAGTACAGTTTAGGTGAGAACGTCCGAGAATAGAGGTGAGCCTCTATTCTTGATGCTCTAGAGAGACTCCAGAGATAAAATATGGCTGAATTAAGCTACGCCGTTCAACTTCCCCGCTTTCCAACCTTCACATAAAAGATTCAATTTAGGTACTGACTCATCTATCAAAGTGAGTCGAATGATCTGCCCTTCGCGAAAACACACTAGTTCACCTTCGATCTCGGTCAGGCGATTACAGCTCTTACAGCTAGTGCTTACAGTTTTACTGGCGGGCAGTTGGCTTACGAAGCTAGATTTCAAAGTGTTTCCTTAAGTTCAATTGTGGGTAAGACATTTGAATAATGTCTCACGTCACGGATCTTACCTCTTTTGTGATACGCATTCAAATATACCTTATGTAAACCCTATATAGACGAAAGTTTGTAGTGGCACACTAATTTTGGCCACCTAAATAGAGGTGATATTATTACCTCGTAGATGACTTTAGGTGAACACATGAGATCGACAACCAGAAAAACATTTAGTGCTGAATTCAAACTTGAAGCTGCCCAATTAGTCCTCGATAAAAACCATAGCATCATCGAAGCTGCAAAGGCGATGAACGTAGGTAAATCCACTATGGATAAATGGGTGAGACAGTTAAAACTAGAACGCCAGGGTGGCACACCAA